>NZ_JARPTC010000095.1:0-234 GCF_030577015.1 Desulforamulus aquiferis | reverse complement strand
CGCGTGGATAACCTGCCTGATAGCCCGGGATAACAGCTGGAAACGGCTGCTAATACCGGATACGCTGAGCAGAACGCATGTTCTACTTAGGAAAGATTTATCACTATCAGATGGATCCGCGTCCCATTAGCTAGTTGGTGGTGTAATGGACCACCAAGGCGACGATGGGTAGCCGGCCTGAGAGGGCGAACGGCCACACTGGGACTGAGACACGGCCCAGACTCCTACGGGAGG
>NZ_JARPTC010000094.1:0-250 GCF_030577015.1 Desulforamulus aquiferis | reverse complement strand
GTCGCCCCTTGCACGGGGGCGTGGATTGAAACTGATGATAGATATTAAAGTCCTTGCCTCCGGTTCGTCGCCCCTTGCACGGGGGCGTGGATTGAAACTGGAATAATCGGCATCTCGGAAAACTCTTTGACCGTCGCCCCTTGCACGGGGGCGTGGATTGAAACCATTAATGGAGGTGTAACGGACCTGAACAAAAGACGTCGCCCCTTGCACGGGGGCGTGGATTGAAACTACTGGTGGCCGAAGCTTA
>NZ_JARPTC010000093.1:0-283 GCF_030577015.1 Desulforamulus aquiferis | reverse complement strand
ATATCCATTGGCAGCAGTGTGCCGTCCAGGTCAAATAAAATTGTCTTAAACATTACTGTCTCCGCCTTTTATTATTAATGTATGGGTTTAGGGCCATTATTTTTGCTATGGCTGCCACAACCGCAGCTATGATTGTTTTTTTTTTTGTGATGATGGCTGCCGCACCCGCAGGAAGGCTCGTCCTCAACAAATTTAATCTGTGAAAGGGATTGTTCCACTTGTCCACGAATACCTTTTAAATATTCCTGACGGAGGTTATGCTGTTCTTCCTTTTCTGCCGTGG
>NZ_JARPTC010000092.1:0-463 GCF_030577015.1 Desulforamulus aquiferis | reverse complement strand
AGAGACCTTCTCGAGGTTCGAGGTTCGGAATTCGAAGTTCGAAAAAGAACCCAACTAGAGAAGTACTCTAAAATCAACCAGAAACTTCCGGTTGATTTTAAGACTCTCAGAGAGTAAAATCATAAATCCGGGAAGCACGGGGACGTTTCCCGTGACTTAAAAAATGTTCCTTGAAAACTGAACAGTGAAAAGTAAAGCGTCGTAGTAATACAATTTTGCAGGATACAGCAATGTAGCCGAGCAAATGAGATGCGAGAAGTGAGAGGTTGGAAGTGGGAAATGCCGCGGAAAACATTAAGCTAATTACATCTCGAAAAGTAAGAAAAGCAAGTAGGTCAAGAAGAAAAGGGCACATGGTGGATGCCTTGGCGCTAAGAGCCGAAGAAGGGCGTGGAAAGCTGCGAAAAGCCACGAGGAGCCGCAAGCAGG
This sequence comes from Desulforamulus aquiferis, assembly GCF_030577015.1. Classification (NCBI taxonomy): domain Bacteria; kingdom Bacillati; phylum Bacillota; class Clostridia; order Eubacteriales; family Peptococcaceae; genus Desulforamulus; species Desulforamulus aquiferis. Next base: position 34 of record NZ_JARPTC010000092.1, on the reverse strand, counting down.
CGTTAATCCGTGGATACCCGAATGGGGCAACCCG
>NZ_JARPTC010000091.1:0-281 GCF_030577015.1 Desulforamulus aquiferis | reverse complement strand
GCCCAGTAAATCCGGACAACGCTTGCTCCCTACGTATTACCGCGGCTGCTGGCACGTAGTTAGCCGGAGCTTACTCTTCAGGTACCGTCATTTGTTCGTCCCTGAAAACAGAGGTTTACAACCCGAAGGCCTTCGTCCCTCACGCGGCGTTGCTCCGTCAGGCTTTCGCCCATTGCGGAAGATTCCCCACTGCTGCCTCCCGTAGGAGTCTGGGCCGTGTCTCAGTCCCAGTGTGGCCGTTCGCCCTCTCAGGCCGGCTACCCATCGTCGCCTTGGTGGTC
>NZ_JARPTC010000090.1:0-290 GCF_030577015.1 Desulforamulus aquiferis | reverse complement strand
GATGATAAATGATCGACCAGAGTTTCTTGAACCGAAGGTTCAAGGTACTCCTTAGAAAGGAGGTGATCCAGCCGCACCTTCCGATACGGCTACCTTGTTACGACTTCACCCCAATCATCAACCCCACCTTCGACGGCTGCCTCTCTTACGAGTTAGCTCACCGGCTTCGGGTGTTGTCAACTTTCGTGGTGTGACGGGCGGTGTGTACAAGGCCCGGGAACGTATTCACCGCAGTATGCTGACCTGCGATTACTAGCGATTCCGACTTCATGTAGTCGAGTTGCAGACTA
>NZ_JARPTC010000089.1:0-278 GCF_030577015.1 Desulforamulus aquiferis | reverse complement strand
ACACCGATCACCTGTTTTGCCTGGTGTGCAAAGAACAGAGCGATTGTTCCGATACCACAATAGGCATCAACTACAGTTTCGTTATTTTTAATTCTAGCTAATTCTAAGGCCTTATTATATAAGACTTCCCTCTGAAGGGGGTTAACCTGAAAAAATGAGGAGGCTGATATCTTAAAGCTCAAACCTCCTAGTATGTCTGTAATATGGTCTTTTCCTGATAAAATGTGGTTCTCTCGTCCTAAGACTAGTCTTCCTGAACTATTATTAATATTGCGCAT
>NZ_JARPTC010000088.1:0-293 GCF_030577015.1 Desulforamulus aquiferis | reverse complement strand
CACTGTCTCAACGAGGGGCTCGGTGAAATTGTAATGACGGTGAAGATGCCGTCTACCTGCGACAGGACAGAAAGACCCCGTGGAGCTTTACTGTAGCTTGACATTGGGTTTTGGTATTTGATGTACAGGATAGGTGGGAGACTTAGAGATAGGTACGCCAGTACTTATGGAGTCACCGTTGGGATACCACCCTTTAAGTATTGAAATTCTAACTTTAGTCCATGAAGCTGGATTGAGGACAGTGTCAGGTGGGCAGTTTGACTGGGGCGGTCGCCTCCCAAAAGGTAACGGAG
>NZ_JARPTC010000087.1:0-299 GCF_030577015.1 Desulforamulus aquiferis | reverse complement strand
CTCCGTTACCTTTTGGGAGGCGACCGCCCCAGTCAAACTGCCCACCTGACACTGTCCTCAATCCAGCTTCATGGACTAAAGTTAGAATTTCAATACTTAAAGGGTGGTATCCCAACGGTGACTCCATAAGTACTGGCGTACCTACTTCTAAGTCTCCCACCTATCCTGTACATCAAATACCAAAACCCAATGTCAAGCTACAGTAAAGCTCCACGGGGTCTTTCTGTCCTGTCGCAGGTAGACGGCATCTTCACCGTCATTACAATTTCACCGAGCCCCTCGTTGAGACAGTGCCCAAA
>NZ_JARPTC010000086.1:0-289 GCF_030577015.1 Desulforamulus aquiferis | reverse complement strand
CGGCATACAGATTTCAGATTTAAGATATTCATAAGTCTGTATATCCGCTTATGATTAACATTAAGATTATTTTCCCGGTTTAGTCTAATTGTCATCTGGCGGTATCCAAGAATTCCGTTTCTTTCTTCATAGGCATCCTTAATCCTATTTAGCCCCTAAATGAGATTGGAGTCCTGTCCCACAATAATGTAAAATAATATTGACGGAGGGGATAGGACATGAAAAGTAAAAGATATCCTAAAGAGTTCAAGGATCAAGTAATAAAAGATGCCTTGGAAATCAACGATGT
>NZ_JARPTC010000085.1:0-290 GCF_030577015.1 Desulforamulus aquiferis | reverse complement strand
GAGGCCGCAGAGAAAAGGCCCAAGCGACTGTTTACCAAAAACACAGGTCCCTGCTAAAGCGAAAGCTGACGTATAGGGGCTGACGCCTGCCCGGTGCTGGAAGGTTAAGGGGAAGTGTTAGACGCAAGTCGAAGCAGAGAACTGAAGCCCCAGTAAACGGCGGCCGTAACTATAACGGTCCTAAGGTAGCGAAATTCCTTGTCAGGTAAGTTCTGACCCGCACGAAAGGCGTAACGATTTGGGCACTGTCTCAACGAGGGGCTCGGTGAAATTGTAATGACGGTGAAGAT
>NZ_JARPTC010000084.1:0-291 GCF_030577015.1 Desulforamulus aquiferis | reverse complement strand
AGCAATTACTTCTACACCGATCACCTGTTTTGCCTGGTGTGCAAAGAACAGAGCGATTGTTCCGATACCACAATAGGCATCAACTACAGTTTCGTTATTTTTAATTCTAGCTAATTCTAAGGCCTTATTATATAAGACTTCCGTCTGAAGGGGGTTAACCTGAAAAAATGAGGAGGCTGATATCTTAAAGCTCAAACCTCCTAGTATGTCTGTAATATGGTCTTTTCCTGATAAAATGTGGTTCTCTCGTCCTAAGACTAGTCTTCCTGAACTATTATTAATATTGCGCAT
>NZ_JARPTC010000083.1:0-299 GCF_030577015.1 Desulforamulus aquiferis | reverse complement strand
CTTCCCTCACGCGGCGTTGCTCCGTCAGGCTTTCGCCCATTGCGGAAGATTCCCCACTGCTGCCTCCCGTAGGAGTCTGGGCCGTGTCTCAGTCCCAGTGTGGCCGTTCGCCCTCTCAGGCCGGCTACCCATCGTCGCCTTGGTGGTCCGTTACACCACCAACTAGCTAATGGGACGCGGATCCATCTGATAGTGATAAATCTTTCCTAAGTAGAACATGCGTTCTGCTCAGCGTATCCGGTATTAGCAGCCGTTTCCAGCTGTTATCCCGGGCTATCAGGCAGGTTATCCACGCGTTA
>NZ_JARPTC010000082.1:0-451 GCF_030577015.1 Desulforamulus aquiferis | reverse complement strand
CAAGAAAAGCTTCTAGCGAGGTAAAAGGTGCCCGTACCGCAAACCGACACAGGTAGGTGGGGTGAGAATCCTAAGGCGCGCGAGAGAACCCTCGTTAAGGAACTCGGCAAAATGACCCCGTAACTTAGGGAGAAGGGGTGCCTCAATATCGTGACACATTAACTTGTAGAGCGAGAAGAGGCCGCAGAGAAAAGGCCCAAGCGACTGTTTACCAAAAACACAGGTCCCTGCTAAAGCGAAAGCTGACGTATAGGGGCTGACGCCTGCCCGGTGCTGGAAGGTTAAGGGGAAGTGTTAGACGCAAGTCGAAGCAGAGAACCGAAGCCCCAGTAAACGGCGGCCGTAACTATAACGGTCCTAAGGTAGCGAAATTCCTTGTCAGGTAAGTTCTGACCCGCACGAAAGGCGTAACGATTTGGGCACTGTCTCAACGAGGGGCTCGGTGAAATTG
>NZ_JARPTC010000081.1:0-294 GCF_030577015.1 Desulforamulus aquiferis | reverse complement strand
AAATAATCGAACCTCGAATAACGAACTTCGGACTTCCAATTTCGAGGTAGGAGGGAAGAAAATGGGCGAACAAGAACCTAAAATTGTAGCGTTTCTGTGCAACTGGTGCAGCTATGCCGGTGCAGACCTGGCAGGGGTAGGGCGACTGCAATACCCCCCGAACGTCCGGGTAGTGCGGGTGCCCTGCTCCGGCCGGATAAATCCGCTCTTTATCATAGCAGGCCTGCGTTCCGGAGCTGATGCAATACTAACCTCTGGCTGACACCCCGGAGACTGCCACTATGTTAGTGGCAA
>NZ_JARPTC010000080.1:0-407 GCF_030577015.1 Desulforamulus aquiferis | reverse complement strand
CTTCGCTACTTGTTTTCGCTCCCCTTCACCTCTCAGGCTTTACAAGAGACGGATTTGCCTATCTCTTACCCTACGGGCTTGGACCAGCTTTTCCAACCGCTGGCTTGACTTACCCTCCTGCGTCACTCCTTCACTCAAACGGTATCTGGTGGTATCGGATTCTCAACCGATTGTCCATCGCCTACGCCTTGCGGCCTCGGCTTAGGTCCCGACTTACTCTGGGCGGACGAACCTTCCCCAGAAAACCTTAGGTTTTCGGCGGGCAGGATTCTCACCTGCCTTTTCGCTTACTCATACCGGCATTCTCACTTCTTAACAATCCACGGCTCCTCACGGTACCGCTTCTACTCGTTAAGAACGCTCCCCTACCAATGACATTCATCATTCCAAAGCTTCGGTGCCAGGCT
>NZ_JARPTC010000079.1:0-295 GCF_030577015.1 Desulforamulus aquiferis | reverse complement strand
CTAAAATAATCGAACCTCGAATAACGAACTTCGGACTTCCAATTTCGAGGTAGGAGGGAAGAAAATGGGCGAACAAGAACCTAAAATTGTAGCGTTTCTGTGCAACTGGTGCAGCTATGCCGGTGCAGACCTGGCAGGGGTAGGGCGATTGCAATACCCCCCGAACGTCCGGGTAGTGCGGGTGCCCTGCTCCGGCCGGATAAATCCGCTCTTTATCATAGCAGGCCTGCGTTCCGGAGCTGATGCAATACTAACCTCTGGCTGACACCCCGGAGACTGCCACTATGTTAGTGGC
>NZ_JARPTC010000078.1:0-438 GCF_030577015.1 Desulforamulus aquiferis | reverse complement strand
GAAAAGCCACGAGGAGCCGCAAGCAGGCGTTAATCCGTGGATACCCGAATGGGGCAACCCGGCGGAGCAAAACTCCGTCACCCTATGCTGAACACATAGGCATAGAGGAGGGCACCCGGGGAACTGAAACATCTAAGTACCCGGAGGAAGAGAAAGAAACATCGAACCCCCAAGTAGCGGCGAGCGAAAAGGGGCGAGCCTAAACCAGAATTCTTCGGAAATCTGGGGTTGCGGGACCTTCATCACGTAATTGCTAGTCCTAGTCGAAGCCACCTGGAAAGGTGCTGCATAGAAGGTAAAACACCTGTAGACGAAAGGACGAAGATTGCAGAAGGAATCCCAAGTACTGCGGGACACGAGAAACCCCGTGGGAATCAGGGGGGACCACCCCCCAAGGCTAAATACTCTTAGCGACCGATAGTGAACAAGTACCGTGAG
>NZ_JARPTC010000077.1:0-303 GCF_030577015.1 Desulforamulus aquiferis | reverse complement strand
GGCGCCTCCGTTACCTTTTGGGAGGCGACCGCCCCAGTCAAACTGCCCACCTGACACTGTCCTCAATCCAGCTTCATGGACTAAAGTTAGAATTTCAATACTTAAAGGGTGGTATCCCAACGGTGACTCCATAAGTACTGGCGTACCTACTTCCATGTCTCCCACCTATCCTGTACATCAAATACCAAAACCCAATGTCAAGCTACAGTAAAGCTCCACGGGGTCTTTCTGTCCTGTCGCAGGTAGACGGCATCTTCACCGTCATTACAATTTCACCGAGCCCCTCGTTGAGACAGTGCCCAA
>NZ_JARPTC010000076.1:0-757 GCF_030577015.1 Desulforamulus aquiferis | reverse complement strand
ATGGAAATATGTAAAAGATATGGTATTAAATCAACTCGTCAGTTACGTAACTGGATTTTTAAATATAATGGTCATGAGACGTTAAAAACTTCCGGATCAGGAGGAACACCAATCATGGCTAAAGGACGAGCAACTACCTACGATGAAAGAATAGAAATTGTTAAATACTGCATTGAACATCAACAGAATTATGCCGAAACAGCACAGAAATTCCAGGTATCATATCAGCAAATTTATTCCTGGACAAATAAATACTTAACAGACGGTGTGGATGCACTTCAGGACAAACGAGGGAAAAGAAAATCCGAAGATGAGATGTCTGAAGTTGAGAAGCTAAGGGCCCAGAATAAGTTACTCCAGGCTGAGAATAAAAGAAAGCAGATGGAGATTGATATTCTAAAAAAGCTGGACGAGCTAGAAAGAAGGCGGTTCTAAGCCAGGTAAGATATGAAACTATATATTTCACAATACGTGATCTGAATGACACGAAATCATATCCCATAAGTGAACTTTGTAAGATTCTCGGTATACAACGTTCTTCGTATTATAAATGGCTCAACAGGAAAGAAAGTAATAATGAGAAATTAAACAAAGAGTTGCTTCCCATGATTCGGTTTAACCCCCTATTGTTAGAGCCATCTCCCATAATCTCATTTTTTCATTGAATTTCATAACAGCCAGAAAAGGCTAAGTTATACAATGATGGTCCGGCGGCCTTGACAGCCCTAAGGGCTGCGGAATGATTTAACTACCGACG
>NZ_JARPTC010000075.1:0-299 GCF_030577015.1 Desulforamulus aquiferis | reverse complement strand
CCGCCTGGGGAGTACGGTCGCAAGACTGAAACTCAAAGGAATTGACGGGGGCCCGCACAAGCGGTGGAGTATGTGGTTTAATTCGACGCAACGCGAAGAACCTTACCAGGGCTTGACATCCTCTGAAAAGCATAGAGATATGCTCCTTACCCTTCGGGGTAACAGAGAGACAGGTGGTGCATGGTTGTCGTCAGCTCGTGTCGTGAGATGTTGGGTTAAGTCCCGCAACGAGCGCAACCCCTAAGATTAGTTGCCAGCACGTAAAGGTGGGAACTCTAATGTGACTGCCGTTGACAAAA
>NZ_JARPTC010000074.1:0-344 GCF_030577015.1 Desulforamulus aquiferis | reverse complement strand
ATCCCCACCTTCCTCCGTTTTGTCAACGGCAGTCACATTAGAGTTCCCACCTTTACGTGCTGGCAACTAATCTTAGGGGTTGCGCTCGTTGCGGGACTTAACCCAACATCTCACGACACGAGCTGACGACAACCATGCACCACCTGTCTCTCTGTTACCCCGAAGGATAAGGAGCATATCTCTATGCTTTTCAGAGGATGTCAAGCCCTGGTAAGGTTCTTCGCGTTGCGTCGAATTAAACCACATACTCCACCGCTTGTGCGGGCCCCCGTCAATTCCTTTGAGTTTCAGTCTTGCGACCGTACTCCCCAGGCGGAGTGCTTATTGTGTTAACTACGGCACTG
>NZ_JARPTC010000073.1:0-295 GCF_030577015.1 Desulforamulus aquiferis | reverse complement strand
CTGGCACCGAAGCTTTGGAATGATGAATGTCATTGGTAGGGGAGCGTTCTTAACGAGTAGAAGCGGTACCGTGAGGAGCCGTGGATTGTTAAGAAGTGAGAATGCCGGTATGAGTAAGCGAAAAGGCAGGTGAGAATCCTGCCCGCTGAAAACCTAAGGTTTTCTGGGGAAGGTTCGTCCGCCCAGAGTAAGTCGGGACCTAAGCCGAGGCCGCAAGGCGTAGGCGATGGACAATCGGTTGAGAATCCGATACCACCAAATACCGTTTGAGTGAAGGAGTGACGCAGGAGGGTAA
>NZ_JARPTC010000072.1:0-301 GCF_030577015.1 Desulforamulus aquiferis | reverse complement strand
TGGGCACTGTCTCAACGAGGGGCTCGGTGAAATTGTAATGACGGTGAAGATGCCGTCTACCTGCGACAGGACAGAAAGACCCCGTGGAGCTTTACTGTAGCTTGACATTGGGTTTTGGTATTTGATGTACAGGATAGGTGGGAGACTGAGAGATAGGTACGCCAGTACTTATGGAGTCACCGTTGGGATACCACCCTTTAAGTATTGAAATTCTAACTTTAGTCCATGAAGCTGGATTGAGGACAGTGTCAGGTGGGCAGTTTGACTGGGGCGGTCGCCTCCCAAAAGGTAACGGAGGCGC
>NZ_JARPTC010000071.1:0-396 GCF_030577015.1 Desulforamulus aquiferis | reverse complement strand
CTTGGGGGGTGGTCCCCCCTGATTCCCACGGGGTTTCTCGTGTCCCGCAGTACTTGGGATTCCTTCTGCAATCTTCGTCCTTTCGTCTACAGGTGTTTTACCTTCTGTGCAGCACCTTTCCAGGTGGCTTCGACTAGGACTAGCAATCACGTGATGAAGGTCCCGCAACCCCAGATTTCCGAAGAATTCTGGTTTAGGCTCGCCCCTTTTCGCTCGCCGCTACTTGGGGGTTCGATGTTTCTTTCTTTTCCTCCGGGTACTTAGATGTTTCAGTTCCCCGGGTGCCCTCCTCTATGCCTATGTGTTCAGCATAGGGTGACGGAGTTTTGCTCCGCCGGGTTGCCCCATTCGGGTATCCACGGATTAACGCCTGCTTGCGGCTCCTCGTGGCTTTTC
>NZ_JARPTC010000070.1:0-293 GCF_030577015.1 Desulforamulus aquiferis | reverse complement strand
GATTGTAGTCTGCAACTCGACTACATGAAGTCGGAATCGCTAGTAATCGCAGGTCAGCATACTGCGGTGAATACGTTCCCGGGCCTTGTACACACCGCCCGTCACACCACGAAAGTTGACAACACCCGAAGCCGGTGAGCTAACTCGCAAGAGAGGCAGCCGTCGAAGGTGGGGTTGATGATTGGGGTGAAGTCGTAACAAGGTAGCCGTATCGGAAGGTGCGGCTGGATCACCTCCTTTCTAAGGAGTACCTTGAACCTTCGGTTCAAGAAACTCTGGTCGATCATTTATCA
>NZ_JARPTC010000069.1:0-293 GCF_030577015.1 Desulforamulus aquiferis | reverse complement strand
CACCCCACCTACCTGTGTCGGTTTGCGGTACGGGCACCTTTTACCTCGCTAGAAGCTTTTCTTGGCAGTTTGGGATCAGCCACTTCGCTACTTGTTTTCGCTCCCCTTCACCTCTCAGGCTTTACAAGAGACGGATTTGCCTATCTCTCACCCTACGGGCTTGGACCAGCTTTTCCAACCGCTGGCTTGACTTACCCTCCTGCGTCACTCCTTCACTCAAACGGTATTTGGTGGTATCGGATTCTCAACCGATTGTCCATCGCCTACGCCTTGCGGCCTCGGCTTAGGTCCCG
>NZ_JARPTC010000068.1:0-297 GCF_030577015.1 Desulforamulus aquiferis | reverse complement strand
GCAACTCGACTACATGAAGTCGGAATCGCTAGTAATCGCAGGTCAGCATACTGCGGTGAATACGTTCCCGGGCCTTGTACACACCGCCCGTCACACCACGAAAGTTGACAACACCCGAAGCCGGTGAGCTAACTCGTAAGAGGGGCAGCCGTCGAAGGTGGGGTTGATGATTGGGGTGAAGTCGTAACAAGGTAGCCGTATCGGAAGGTGCGGCTGGATCACCTCCTTTCTAAGGAGTACCTTGAACCATAGGTTCAAGAAACTCTGGTCGATCATTTATCATCTACCTGTTTAGTT
>NZ_JARPTC010000067.1:0-619 GCF_030577015.1 Desulforamulus aquiferis | reverse complement strand
TCTGGGCTGTTTCCCTTTTGACTACGAATCTTAGCACCCGCAGTCTGACTCCCGGTTATAATTATGCGGCATTCGGAGTTTGATTGGGTTCGGTAACCCGTGAAGGCCCCTAGCCCATTCAGTGCTCTACCTCCGCTAATCTTAAACCGAGGCTAGCCCTAAAGCTATTTCGGGGAGAACCAGCTATCTCCTGGTTCGATTGGCATTTCACCCCTACCCACACCTCATCCGCCTCCTTTTCAACGAAGGTCGGTTCGAGCCTCCACTTTATTTTACTAAAGCTTCACTCTGGACATGGGTAGATCACCAGGTTTCGGGTCTACTCCAACGTACATTGCGCCCTATTAAGACTTGCTTTCGCTTCGGCTCCGGCTTTCCTGCCTTAACCTGCACGTTAGATGTAACTCGCCGGTCCGTTCTACAAAAAGTACGCCGTCAGGCTTTTAACGCCCTTCGACAGCTTGTAGGCACATGGTTTCAGGTTCTATTTCACTCCCCTCCCGGGGTGCTTTTCACCTTTCCCTCACGGTACTTGTTCACTATCGGTCGCTAAGAGTATTTAGCCTTGGGGGGTGGTCCCCCCTGATTCCCACGGGGTTTCTCGTGTCCCGCAGTACTT
>NZ_JARPTC010000066.1:0-297 GCF_030577015.1 Desulforamulus aquiferis | reverse complement strand
CTTTGGGTCATTCCTGCATCATCCAATTTTTTCTTGAATCTTTTACTCGTATATTGGAAGCCACGATCGCTGTGAAAGAGTGGTTTAGCATCCGGATATGTCTGATGTGCTATATCAAAAGTTCTAAAAACAAGTTCATTGTTGTTGAAATGTCCAACCACAAAAGAGACAACACTTTTATCTGCCAAATCAAGGATTGCACTAAGATAAGCTTTGCTTTGAAGACCATACTTCATTTCGGTCACATCAGTTAGCCATTTTGTACCAAATTCATTGGATTGAAAATTTCTATTTAAG
>NZ_JARPTC010000065.1:0-761 GCF_030577015.1 Desulforamulus aquiferis | reverse complement strand
CACACATGGAAATATGTAAAAGATATGGTATTAAATCAACTCGTCAGTTACGTAACTGGATTTTTAAATATAATGGTCATGAGACGTTAAAAACTTCCGGATCAGGAGGAACACCAATCATGGCTAAAGGACGAGCAACTACCTACGATCAAAGAATAGAAATTGTTAAATACTGCATTGAACATCAACAGAATTATGCCGAAACAGCACAGAAATTCCAGGTATCATATCAGCAAATTTATTCCTGGACAAATAAATACTTAACAGACGGTGTGGATGCACTTCAGGACAAACGAGGGAAAAGAAAATCCGAAGATGAGATGTCTGAAGTTGAGAAGCTAAGGGCCCAGAATAAGTTACTCCAGGCTGAGAATAAAAGAAAGCAGATGGAGATTGATATTCTAAAAAAGCTGGACGAGCTAGAAAGAATGCGGTTCTAAGCCAGGTAAGATATGAAACTATATATTTCACAATACGTGATCTGAATGACACGAAATCATATCCCATAAGTGAACTTTGTAAGATTCTCGGTATACAACGTTCTTCGTATTATAAATGGCTCAACAGGAAAGAAAGTAATAATGAGAAATTAAACAAAGAGTTGCTTCCCATGATTAAGGATGCCTATGAAGAAAGAAACGGAATTCTTGGATACCGCCAGATGACAATTAGACTAAACCGGGAAAATAATCTTAATGTTAATCATAAGCGGATATACAGACTTATGAATATCTTAAATCTGAAATCTGTATGCCGTAGGA
>NZ_JARPTC010000064.1:0-553 GCF_030577015.1 Desulforamulus aquiferis | reverse complement strand
TAAGTCGGGACCTAAGCCGAGGCCGCAAGGCGTAGGCGATGGACAATCGGTTGAGAATCCGATACCACCAAATACCGTTTGAGTGAAGGAGTGACGCAGGAGGGTAAGTCAAGCCAGCGGTTGGAAAAGCTGGTCCAAGCCCGTAGGGTAAGAGATAGGCAAATCCGTCTCTTGTAAAGCCTGAGAGGTGAAGGGGAGCGAAAACAAGTAGCGAAGTGGCTGATCCCAAACTGCCAAGAAAAGCTTCTAGCGAGGTAAAAGGTGCCCGTACCGCAAACCGACACAGGTAGGTGGGGTGAGAATCCTAAGGCGCGCGAGAGAACCCTCGTTAAGGAACTCGGCAAAATGACCCCGTAACTTAGGGAGAAGGGGTGCCTCTATATCGTGACACATTAACTTGTAGAGCGAGAAGAGGCCGCAGAGAAAAGGCCCAAGCGACTGTTTACCAAAAACACAGGTCCCTGCTAAAGCGAAAGCTGACGTATAGGGGCTGACGCCTGCCCGGTGCTGGAAGGTTAAGGGGAAGTGTTAGACGCAAGTCGAAGCAGAGAAC
>NZ_JARPTC010000063.1:0-920 GCF_030577015.1 Desulforamulus aquiferis | reverse complement strand
CCAAGTACTGCGGGACACGAGAAACCCCGTGGGAATCAGGGGGGACCACCCCCCAAGGCTAAATACTCTTAGCGACCGATAGTGAACAAGTACCGTGAGGGAAAGGTGAAAAGCACCCCGGGAGGGGAGTGAAATAGAACCTGAAACCGTGTGCCTACAAGCTGTCGAAGGGCGTTAAAAGCCTGACGGCGTACTTTTTGTAGAACGGACCGGCGAGTTACATCTAACGTGCAGGTTAAGGCAGGAAAGCCGGAGCCGAAGCGAAAGCAAGTCTTAATAGGGCGCAATGTACGTTGGAGTAGACCCGAAACCTGGTGATCTACCCATGTCCAGAGTGAAGCTTTAGTAAAATAAAGTGGAGGCTCGAACCGACCTTCGTTGAAAAGGAGGCGGATGAGGTGTGGGTAGGGGTGAAATGCCAATCGAACCAGGAGATAGCTGGTTCTCCCCGAAATAGCTTTAGGGCTAGCCTCGGTGAGAGATTAGCGGAGGTAGAGCACTGAATGGGCTAGGGGCCTTCACGGGTTACCGAACCCAATCAAACTCCGAATGCCGCATAATTATAACCGGGAGTCAGACTGCGGGTGCTAAGATTCGTAGTCAAAAGGGAAACAGCCCAGACCAACAGCTAAGGTCCCAAAGACAGGCTAAGTGGAAAAGGATGTGGGGTTGCACAGACAACCAGGATGTTGGCTTAGAAGCAGCCACCATTTAAAGAGTGCGTAATAGCTCACTGGTCAAGTGGCCCTGCGCCGAAAATGAAACGGGGCTAAGCCTGGCACCGAAGCTTTGGAATGATGAATGTCATTGGTAGGGGAGCGTTCTTAACGAGTAGAAGCGGTACCGTGAGGAGCCGTGGATTGTTAAGAAGTGAGAATGCCGGTATGAGTAAGCGAAAAGGCAGGTGAGAATCCTGCCCG
>NZ_JARPTC010000062.1:0-490 GCF_030577015.1 Desulforamulus aquiferis | reverse complement strand
CAGTTTTTGATGCACCTACCGCAGCCAACGCAGGCGGTGGCGTTGTATCTATCTACAAAGTAGTTGAATTTGTGCATGAGTCTTTGTCTCCAACGGGCTTTCCCTCCGGTTCTCGGGTTGTGCCCGGAGCCGTGCAGGGTAAATAGCGGGAACATGCAGGCATCCCAGTTTCTTACCCGGCAGCCGCTGCAGTCGGTGGCCTCATCCGCTATGTCAAAACAGTGGCAGGTGGGGCACAGGTAGGTACAGGCTCCACAGCCGATGCATTTTTCGTGCAGGCTGTCCCAAAAGCTGTGCTCAAACATGCCGTTTAGTTTTTCTGCCAAGCCTTCAATATTAATGCTTCCGTCGGCCTTAATTTCTGCCTGGAGTTTGGCGGCCTCTGCCTTGGCTTCTTCTCCGGCTTCGCTAAGTCCAAGTTTTCCCAGCAGCTCTTGTCCCTTTTCGCTTATGCCTTCTACTACGTAGGCTTCCCCTATGTCGGTCAGGA
>NZ_JARPTC010000061.1:0-492 GCF_030577015.1 Desulforamulus aquiferis | reverse complement strand
TCCTGACCGACATAGGGGAAGCCTACGTAGTAGAAGGCATAAGCGAAAAGGGACAAGAGCTGCTGGGAAAACTTGGACTTAGCGAAGCCGGAGAAGAAGCCAAGGCAGAGGCCGCCAAACTCCAGGCAGAAATTAAGGCCGACGGCAGCATTAATATTGAAGGCTTGGCAGAGAAACTAAACGGCATGTTTGAGCACAGCTTTTGGGACAGCCTGCACGAAAAATGCATCGGCTGTGGAGCCTGTACCTACCTGTGCCCCACCTGCCACTGTTTTGACATAGCGGATGAGGCCACCGACTGCAGCGGCTGCCGGGTAAGAAACTGGGATGCCTGCATGTTCCCACTATTTACCCTGCACGGCTCCGGGCACAACCCGAGAACCGGAGGGAAAGCCCGTTGGAGACAAAGACTCATGCACAAATTCAACTACTTTGTAGATAGATACAACGCCACCGCCTGCGTTGGCTGCGGTAGGTGCATCAAAAACTGTC
>NZ_JARPTC010000060.1:0-333 GCF_030577015.1 Desulforamulus aquiferis | reverse complement strand
CCTACATCGTTGATTTCCAAGGCATCTTTTATTACTTGATCCTTGAACTCTTTAGGATATCTTTTACTTTTCATGTCCTATCCCCTCCGTCAATATTATTTTACATTATTGTGGGACAGGACTCCAATCTCATTTAGGGGCTAAATAGCACCAGGTCGCCCCTTGCACGGGGGCGTGGATTGAAACCCACCGTACTGCCCTGCAAAAACTAAGCTACCTCGTCGCCCCTTGCACGGGGGCGTGGATTGAAACTGATGATAGATATTAAAGTCCTTGCCTCCGGTTCGTCGCCCCTTGCACGGGGGCGTGGATTGAAACTGGAATAATCGGCAT
>NZ_JARPTC010000059.1:0-338 GCF_030577015.1 Desulforamulus aquiferis | reverse complement strand
AGTGCCGTAGTTAACACAATAAGCACTCCGCCTGGGGAGTACGGTCGCAAGACTGAAACTCAAAGGAATTGACGGGGGCCCGCACAAGCGGTGGAGTATGTGGTTTAATTCGACGCAACGCGAAGAACCTTACCAGGGCTTGACATCGCGTGAAAGCTCTAGAGATAGAGACCTCTACTTCGGTAGACACGTAGACAGGTGGTGCATGGTTGTCGTCAGCTCGTGTCGTGAGATGTTGGGTTAAGTCCCGCAACGAGCGCAACCCCTAAGATTAGTTGCCAGCACGTAAAGGTGGGAACTCTAATGTGACTGCCGTTGACAAAACGGAGGAAGGTGGG
>NZ_JARPTC010000058.1:0-836 GCF_030577015.1 Desulforamulus aquiferis | reverse complement strand
TACCTTCTGTGCAGCACCTTTCCAGGTGGCTTCGACTAGGACTAGCAATTACGTGATGAAGGTCCCGCAACCCCAGATTTCCGAAGAATTCTGGTTTAGGCTCGCCCCTTTTCGCTCGCCGCTACTTGGGGGTTCGATGTTTCTTTCTTTTCCTCCGGGTACTTAGATGTTTCAGTTCCCCGGGTGCCCTCCTCTATGCCTATGTGTTCAGCATAGGGTGACGGAGTTTTGCTCCGCCGGGTTGCCCCATTCGGGTATCCACGGTTCAACGCCTGCTTGCGGCTCCTCGTGGCTTTTCGCAGCTTTCCACGCCCTTCTTCGGCTCTTAGCGCCAAGGCATCCACCATGTGCCCTTTTCTTCTTGACCTACTTGCTTTTCTTACTTTTCGAGATGTAATTAGCTTAATGTTTTCCGCGGCATTTCCCACTTCCAACCTCTCACTTCTCGCATCTCATTTGCTCGGCTACATTGCTGTATCCTGCAAAATTGTATTACTACGACGCTTTACTTTTCACTGTTCAGTTTTCAAGGAACATTTTTTAAGTCACGGGAAACGTCCCCGTGGCTCGGACTTTCTATATTACTCTATGAGATACTTAAAATCAACCGGAAATTCCTGGTTGATTTCAGGTCTCTCAAAACTAAACAGGTAGATGATAAATGATCGACCAGAGTTTCTTGAACCATAGGTTCAAGGTACTCCTTAGAAAGGAGGTGATCCAGCCGCACCTTCCGATACGGCTACCTTGTTACGACTTCACCCCAATCATCAACCCCACCTTCGACGGCTGCCTCTCCTAAGAGTTAGCTCACCGGCTTCGGGTGTTGTCAACTT
>NZ_JARPTC010000057.1:0-598 GCF_030577015.1 Desulforamulus aquiferis | reverse complement strand
AAGGTGCGGCTGGATCACCTCCTTTCTAAGGAGTACCTTGAACCATAGGTTCAAGAAACTCTGGTCGATCATTTATCATCTACCTGTTTAGTTTTGAGAGACCTGAAGACAAAAATGGGACTATAGCTCAGCCGGTCAGAGCGCACGCCTGATAAGCGTGAGGTCGGTGGTTCGAGTCCACCTAGTCCCACCATATATAAGTCTTAAGTGGGGGCATAGCTCAGCTGGGAGAGCACCTGCCTTGCAAGCAGGGGGTCAGCGGTTCGATTCCGCTTGTCTCCACCATCTCTATCTCTCAATGTAAAAAATGTTCCTTGAAAACTGAACAGTGAAAAGTAAAGCGTCGTAGTAAAACAATTTTGCAGGATACAGCAATGTAGCCGAGCAAATGAGATGAGAGAAGCGAGAGGTTAGAAGTGGGAAAAGCCGCGGAAAACAATAAGCTAATCAAATCTCGAAAAGTAAGTAGGTCAAGAAGAAAAGGGCACATGGTGGATGCCTAGGCGCTAAGGGCCGAAGAAGGGCGTGGAAAGCTGCGAAAAGCCACGAGTAGCCGCAAGCAGGCGTTGATACGTGGATACCCGAATGGGGCAACCCG
>NZ_JARPTC010000055.1:0-575 GCF_030577015.1 Desulforamulus aquiferis | reverse complement strand
ATCCCAAACTGCCAAGAAAAGCTTCTAGCGAGGTAAAAGGTGCCCGTACCGCAAACCGACACAGGTAGGTGGGGTGAGAATCCTAAGGCGCGCGAGAGAACCCTCGTTAAGGAACTCGGCAAAATGACCCCGTAACTTAGGGAGAAGGGGTGCCTCGGTATCGTGACAGTTTAACTACTTGAGCGAGAAGAGGCCGCAGAGAAAAGGCCCAAGCGACTGTTTACCAAAAACACAGGTCCCTGCTAAAGCGAAAGCTGACGTATAGGGGCTGACGCCTGCCCGGTGCTGGAAGGTTAAGGGGAAGTGTTAGACGCGAGTCGAAGCAGAGAACCGAAGCCCCAGTAAACGGCGGCCGTAACTATAACGGTCCTAAGGTAGCGAAATTCCTTGTCAGGTAAGTTCTGACCCGCACGAAAGGCGTAACGATTTGGGCACTGTCTCAACGAGGGGCTCGGTGAAATTGTAATGACGGTGAAGATGCCGTCTACCTGCGACAGGACAGAAAGACCCCGTGGAGCTTTACTGTAGCTTGACATTGGGTTTTGGTATTTGATGTACAGGATAGGTGGGAGACT
>NZ_JARPTC010000053.1:0-719 GCF_030577015.1 Desulforamulus aquiferis | reverse complement strand
TTCCTCCGGGTACTTAGATGTTTCAGTTCCCCGGGTGCCCTCCTCTATGCCTATGTGTTCAGCATAGGGTGACGGAGTTTTGCTCCGCCGGGTTGCCCCATTCGGGTATCCACGGATTAACGCCTGCTTGCGGCTCCTCGTGGCTTTTCGCAGCTTTCCACGCCCTTCTTCGGCTCTTAGCGCCAAGGCATCCACCATGTGCCCTTTTCTTCTTGACCTACTTGCTTTTCTTGCTTTTCGAGATGTAATTAGCTTAATGTTTTCCGCGGCATTTCCCACTTCCAACCTCTCACTTCTCGCATCTCATTTGCTCGGCTACATTGCTGTATCCTGCAAAATTGTATTTACTACGACGCTTTACTTGTTTGCTGTTCAGTTTTCAAGGAACAATTTTCTCGGAAGCAGGAGAACCGTCCCCGTGCTTCCCGGATTTATGATTTTACTCTCTGAGAGTCTTAAAATCAACCGGAAGTTTCTGGTTGATTTTAGAGTACTTCTCTAGTTGGGTTCTTTTTCGAACTTCGAATTCCGAACCTCGAACCTCGAGAAGGTCTCTCAAAACTAAACAGGTAGATGATAAATGATCGACCAGAGTTTCTTGAACCGAAGGTTCAAGGTACTCCTTAGAAAGGAGGTGATCCAGCCGCACCTTCCGATACGGCTACCTTGTTACGACTTCACCCCAATCATCAACCCCACCTTCGACGGCTGCCTCTCTT
>NZ_JARPTC010000051.1:0-1130 GCF_030577015.1 Desulforamulus aquiferis | reverse complement strand
GGTTTCAGGTTCTATTTCACTCCCCTCCCGGGGTGCTTTTCACCTTTCCCTCACGGTACTTGTTCACTATCGGTCGCTAAGAGTATTTAGCCTTGGGGGGTGGTCCCCCCTGATTCCCACGGGGTTTCTCGTGTCCCGCAGTACTTGGGATTCCCTCTGCAATCTTCGTCCTTTCGTCTACAGGTGTTTTACCTTCTGTGCAGCACCTTTCCAGGTGTCTTCGACTAGGACTAGCAATCACGTGTTGAAGGTCCCGCAACCCCAGATTTCCGAAGAATTCTGGTTTAGGCTCGCCCCTTTTCGCTCGCCGCTACTTGGGGGTTCGATGTTTCTTTCTTTTCCTCCGGGTACTTAGATGTTTCAGTTCCCCGGGTGCCCTCCTCTATGCCTATGTGTTCAGCATAGGGTGACGGAGTTTTGCTCCGCCGGGTTGCCCCATTCGGGTATCCACGTATCAACGCCTGCTTGCGGCTACTCGTGGCTTTTCGCAGCTTTCCACGCCCTTCTTCGGCCCTTAGCGCCTAGGCATCCACCATGTGCCCTTTTCTTCTTGACCTACTTACTTTTCGAGATTTAATTAGCTTATTGTTTTCCGCGGCTTTTCCCACTTCCAACCTCTCGCTTCTCTCATCTCATTTGCTCGGCTACATTGCTGTATCCTGCAAAATTGTTTTACTACGACGCTTTACTTTTCACTGTTCAGTTTTCAAGGAACATTTTTTAAGTCACGGGAAACGTCCCCGTGGCTCGGACTTGCTATATTACTCTATGAGATACTTAAAATCAACCGGGAAATCCTGGTTGATTTCAGGTCTCTCAAAACTAAACAGGTAGATGATAAATGATCGACCAGAGTTTCTTGAACCTATGGTTCAAGGTACTCCTTAGAAAGGAGGTGATCCAGCCGCACCTTCCGATACGGCTACCTTGTTACGACTTCACCCCAATCATCAACCCCACCTTCGACGACTGCCCCTCTTACGAGTTAGCTCACCGGCTTCGGGTGTTGTCAACTTTCGTGGTGTGACGGGCGGTGTGTACAAGGCCCGGGAACGTATTCACCGCAGTATGCTGACCTGCGATTACTAGCGATTCCGACTTCATGTAGTCGAGTTGCAGACTACAATCCG
>NZ_JARPTC010000050.1:0-1462 GCF_030577015.1 Desulforamulus aquiferis | reverse complement strand
AGACAGGTGGTGCATGGTTGTCGTCAGCTCGTGTCGTGAGATGTTGGGTTAAGTCCCGCAACGAGCGCAACCCCTAAGATTAGTTGCCAGCACGTAAAGGTGGGAACTCTAATGTGACTGCCGTTGACAAAACGGAGGAAGGTGGGGATGACGTCAAATCATCATGCCCCTTATGTCCTGGGCTACACACGTACTACAATGGCCGGTACAGACGGAAGCGAAGCCGTGAGGTGGAGCAAACCTGAGAAAGCCGGTCCCAGTTCGGATTGTAGTCTGCAACTCGACTACATGAAGTCGGAATCGCTAGTAATCGCAGGTCAGCATACTGCGGTGAATACGTTCCCGGGCCTTGTACACACCGCCCGTCACACCACGAAAGTTGACAACACCCGAAGCCGGTGAGCTAACTCTTAGGAGAGGCAGCCGTCGAAGGTGGGGTTGATGATTGGGGTGAAGTCGTAACAAGGTAGCCGTATCGGAAGGTGCGGCTGGATCACCTCCTTTCTAAGGAGTACCTTGAGCCTTAAGCTCAAGAAACTCTGGTCGATCATTTATCATCTACCTGTTTAGTTTTGAGAGACTAAAAAACTTATGGGACTATAGCTCAGCCGGCTAGAGCGCACGCCTGATAAGCGTGAGGTCGGTGGTTCGAGTCCACCTAGTCCCACCATATATAAGTCTTAAGTGGGGGTATAGCTCAGCTGGGAGAGCACCTGCCTTGCAAGCAGGGGGTCAGCGGTTCGATTCCGCTTATCTCCACCATCTCTATCTCTCAATGTAAAAAATGTTCCTTGAAAACTGAACAGTGAAAAGTAAAGCGTCGTAGTAATACAATTTTGCAGGATACAGCAATGTAGCCGAGCAAATGAGATGCGAGAAGTGAGAGGTTGGAAGTGGGAAATGCCGCGGAAAACATTAAGCTAATTACATCTCGAAAAGTAAGAAAAGTAAGTAGGTCAAGAAGAAAAGGGCACATGGTGGATGCCTTGGCGCTAAGAGCCGAAGAAGGGCGTGGAAAGCTGCGAAAAGCCACGAGGAGCCGCAAGCAGGCGTTGATCCGTGGATACCCGAATGGGGCAACCCGGCGGAGCAAAACTCCGTCACCCTATGCTGAACACATAGGCATAGAGGAGGGCACCCGGGGAACTGAAACATCTAAGTACCCGGAGGAAGAGAAAGAAACATCGAACCCCCAAGTAGCGGCGAGCGAAAAGGGGCGAGCCTAAACCAGAATTCTTCGGAAATCTGGGGTTGCGGGACCTTCATCACGTAATTGCTAGTCCTAGTCGAAGCCACCTGGAAAGGTGCTGCACAGAAGGTAAAACACCTGTAGACGAAAGGACGAAGATTGCAGAAGGAATCCCAAGTACTGCGGGACACGAGAAACCCCGTGGGAATCAGGGGGGACCACCCCCCAAGGCTAAATACTCTTAGCGACCGATAGTGAACAAGTACCGTGAGG
>NZ_JARPTC010000049.1:0-681 GCF_030577015.1 Desulforamulus aquiferis | reverse complement strand
CGTCGGTAGTTAAATCATTCCGCAGCCCTTAGGGCTGTCAAGGCCGCCGGACCATCATTGTATAACTTAGCCTTTTCTGGCTGTTATGAAATTCAATGAAAAAATGAGATTATGGGAGATGGCTCTAACAATAGGGGGTTAAACCGGCCCCTTGCACGGGGGCGTGGATTGAAACCTTTACAAGTCCCATAGTCTCTGATTGATAGTAGTCGCCCCTTGCACGGGGGCGTGGATTGAAACTTCTACTGAATATAACACTACTTCAGCAATTGAGTCGCCCCTTGCACGGGGGCGTGGATTGAAACAGTTAGTTTAACAAAAACTTTTTCTGCCTTATCGTCGCCCCTTGCACGGGGGCGTGGATTGAAACCCTTGGGCTAGCTGATTTCTGCGTAAAGATACGGAGTCGCCCCTTGCACGGGGGCGTGGATTGAAACACTTTAATGCTAGACGAAAGTTCAATGATTCAGAAGTCGCCCCTTGCACGGGGGCGTGGATTGAAACCTTGGGGTTAGAAATAAATGCCAGTTCCACCCGGTTTAACCCCCTATTGTTAGAGCCATCTCCCATAATCTCATTTTTTCATTGAATTTCATAACAGCCAGAAAAGGCTAAGTTATACAATGATGGTCCGGCGGCCTTGACAGCCCTAAGGGCTGCGGAATGATTTAACTACCGACG
>NZ_JARPTC010000048.1:0-1583 GCF_030577015.1 Desulforamulus aquiferis | reverse complement strand
GAAGGTAAAACACCTGTAGACGAAAGGACGAAGATTGCAGAAGGAATCCCAAGTACTGCGGGACACGAGAAACCCCGTGGGAATCAGGGGGGACCACCCCCCAAGGCTAAATACTCTTAGCGACCGATAGTGAACAAGTACCGTGAGGGAAAGGTGAAAAGCACCCCGGGAGGGGAGTGAAAAAGAACCTGAAACCGTGTGCCTACAAGCTGTCGAAGGGCGTTAAAAGCCTGACGGCGTACTTTTTGTAGAACGGACCGGCGAGTTACATCTAACGTGCAGGTTAAGGCAGGAAAGCCGGAGCCGAAGCGAAAGCAAGTCTTAATAGGGCGCAATGTACGTTGGAGTAGACCCGAAACCTGGTGATCTACCCATGTCCAGAGTGAAGCTTTAGTAAAATAAAGTGGAGGCTCGAACCGACCTTCGTTGAAAAGGAGGCGGATGAGGTGTGGGTAGGGGTGAAATGCCAATCGAACCAGGAGATAGCTGGTTCTCCCCGAAATAGCTTTAGGGCTAGCCTCGGTATAAGATTAGCGGAGGTAGAGCACTGAATGGGCTAGGGGCCTTCACGGGTTACCGAACCCAATCAAACTCCGAATGCCGCATAATTATAACCGGGAGTCAGACTGCGGGTGCTAAGATTCGTAGTCAAAAGGGAAACAGCCCAGACCAACAGCTAAGGTCCCAAAGACAGGCTAAGTGGAAAAGGATGTGGGGTTGCACAGACAACCAGGATGTTGGCTTAGAAGCAGCCACCATTTAAAGAGTGCGTAATAGCTCACTGGTCAAGTGGCCCTGCGCCGAAAATGAAACGGGGCTAAGCCTGGCACCGAAGCTTTGGATTCTCGAGGTTCGATGTTCGAGATTCGATGTTCGAAAGGGGAACTCGTATGATAAGAGATTATCATGATCTTGAAGTGTACAAGAGGGGATATAAGCTGGCTCTTGAAATACACAAATCAACAAAGAGTTTTCCACAGCATGAGTTGTATGAGATAGGGAGCCAAATAAGACGTGCGGCCGTATCGATACCGCTAAATATAGCCGAAGGATATGGCAGAAAGAACTATGTAGATGATTTTAAAAGGTTCTTAATAAACGCACTTGGATCTTGTAATGAAGTTGCAGTTTTGCTAGATATGATTAACGACCTAGGATATATACCAGAACGGTATGGGGAATTAAAAGAGGAGTACGATCATCTAGGAAGGCAACTTAACAAACTAATACAAACATGGAAATAATCGAATTTCGAACTTCGAATATCGAACTTCGAGAATGGTAGGGGAGCGTTCCTATTGCGTTGAAGCAGTACCGTGAGGAGCTGTGGAGTGGTAGGAAGTGAGAATGCCGGTATGAGTAAGCGAAAAGGCAGGTGAGAATCCTGCCCGCCGAAAACCTAAGGTTTTCTGGGGAAGGTTCGTCCGCCCAGAGTAAGTCGGGACCTAAGCCGAGGCCGCAAGGCGTAGGCGATGGACAATCGGTTGAGAATCCGATACCACCAAATACCGTTTGAGTGAAGGAGTGACGCAGGAGGGTAAGTCAAGCCAGCGGTTGGAAAAGCTGGTCCAAGCCCGTAGGGT
>NZ_JARPTC010000047.1:0-1917 GCF_030577015.1 Desulforamulus aquiferis | reverse complement strand
GTCGGCCTTAATTTCTGCCTGGAGTTTGGCGGCCTCTGCCTTGGCTTCTTCTCCGGCTTCGCTAAGTCCAAGTTTTCCCAGCAGCTCTTGTCCCTTTTCGCTTATGCCTTCTACTACGTAGGCTTCCCCTATGTCGGTCAGGAATATGTCGCTGCCTTCTTTGGCGAAGGGGCCGCAGTCCATGCTGCTGCAGAAGCACGTTATCCCTGGCTCGTTGCAGCCTAGTCCCACGATTAGGGTGTTGGCTCGGCGGGTCAGGTAGTATACGTCTTCGTATTGGTCGTTTTTGAATACGTTGTCTAAAAGCAGTATTGATTTGACGTCACAGGGGCGCATGCCGAATACTATTGTCCCGGTGGCGTCGATGTTTTCTTTGGTCCTTACTCCTTCAGCATCAACTGTGTAGTTAAACAGTTCTTCTGTCTGAGGGAAAAGGATTTCTTTACCCGGCTTTTTGGTGTTGCTAATGTTAAGACAGGCTTCTTCTCCGCCCTTGATGGCCCCATATTGGATGAGACCGTCTTTTTCTACCGGCGCTATGACTCGGTATTCTCTTGCCAGTTTATCTAGTATTTTGGCAATTTCGCCTTTGTTTAGGATCATCCTTTTTCACCTCATTCCTATAGCAAGAAGTCTTCTTTGTCTTCGAATTTGAAGGTGTTCAGGGCCGGGGCTTCTTCTAGGCTTATTCCTGCTTCGGCTCCAAACATTTCTTTGACGTCTTTTACCATCTTTCTGTTTAGGAAGGATAGTTTGATGCCCATGGGGCAGGCTCTCTCACAGGCTCCGCAGTCTACGCAGCGGCCTGCCAGGTGGAATACTCTCACTGCCTGGAACAGGGCGTTGTCGTCTACGCTTTGGGCACTTTTGCCGATCCACGCTGGAGCTCCGCAGTCTACGAAGCATTCGGTGCAGTAGCACATGGGACAGGCCTGGCGGCAGGCGTAGCAGCGGATGCATTTGCTCATTTCTTTGGCTACGTAGGCTGCCCTTTCTTCGGCACTTAGGGCCTCGAAGGCTTCTACGTCGCTGTAGTCTGCTTCTTTGCCTGCTATTGCTTCGCCCAGTAGTTCGTCGAAGATTACCGGGGTGTTGTATTGGCATGTTTTGCAGGAGCTAAACATTACGTCTGCCTTGGCCAGTGTCTGTTCAAAGTCTTTGCCCTTTAGTGTCAGGGCTTCTCCTGTGTCTCTTACTTCCAGGATGTCTTTGCAGCCCACTGCCTGGCAGATTTGTTTGCGGTCTACCATGCCTTGGCAGGGTACGCCGATGATATACAGGTTTTCTTTGTTGATTTGCCCTTCTTTGATTAGGCCCACTATGGCTCTTACGTCACAGCCCTTGGCTATTACTGCCACTTTGTCTCCACCCTTGCTGCGCACGAAGTTTGCCAGGTTGTTTTCGCAGGTTGCTCCCCAGATTAGGTTCTCGGCCTGCTCAGGGGTTCTGGCAAAGTATGGTGTGCTGCGGAGGGGCAGGCTTCCTTGAGCAAATCCCACCACCAGGTCTACTTTCTTTTCTTCCAGCAGTTTCTTGGCGGCTGCTTTTATGTTTTCGCTTAGGTTCATTCCCTCTCACCTCACTCCGCTTTTCTAAATATGCCCTTGTTGGGGCCTATGGCTTTTACTTTGTCGGTTAGGTCTCCTATCAGTTCTGCAAATCTTGCTCCTTCGGATGCTGATACCCAGGTGAAGTTTACTCTGTCACTCTCTACTCCCATGTAGTTCAGCATGTTCTTTAATAGGGCAAATTTGCGGCGGGCCACCAGGTTGCCACTAACATAGTGGCAGTCTCCGGGGTGTCAGCCAGAGGTTAGTATTGCATCAGCTCCGGAACGCAGGCCTGCTATGATAAAGAGCGGATTTATCCGGCCGGAGCAGGGCACCCGCACTACCCGGACGTTCGGGGGGTATTGCA
>NZ_JARPTC010000046.1:0-1775 GCF_030577015.1 Desulforamulus aquiferis | reverse complement strand
GGAAGGTTTTGTCCAGCATGGGCATGGTTCCGCCTATGGCCGGCTCCTTTTCTACCATATACACATAGTAGCCGGACTCGGCCAGGTCTAATGACGCCTGTATCCCGGCTATCCCGGAGCCTACCACCAGTACGGCTCCTATACTTTTAGCACTCATCTTAGCACCTCACATCCGTCTAACAATTTTTTTCACAAGCCTATTTCATAGACTAACCCCGGTTCCACGGGGTGTTAGCCCGTGGCCAGGGTTGGCAAATCAATTATATATAGTTTAGCACAAAAGCCAAACTATTTTTAGCACAATTTTTAAACTATTCTTTACTCTTCCTCTTCCTTCTTGGGAGCCCAGTCAGGAAGTACCAGAGCATTAACTAACAATGGAGTAATATGGGTACATTTCCAGCCTTTTTTGTATTCCTTGTTCATATCGTTGAACTGGTCAATGCAGTTGTGGCAGGGAATGGCCACCACTTTTGCTTCAGTGGCATCAATTTGCTCGATTTTCCTCTTGGCCTTGGCCATACGCTCAGCCTTCTTCTCAGGCATAGCCATACCGCCGCCACCTGCACCGCAGCAGTAGTTGTACATACGGTTGGGGTACATTTCACGGAAATCACTGGAGATAGCCTTCATTACGTTACGGTTAGCCTCTAAAACGCCGGACTTACGAACCAGGTTGCAGGGATCATGTACGGTAACAGGTTCAGTGTTTTTGCTGGGATCAACCTTAATGGTGCCGTTTTTAATCCACTCATCATAAACTTCCAACACACTGATAATAGGGAATTTAGGACCATCCCAGAATTTTTCATAGAACAAACGGGTTGATTTATAGGCGTGGCCGCACTCAGTAACAACAATTTTCTTTACGCCAAGACGTACAGCTTCCTCAAAGAAGGGACGCTGTATTTCGCAGAAATCATCATTCTTACCGCTGAACAAGCCTAAGTTGGTGCAGTCCCAACGATGTAAGCCCAAGGTATAGTCGGCCTTTGCGTAGTAGAATACCTTCAAGATTTCCTGTAATTCGTGGGAATAGTATTTAATCTCCCGGGCATTTAGGCCAAAGATAAACTCTGCACCCACCTTGCCAACATTAACCTTATAATTGGGATCCCCCAATTCTTCCTGTAATTCTTCTTCAATCCACTCAATGGTTTCCATATACTCGTCTGCAGGAACATCCATCTGGTTACCGGAGTGAATATGCTCGTTAACTACCTTATCAATAAAGCCTGCTGTAGGAATACCAAATTGACCCCTCACGCCACGGGTAATAATACCAAAGTTTACTCCCATGGGGCACTCTACTGTGCAGCGTTCGCAAACTGTGCAGTTCCAGATAAAGGGATCCTTAAGGGCCTCTTCTCTCATGCCCAGGATTAGTTTGCGTAGAAATTTACGAGGATCGTTATCAGCGTGAATATCGGAATATACACAGCCGGCGGTGCACATGCCGCAGGCCAGACATTGGCTCCAGTCAATATTTTTAAGTTTTTCAGTCACTTCATCCCTGAATTTAGGATCCATTTTAGAAAAATCAATGGCTTCCAGGCTGGTTACTTCAGCATTAACGTTTTCAGACATATTCAAGTCCTCCCCCTTTAAATCAATTGCCTATGGGTCTATTAATATTCGTTAGGCAGCTTATCCAGCTGTTCCTTGGTGAATACCGGGCCGTCCTTGCAGACATATTTGCTGCCTACGTTGCAGCGGCCGCACATTCCTATGCCGCACTTCATTCTGTTCTCCAGACTCATGATAATCCGGTCCGG
>NZ_JARPTC010000045.1:0-2359 GCF_030577015.1 Desulforamulus aquiferis | reverse complement strand
CATCGTTGATTTCCAAGGCATCTTTTATTACTTGATCCTTGAACTCTTTAGGATATCTTTTACTTTTCATGTCCTATCCCCTCCGTCAATATTATTTTACATTATTGTGGGACAGGACTCCAATCTCATTTAGGGGCTAAATAGAATCCACGCCCCCGTGCAAGGGGCGACTAGCTGGAAATTTGATTTCAGTAAAGGCGATTTTGTTTCAATCCACGCCCCCGTGCAAGGGGCGACTGCACCTCACCGGAAGGCCTTTGAGGCACAGAGGTTTCAATCCACGCCCCCGTGCAAGGGGCGACCTATACAGCAAAATCCCTTGTCTATAATGATTAATAGTTTCAATCCACGCCCCCGTGCAAGGGGCGACAAGCATTCCTCATTCGCCCCAAGAGAGGCTTCAAGGTTTCAATCCACGCCCCCGTGCAAGGGGCGACGATGGAGCTAGGGGCTTATTGCACCGGGCAAGGTGTTTCAATCCACGCCCCCGTGCAAGGGGCGACCTTCACCCATGGCTTTATTAAGAATTTCAACTGAGTTTCAATCCACGCCCCCGTGCAAGGGGCGACGTAGCATTTTAAGAACCATAACTCCGGCTATAACAGTTTCAATCCACGCCCCCGTGCAAGGGGCGACGTCTGGATTCTCTTTTTTGGTGAAATTGCGGGTGTTTCAATCCACGCCCCCGTGCAAGGGGCGACAAAAGGGAATCAACACCCTTACAAGCCTAAGAGTTTCAATCCACGCCCCCGTGCAAGGGGCGACGGCGTGGGCAAAATCAAAGGTTGAGATAGAACAGGTTTCAATCCACGCCCCCGTGCAAGGGGCGACGTGCCGGTACAGCTGGTACCAACTATGACGCATTCCGGTTTCAATCCACGCCCCCGTGCAAGGGGCGACGCCCTAAGCAGAATCTCCTGTTCAGGTGGAAATATGTTTCAATCCACGCCCCCGTGCAAGGGGCGACAGGTGTCGACGATAAAGCCGCATGTTTATTACATGTTTCAATCCACGCCCCCGTGCAAGGGGCGACCTCATTGGTTCTGCCCAATACAGGCCAGAAATAAATGTTTCAATCCACGCCCCCGTGCAAGGGGCGACCCAGGGGATTATCCTTCAGACAGTACCAGGACAAGTTTCAATCCACGCCCCCGTGCAAGGGGCGACGGAAGTTTGACCTGCACCGGTGGTAACAGATTGGTTTCAATCCACGCCCCCGTGCAAGGGGCGACCTATATCAGCGGTGTGCTTGCATCAGCTATAGAGGTTTCAATCCACGCCCCCGTGCAAGGGGCGACGCCAGGCGAAAGAAAAGGCAGATAAAATACTTATAGTTTCAATCCACGCCCCCGTGCAAGGGGCGACGTCACGGGCAACCAGTATTTTCGAAGTTGGTTCTGTTTCAATCCACGCCCCCGTGCAAGGGGCGACGTCTGGCGGAACAATGATAGCATGTTCCTGTAAAGTTTCAATCCACGCCCCCGTGCAAGGGGCGACTGACGCTGCTCTAATAAAACCAACCAGACCAGTGTTTCAATCCACGCCCCCGTGCAAGGGGCGACGATTTTGGCATATTACAGGCTGATGGATTTGTGGGTTTCAATCCACGCCCCCGTGCAAGGGGCGACTGATAAGACCAAGTTTAAAGTTAATCCACTTATCGGTTTCAATCCACGCCCCCGTGCAAGGGGCGACATTGTAAAACGGTTGCAACGATAGAAATAGCATAGTTTCAATCCACGCCCCCGTGCAAGGGGCGACGCCCGTTGTTCGAGATTTTGGTTGAGTTTTTCAGTTTCAATCCACGCCCCCGTGCAAGGGGCGACGTAAGAATTTTTAGCGGCACTCCGTACCAGTTTAGTTTCAATCCACGCCCCCGTGCAAGGGGCGACTATTTGCATACAACATCGGGGTTGTTCGCAAATAGTTTCAATCCACGCCCCCGTGCAAGGGGCGACGCCGGTTAATCCCTGCCTTATTAAATCTTTCTTTTGTTTCAATCCACGCCCCCGTGCAAGGGGCGACGTATCGGATCAGGTATATTAAGTTTTAGCAAGTTGTTTCAATCCACGCCCCCGTGCAAGGGGCGACCCGGAGTGAGTTTCAACGACTTCAAGAACAAAACTGTTTCAATCCACGCCCCCGTGCAAGGGGCGACTGGGATCGTAAAAGGTTATTATAAAATCAAAAGGTTTCAATCCACGCCCCCGTGCAAGGGGCGACGCCCAAAAGTTTTGTATAAGCTTCGGCCACCAGTAGTTTCAATCCACGCCCCCGTGCAAGGGGCGACGTCTTTTGTTCAGGTCCGTTACACCTCCATTAATGGTTTCAATCCACGCCCCCGTGCAAGGGGCGACGG
>NZ_JARPTC010000044.1:0-5165 GCF_030577015.1 Desulforamulus aquiferis | reverse complement strand
ACTTGAGAACTCAACAGCGTACTTTAAAAGTCAATGCCAATTTTTTGCAGGCATGGTTGTTTGTGGCTGTGTCTGTTTTTTCCCGTGGCCTTTCCCTCTTTTTTGGGGGTTGGGTTTGGGATTCCTTTGATGATTGACGATCCAGTTTTTTGGATTGTGTCAGTGGTTGAAGTTTTTGTTGTTTGAGACTGGCTGGCTGTTCTGCCTTTTTTGGTGGGGTGGTTGGTTTTTGTTTTTTTCGACGGAGAGTTTGATCCTGGCTCAGGACGAACGCTGGCGGCGTGCTTAACACATGCAAGTCGAACGGTAAGGCCTCTTCGGGGGTACACGAGTGGCGAACGGGTGAGTAACACGTGAGTAACCTGCCCCAGTCTCTGGGATAACTTCTGGAAACAGGTGCTAATACCGGATATTCAGCTTTCCTCGCATGGGGTTTGTTGGAAAGGTTTTCTGGTCTGGGATGGACTCGCGGCCTATCAGCTTGTTGGTGAGGTAGTGGCTCACCAAGGCTTCGACGGGTAGCCGGCCTGAGAGGGTGACCGGCCACATTGGGACTGAGATACGGCCCAAACTCCTACGGGAGGCAGCAGTGGGGAATATTGCACAATGGACGGAAGTCTGATGCAGCAACGCCGCGTGCGGGATGACGGCCTTCGGGTTGTAAACCGCTTTCACTCATGACGAAGCTTTTTGTGACGGTAGTGGGAGAAGAAGCACCGGCTAACTACGTGCCAGCAGCCGCGGTGATACGTAGGGTGCGAGCGTTGTCCGGATTTATTGGGCGTAAAGAGCTTGTAGGCGGTTTGTCGCGTCGGGAGTGAAAACTCAGGGCTTAACTCTGAGCTTGCTTTCGATACGGGCTGACTTGAGGAAGGTAGGGGAGAATGGAATTCCTGGTGAAGCGGTGGAATGCGTAGATATCAGGAGGAACACCGGTGGCGAAGGCGGTTCTCTGGACCTTTCCTGACGCTGAGAAGCGAAAGCGTGGGGAGCAAACAGGCTTAGATACCCTGGTAGTCCACGCTGTAAACGGTGGGTACTAGGTGTGGGGGACATTCCACGTTCTCCGTGCCGTAGCTAACGCATTAAGTACCCCGCCTGGGGAGTACGGCCGCAAGGCTAAAACTCAAAGGAATTGACGGGGCCCCGCACAAGCGGCGGAGCATGCGGATTAATTCGATGCAACGCGAAGAACCTTACCTGGGTTTGACATATGCCGGAAACATCTAGAGATAGGTGCCCCCTTTTTGGGTCGGTTTACAGGTGGTGCATGGCTGTCGTCAGCTCGTGTCGTGAGATGTTGGGTTAAGTCCCGCAACGAGCGCAACCCTCGTCCTATGTTGCCAGCGGGTAATGCCGGGGACTCATAGGAGACCGCCGGGGTCAACTCGGAGGAAGGTGGGGATGACGTCAAGTCATCATGCCCCTTATGTCCAGGGCTTCACGCATGCTACAATGGCCGGTACAAAGAGTTGCGAGCCTGTGAGGGTGAGCGAATCTCAAAAAGCCGGTCTCAGTTCGGATTGGGGTCTGCAACTCGACCCCATGAAGTCGGAGTCGCTAGTAATCGCAGATCAGCAACGCTGCGGTGAATACGTTCCCGGGGCTTGTACACACCGCCCGTCAAGTCATGAAAGTCGGTAACACCCGAAGCCGGTGGCCTAACCCGTTTTGCGGGGGGGAGCTGTCGAAGGTGGGACCGGTAATTAGGACTAAGTCGTAACAAGGTAGCCGTACCGGAAGGTGCGGCTGGATCACCTCCTTTCTAAGGAGCCGTTGGCTGCCGCGTCGCCTCTTGTTGGGGTGGGGTGGTGGTTGATGTGTTGCCGGGGTCTGGTGCGAGTGTCATCGGCCCGGTGGCTCTGGTTTGTGGAACATTGGCTGGAGATGTCTGTTGGTTGGGTGCTGTGTGAGTACTGCTTCGTTTTCGGGGTGTGGAAAGTGTGGTGTCTGGTTGGTGGGTGTCGTGAGGTACGTTGTTGGGTTTTGAGGGGTCGGTTGCCCATGTTGTGGGTGGCGGTTTCTCTGATCATGGCGGTCCTGTCTGGTTCTGGTCTTGTGGCTGGTTCTGGGTGGGGTTCCGTGTGTGTGTTGATAATTTCACAGTGGACGCGAGCATCTTTGTAGATTTTGACAAGCTACTAAGTGCGGTCGGTGGATGCCTTGGCACCAAGAGCCGATGAAGGACGTTGTAACCTGCGATAAGCCTCGGGGAGCTGGTAAACGAGCTGTGATCCGGGGATGTCCGAATGGGGAAACCTTGAAGTTACCGGAGTCATGTCCGGCGACCTCTGCCTGAATGTATAGGGCAGTTGGAGGGAACGCGGGGAAGTGAAACATCTCAGTACCCGTAGGAAGAGAAAACAATAGTGATTCCGTGAGTAGTGGCGAGCGAAAGCGGAAGAGGCCAAACCTTCACTGTGTGATAGCCGGCAGGTGTTGCAGTGGGGGTGTTGTGGGGTTGTTCTTGGTTGTGCTGCCGTGCGACCGGGGAGTAAGAAATGATCAGTGAAGTCGAAGCGTCTGGGAAGGCGTGGCGTAGAAGGTGAGACTCCTGTAGACGTATGCTGGTCACTCCCTTGAGTGATTCCCAAGTAGCGCGGAACCCCTGAAATTCCGCGTGAATCTGGCGGGACCATCCGCTAAGCCTAAATACTCCTTGGTGACCGATAGCGGACAAGTACCGTGAGGGAAAGGTGAAAAGTACCCCGGGAGGGGAGTGAAATAGTACCTGAAACCGACCGCATACAATCCGTCGGAGCCTTCCTTGTGGGGGTGACGGCGTGCCTTTTGAAGAATGAGCCTGCGAGTTAGTGGTACGTGGCGAGGTTAACCCGTGTGGGGTAGCCGTAGCGAAAGCGAGTCCTAATAGGGCGTTTGAGTCGCGTGCTCTAGACCCGAAGCGGAGTGATCTATCCATGGCCAGGGTGAAGCGACGGTAAGACGTCGTGGAGGCCCGAACTCACTTGGGTTGAAAACCGAGGAGATGAGCTGTGGATAGGGGTGAAAGGCCAATCAAACTCCGTGATAGCTGGTTCTCCCCGAAATGCATTTAGGTGCAGCGTCGTATGTTTCTTACCGGAGGTAGAGCACTGAATGGTCTAGGGGGCCCACAAGCTTACCGAAATCAGTCAAACTCCGAATGCCGGTAAGTGAGAGTGCGGCAGTGAGACTGTGGGGGATAAGCTTCATAGTCGAGAGGGAAACAGCCCAGATCATCAGCTAAGGCCCCTAAGCGATAACTAAGTGGAAAAGGATGTGGAGTTGCGGTGACAACCAGGAGGTTGGCTTGGAAGCAGCCACCCTTGAAAGAGTGCGTAATAGCTCACTGGTCAAGTGATTCTGCGCCGACAATTTAGCGGGGCTCAAGTTATCCGCCGAAGCTATGGCATTCACATGTTTAGACCGTGAGGTTGTGTGGATGGGTAGGGGAGCGTCGTGTGCGCGGTGAAGCGGCGGGGTGACCCGGTCGTGGAGAGCACACGAGTGAGAATGCAGGCATGAGTAGCGAATGACGGGTGAGAAACCCGTCCGCCGAATATCCAAGGGTTCCAGGGTCAAGCTAATCTGCCCTGGGTGAGTCGGGACCTAAGGCGAGGCCGACAGGCGTAGTCGATGGACAACGGGTTGATATTCCCGTACCGGCGAAATATCGTCCGTGCTGAGGCGAGTGATGCTAAGCATGCGAGGCCGGCCGTCGGACCTTCGGGTCTGTGGCTGGTTGAGTCTGTGACCCGATCTTGTAGTAGGCAAGCTGCGGAGGGACGCAGGAAGGTAGCTCTTCCCGGGTTTGGATATCCCCGGGCTAAGTGTGTAGGGCGAGGTGTAGGCAAATCCGCATCTCTTGTGCCTGAGACATGATGGGTCGGCCGCTTTTGTGTGGTCGTAAGAGTGATCCTATGCTGCCTAGAAAAGCTTCGTGAGCGAGATATGAGCCGCCCGTACCCCAAACCGACACAGGTGGATAGGTAGAGAATACCAAGGCGATCGAGAGAATCGTGGTGAAGGAACTCGGCAAAATACCCCCGTAACTTCGGGATAAGGGGGACCCGATGCGTAGTAGAACTTGCTTCGAAAGCGTTGAGGGTCGCAGAGACCAGGCCCAAGCGACTGTTTACTAAAAACACAGGTCCGTGCCAAGTCGTAAGACGATGTATACGGACTGACTCCTGCCCGGTGCTGGAAGGTTAAGGGGAAGGGTTAGCCTCACGGCGAAGCCTTGAACTTAAGCCCCAGTAAACGGCGGTGGTAACTATAACCATCCTAAGGTAGCGAAATTCCTTGTCGGGTAAGTTCCGACCTGCACGAATGGAGTAACGATTTGGGCGCTGTCTCCACCACGAACTCGGCGAAATTGCATTACGAGTAAAGATGCTCGTTACGCGCAGCAGGACGGAAAGACCCCGGGACCTTTACTATAGTTTGGTATTGGTGATCGGTGTGACTTGTGTAGGATAGGTGGGAGACTGTGAAGCTCGGACGCCAGTTCGGGTGGAGTCATCGTTGAAATACCACTCTGGTCACTCTGGTTATCTAACCTAGGACCGTTATCCGGTTCAGGGACAGTGCCTGATGGGTAGTTTGACTGGGGCGGTCGCCTCCCAAAAGGTAACGGAGGCGCCCAAAGGTTCCCTCAGCCTGGTTGGCAATCAGGTTTCGAGTGTAAGTGCACAAGGGAGCTTGACTGCGAGAGAGACATCTCGAGCAGGGACGAAAGTCGGGACTAGTGATCTTCTGGTGGCACATGGAAGCGCCAGGACTCAACGGATAAAAGGTACCCCGGGGATAACAGGCTGATCTTGCCCGAGCGTCCATAGCGACGGCATGGTTTGGCACCTCGATGTCGGCTCGTCGCATCCTGGGGCTGGAGTCGGTCCCAAGGGTTGGGCTGTTCGCCCATTAAAGCGGCACGCGAGCTGGGTTTAGAACGTCGTGAGACAGTTCGGTCCCTATCCGCTGCGCGCGTAGGAGTCTTGAGAAGAGCTGTCCTTAGTACGAGAGGACCGGGACGGACTAACCTCTGGTGTGCCAGTTGTTCCACCAGGAGCACGGCTGGTTGGCTACGTTGGGAAGTGATAACCGCTGAAAGCATCTAAGCGGGAAGCACGCTTCAAGATGAGGGCTCCCACAGATTAATCTGGTAAGGCCCCCTATAGACCATGGGG
>NZ_JARPTC010000043.1:0-5029 GCF_030577015.1 Desulforamulus aquiferis | reverse complement strand
AGTTATTTAATTAATAAAATCTTAGATGATATCGGTTTATACGAAAGGTTTAAAGAATATCTTCTTAACGTATCTGAGGTATCCTCTAGTGGTAAAGAAGCAAATATAACAGTGATTTCACCTACAGTAACTGAAGAAAAAAAAAGAAGAGTAAGATTAAAAGTGGTTGGCAAAGATGATAAAGAAATTGCTGAAAATTTAGACAACCTACGTAAACATCGAGAATTTATTAACGAAGAAATAAGTAAATTTGAGAGGGAATACGAAAATTTACAAGAGATTTCATATGTTATTCAGAAGAAAGAAGGGATAACGGAGATAAGAAAAGTTAGTGAAAAAAGCTTAGGAAATAATGTTGATTATTATGAATAGGGAGTTAAGAAAAACTATAACAAGTGAGGTGTTCCCAAAATTAACACTTTATATATACACTAGTTTATGGGATATCAGTTTGAACAGGTTGATAGAAACTATAAAGAAATCCCTAATATGTCGCCACGGGATTTTTAGTCGGCATAATGCTTACCAGTATACGTTGAGAATCTTTGTTCGTATTTTAGTTAGTTACTGGCGACGACTCAAAGTTGACAGAGATGCAGTGGTGTTGGTTGGCAGTGGCTTCGCCCAGACTATATCTTAGAGGAAGGGGTGTTGAGAAAATCACCTCTCCGGGATGGATGGGTTGAGGGAGTAATATTTTTTACCCAAGCTTACGTTTGGGTACTGTGGATACGGAACGGTACACCCCGCCTCCACCAAAATATGTAAATAATGGTACTGGCAGATAATTGCTAGCACCGTTTTTATTTTTAAGCTATGTTATTAGATCATCTTATATAAATTTGACATCTGCCATGACCTTGTACTAGACTGCCTTATTGAGTTGTTTTTGCTTTAGTCGGCTACATATGTACGGCACAAAAATGGCAACTGGCTTTAACTGTTCAACATATTTGTGCCACAGTTTTGGCAAGGAAAATCTGGAAGCTCAAATTCAGTACCAACATATCCATGTGTACATTCCTGAAGGTCATAGATCACAGATAAAGGGATTTCTTCAGTTGAGTTGCAGTTTGGGCAGCTAAAAGTAATAGTTGATAGTATACCAACTATATAATCGGGAACAAGTTTGTCTTTCAACTAATTATAGAATCTTAAAACAAATATAGTCTTGCAGTTACTGGGGATAAAAAAGTCTTAAAACGTACTAGTCAGTCGCTACCCAATACTAACTCACCTATAGCGATTCTGACCGCAAGCGGAGCCGTAGCCGACCAAAAGAAGAAACGGCTGGAGGCCGTGCTGGCCTACTGGCCAGCACGAAGAACCTCCTGAACCTGCCTGTGTGCACTGCGCTCAGCTGCTTCGTGAGCCAGCTCGGCCATAGCCACAAAAGCGATGTGTTTGCAGTGTACACCTCGAACAACGAAATCGTGACAACTGCAGCTGGCACCCTTCGGGCTAATGCTAACACAGAATTCTTTGTGGTCGTACTGTACAAACCCTCGTAACTCAACTAGATGGGCCCGCTCCCACAAGCCGACCCGTCAGTTGAGACAAAAAAGCGACCAAAGCGGCCGCTATAATGGGAGGAGCGGGAGGCGAGCTATAAACAGAATCATATACCCCCAGTATTCAGGAAATACTCTTTAGCTAGGACTTTTCCAGCAGTTGTTTTAAAGTTCTCCTCAATGTAGCCCGGAAGCTTTTCTATATCATTCTTAATATCCATAGCTTCCATATTTGCGATAAGATCAGCTTCCCATAAAACCTGAAAGTCAATACCATCTATTTTTTCAGGGGTATGATGATTGCCAACTATGTAACATACCCTGTCAATCTTGCCTGGTTCATAACCTACTTTTTCAAGTATCTGCCTCGCTATTATTGCACCTTCTTTTTCTTGATACTTAGCTTCCATAGAGCCATACTTCCGTTGAGCTTCAAGGGCACCAATATCATGTAGTATAGCAGTAATAGTGATTAGTTCTCTTTTTTCACTGTCTATGCTTTCTCCAGTCATTATATCTTCGGCCAGTTGAAGTACCTTTAATGTATGGTCAACTCCATATGGAACATCATGAAAGACATTAATCATTTCTTTTATTACTGTTTCTTTAAGCATGATTACCTCGTATTAATAGTATTTGCTCTATTTTAGATTATGTTGAAAATCAACACAATAATTTTTGGGTTAAGGAAATATCAAACCACGAATCCTTGCCACTTGTAGTCCCGCATATTGCCCTTAGGAGTAAGGGTAGTGTATTTAATTCTACCTTTTATTCCGCCCGGCAGCCAGATGGTGTCACCATCCACAGTGCCGTACCTGTCCAGAATCTCCCACAGAGCAGCCTTTTCCGATTTACCCATACCTAAAGCGTGCCCCTGGAACTGGCCACCGGTTCCCACAAAGATATACCCATCCTTAGGCTTATAGCCAAAACCACATTCTCCTGATAATGCTTCAACTATACTTCTTATAATTCTCTCTCTTTCCCGTTTAGATATTCATCATTATCCTTCTGCACAGAAATAACCCACCGAGGTTTATGTTTCTTCAGGTTATTAGAGTCTTTTTTGGTTATTTTTTTACCGGGACTAATCTATATCACTCCTAACGATTAAATAAATTTACAATAAATACCAATTATTTAATCGGGAACAAGTTTGTCTTTCAAGAATTAAAAAACTCACTTAAATAGAATCTTAAAACAAATAGTCTTGCAGCAGTTACTGGCGATAAAAAAGTCTTAAAACGTACTAGTCAGTCGCTACCCAATACTAACTCACCTATAGCGATTCTGACCGCAAGCGGAGCCGTGGCCGACCAAAAGAAGAAACGGCCGGAGGCCGTGCCGGCCTACTGGCCAGCGCGAAGAACCTCCTGAACCTGCCTGTGTGCACTGCGCTCAGCTGCTTCGTGAGCCAGCTCGGCCATAGCCACAAAAGCGATGTATTTGCAGTGTACACCTCGAACAACGAAACTGCAGCTGGCACCCTTCAGGCTAATGCTAACACCGAATTCTTTGCGGTCGTACTGTACAAACCCTCGTAACTCAACTACCCTAGAAACGAAAACCCTGTGCTTAACTTCCCACTTCCAACCAGCCTGTAACCCAGCCAGACCACGGCCCCTTGATGGGCCCGCTCCCACAAGCCGACCCATTATCCGAGACAAAAAGCGACCAAAGCGGCCGCTATAATGGGAGGAGCGGGAGTTGCAATTAGCGTTGAGGTAGGTAAGGGTGTTACAGAGAGTGGTTGGAAAGACGTAGATGAGTTCCTTGAAGAAAACAAATGAACTCAGATAGGGCAAAGGTTATTAAGTTTCCGGGGAAATACCAATTGTTCTTTTAACTACAAATAAAAGCAAAAATAAAGTTAACACCCCTTCTGAACTGTAAAATGGACCCTATAAAGTGGACACTGAAAAAAGTCCCTTTACAGGGTCTGTTTCTGTATACTGAAATAAGAGATGTCATGTGTTGCCAGCTACATCCGAAAGGAGTCCGGATATGTCTAAAATCACTTTCACAGCTGAACAGGTTGTAATCCTGAAGGAAAATCAGTATGTTAAGGCTGCTTCAGAGAAGAGCATCACCTATACTGACGAATATAAACGGCACTTCGTATCAGAAAGCCTTCAGGGGAAGCATTCGAAGCAAATCTTCCAGGAAGCCGGCTTTGCCGTTGAAATCCTGGGCGAAGAGCGCATCAAGGCGTTCGCTAAGAAATGGCGTAAACGTTACCGCGAAGAAGGAATGCTTTCCCTAGAAGATACCCGAAAACATAGTTCTGGCCGGCCCAGGAAGACTGAGCGGACACCCCAGCAGGAAATCGAGTGGTTGAAGGAACGAATTGTCCTGCTCGAACAGGAGAAAGAACTGCTAAAAAAAGCAGACTGGAGCGAAAGGAGGCGAGGAAGCGCGGAAAAATCAAGTGACAGCTTTGCATTGCTCCATAAGCTCAAGCACAACGGATCCTATAACGGCACCATCCAGGATGGCTGTGACCTGTTGGGTATTTCCCGATCCGGCTATTACAGCCATTTGAGGAAAACCCCCGCCCGGCAAGCCCGTGAGAAAGAGGATCAGCAGTGGAAAGCCCATATTCAGAAGGCCTATGAGTACCGCGGCTACAAGAAAGGATCTCGAAGCATCGTGATGTACTTTCACAACCGGAAAGGAATCACCGTCAACCGCAAGAAAGTGCAGCGTTTAATGCGCAAATTTGGCATAGTCTGCCCGATACGCAAGGCTAATCCGTATCGACGGATCGCCAAAGCCACGAAGGAGCACAGCACCGCCCCCAACATACTGCAGCGCCAGTTTGACCAGGGTGTGGCCGGCAAGGTTCTTCTCACAGATATCACGTATCTACCGGGAAAGGAAGGTTTCCTTGGATACCTCTCCACCATTAAGGATGGATCAACCAAGGAGATTCTGGCGCACTATGTGTCAGACAATCTGAAACTGGACATCTCTTTAAAGACCATCGAAATCCTCATGCATAACCATAGGATATCCCTGCGAGAGGATGCCTTCATTCACTCCGATCAAGGGGTGCACTACACTAGTCCTGACTTTAGAAAGAAACTGCGAGGGTTCCACCTAGGACAGTCCATGTCAAGGCGTGGGAACTGCTGGGACAATGCTCCACAAGAGTCCTTCTTCGGGCATCTGAAGGATGAGATACCTTACCAATCCTGCGCAAACCTAGATGATCTGAGGAGAATCGTTGATGACTATATCCAATACTATAATGAGGAACGGGGTCAGTGGAAACTGAAGAAGCTGCCTCCGGCAAAATACCGGGAGCAGCTTCTCCAATTAGTTGCATAGGCTTTTTTTTAATTGTCGTTGACTTGGGGTCCATTTTACTGCCCCCTGTCAAGTAGACAGTGGAAATAATAAAAATCCCTGACACCAATCATTTCCTTATGGTTGGTGTCATTTTTATGCTGCTGAACTATTCAGGAATTGTCTGTATTCCAAAGGCGTCATACAGTTTAATCTCTTTTGATATC
>NZ_JARPTC010000042.1:0-5564 GCF_030577015.1 Desulforamulus aquiferis | reverse complement strand
AGGTTTTTATCTTTGAAGTCTGTCAATAAACTTTACCTCCATCCTAATTATTCATGGGTAGGGGTGTGGTCTTGGGGTCAGGCATTAGTAGTAGCCCTTCCAGGGGGATGGGCAGTATATTTGAACGACCCTGGATTCCTCCCAAAAAGTCCCGCCAAAAACCACCCGGACCCCTCATCTCCACCAAATCAGGTTCCCCCTCAATTTTGGCCAATTGGGCCGCCAGGTCCACTGCTTCTTGGAAATTGCCTAATTCATCCACTAAACCCAATTCCTTGGCCTGTTTTCCCGAGTAGATACGACCGTCAGCCAGTGTTCTGGCCCTGTCCATATCCAGGTTGCGTCCCTCCGCCACCACTTTTACAAATTCCTCGTAGCTGTCATCTATGAGGCTTTGAAAGATTTGGGCCTCTTCAGGTGAAATATCCTTGTTGGTAGCTCCCATATCCTTGTAAGGTCCGGTGGTAAAGTTTATGGTCTCAACACCAATTTTTTCATATAGCTCTTTCAGCTTGGTAATCTGAATTATAACCCCAATGCTGCCGGTTAAAGTGGAGGGGTTGGCCACAATTTTATCAGCCTTAGCTGAGATCCAGTAGCCTCCCGAGGCAGCCATTTCACCCATGGACGCCACAACCGGCTTACCTGCCTCCCTTACACGTTCAACCTCTTGACCTATTTCATCGGAACCTACCGTTGTGCCGCCCCCGGTATTAAGCCGCAGCACCACAGCCCTAATGTCAGGGTTCTCCCGGGCCCGCTTAAGCTCCTCAACGATTCTGTCTGCCGCCGCCACTCCCCCGGTATTAAATCCTCCGGGGCTTGAGGAAACAATTTGTCCCTCTATACGAATAACAGCTATCTGTCCACCGGCACCTTCTCTATCCGCACTGTCTCCGGTATCCCCCTGGAAAACCATGGCTGCAGCCAAGGAAACCAGCACCAGGCCAATCACCACTCCCGTTATTAACTTGCGACGCAAAATAATCAACTCCCTGTTTTGGCTTATAGGTATTTCTTTAAGTTTCAAATTGGCTTAAGACAGGACCCCTATTAGCTTACGCCCCTTCATCAAAATAATACCTTATAATGAAGGTTTACCTAATAAAAAGAAAAGCTCTGGTAAAGTATACCAAAGCTGTCTTCTTATAATATAGTCCCTTATTCCTGTTTTTATTTGCTGCTTAATTTATGGGCCGCTCCCACAAAGTCTCTGAATAATGGGTGGGGGCGATTGGGTCTGGATTTAAATTCAGGGTGGAATTGGGTAGCAAGGAACCAAGGGTGATCCTGCAATTCAATGATTTCCACCAGCTTGCCGTTGGGCAGGGTGCCGCTGAAAGTCATGCCTGCTGTTGCCAGGTCAGCTCGGAAGTCATTATTTAATTCATAGCGGTGACGGTGTCTTTCGTAAATAATTTCCTGTCCGTAGGCCTTCTGAGCCAGTGTTTCGGCTGCAAGCTTGCAGGGGTAGGCTCCCAGTCTCATGGTGCCGCCCATTTTATCCAGATCCTTTTGCTCCGGCAGCAAATCAATAACCGGATGCTGGGTGTGCTGGTTAAATTCTGCACTGTTGGCTTCCTTCCAATCCAGGATGGAGCGGGCAAATTCAACCACCGCCAACTGCATACCCAGGCAAATACCTAAGAAAGGAATTTTGTTGACCCTGGCATAGTTGATGGCCTTAATCTTACCTTCAATACCCCTGTCCCCAAAACCACCGGGAACAAGAATCCCGTCCACACCTTTTAAGTACTGCTCTGGAGGATTTGCTTCCAGGTCCTCTGAATTCACCCAGCGAATTTCCACCGAAGATCCGTGGAACAGGCCGGCATGTCTTAGTGCCTCAGCTACACTGAGGTAAGCATCAGGCAAGGCAACATATTTACCAACCAGGGCGATGGTGGTGCAGGAACTAAGGTTTTTCATTCTGCCAACCATGTCTCGCCATTCATCCATATCTGCCTCGCCACATTGGAGGCGCAGTCTCTCCACTGCAATATCATCGAGGCCCTCCTGCTCCATCTGCAGGGGTACTTCGTAGATTGAGGAAGCATCCACGGCCTGAATTACTGCTTCTTTATCAATATCACAGAATAGGGCCAGTTTTTCCTCCATTTCCTTGGAGAAGGGCTTCTCGGTCCGACAAACCACCACATCAGGCTGAATGCCAAGACTTCTTAATTCCTTTACTGAATGCTGGGTTGGTTTTGTCT
Organism: Desulforamulus aquiferis; assembly: GCF_030577015.1. Classification (NCBI taxonomy): domain Bacteria; kingdom Bacillati; phylum Bacillota; class Clostridia; order Eubacteriales; family Peptococcaceae; genus Desulforamulus; species Desulforamulus aquiferis. The sequence goes on along the minus strand of NZ_JARPTC010000042.1, from coordinate 3,348 downwards.
TTAGCTCATTGGCCATTCTTAAGTAGGGCACCAGGGTAACGTGGATGTACATGACGTTGTCCCTGCCCAAATCGGTACGCAATTGGCGTATTGCCTCAAGGAAGGGTAGGGATTCTATATCCCCCACGGTACCACCAATCTCGGTAAGAACCACATCCACATCCATCTCACGGCCAACCCGTAACACGCGATCCTTAATCTCATTGGTAATATGAGGAATGACTTGCACAGTGCCGCCCAGGTAATCTCCCCGGCGCTCTTTGCTAATTACTGACCAGTAAATTCCTCCGGTGGTAACATTGCTGCTTTTGCTTAAATTGGTATCAATAAAACGCTCGTAGTGGCCTAAATCCAGATCGGTTTCAGCACCGTCTTCTGTAACAAACACCTCACCGTGCTGGTAAGGGCTCATGGTCCCTGGGTCGATATTAATATACGGGTCGAGTTTTTGAATGGCTACTTTCAGCCCGCGGCTTTTTAGCAACCGCCCTAGCGAAGCTGCGGTTATACCCTTTCCCAGGGATGACACCACTCCGCCGGTCACGAAAATAAACTTGGCCATGGTTGCCTCCTGTCAAAATCAGTTGAATTTTGGCTGCCTATCCCATTCTAACGATCGGGACTTGTCCTGTCAATACTTTAGCTTCCCCACCCAAATCTTATTGCCAGCATATAGCCGATAAAAATCCCCACAATTCCCATAACCCCTGGCATTGTCTGGGGGGCAGGAACGGGAAGCTTCAAGATAGCAAAAATGAGGCCCACCGCGACCCCGGTAGCGGTGGACAAGATAATCTCCTTCATAAAAAACTTCTTCCCTTACATTTTTTCCGGTGCTGTCAAGCCCAGGAGACCCAGGGCATTTCGCAGCACTATACGTACACAATTCACCAATACCAGGCGGGTATTAGAGAGCTCTTCATTTTCCGTTATAACCCGGTGACTATTATAGAAGCTGTGGAACAGTCCCGCCAAGTCATGCATATAACGAGCAATTCTATGGGGGGAGAGCAGTTCAGCCGCAGAGGCAATTTCTTCAGGGAAATCAGCCAGCTTTCTTAATAGGGCCAGCTCCGCTTCTTCTGTTAAGAGGGAGGCATTTATGTTTTCCACCGGAGGCAGAAAACGTCCCTGTTCCTGCAGCTGGCGTAATATACTGCAAATACGGGCATGGGCATACTGGATGTAGAACACCGGATTATCATTGGTTTGTGATTTAGCCAGATCCAAGTCAAACTCCAGGTGGCTGTCGGGGCTGCGCATAACAAAGAAGTATCTGGCGGCATCCCGGCCCACTTCTTCGACCAGTTCCTCCAGGGTTACAAATTGGCCTGTCCGCTTGGACATGCGCACAATTTCTCCCCCCCTGTAGAGACGAACCAGCTGCATTAAGATTATGTGTAAATTATCCCGATTGTAGCCTAGGGCTTCCATAGAACCCTTCATGCGGTTGACATGGCCATGGTGGTCAGCCCCCCAAATATCAATGACCCAATCAAAGCCCCGTTCAAATTTGTTCCAATGGTATGCTATGTCAGCTGCAAAGTATGTGGGTATGCCGCTTGATCTGACCAGCACCTCGTCCTTTTCATCACCAAAATCAGTTGCCTTAAACCACAGGGCATTTTCATTCTCATATATGAAGCCTCTCTTATGAAGCTCGTCAAGGGTTTTTTGAATGGCTCCACTGTCATGCAGGGACTGCTCGGAAAACCATTCATCGTAAACAACTCCAAAGTCAAGGAGTGTGCTTTTAATTTGGGCTAGCTTTTCCTGCAGTGCATAGGCAGCAAGGGTCTGGCGGCGAACTGCTTCCTCAGCATCGGCCAGTTCCCGGCCATGTTTTTCTATATAACCCTTTACTGTATCGGTGATGTCCTCCCCATGGTAGCCTTCCTCGGGCATAGCAATGTCCTGCCCCAATTGCTGTAAGAAGCGTACCTCCAGGGATCGGCCAAAGTTTTCTATTTGATTTCCTGCGTCGTTAATATAGTATTCACGACTGACCCTATACCCGGCAAAGTCCAATATGGCTGCCAGGCTATCTCCCAGTGCTGCTCCCCTGGCATTACCCATGTGCAAAAGGCCGGTGGGATTAGCACTTACGAACTCTACCTGCACCCGGCGTCCATCACCTATTTCCTGACGACCGTAGTTCCTATCTTCACTGGAAATTAGGGGCATGACCCCGTAAACCCAGCCAGGTTCCAAATAAAAATTAATAAAGCCCGGGCCCGCAATTTCTACCCGCTCTACCCCGGTTCCTTTGAGATCCAGGTTGTCTACGATTGCTTCAGCGATCTTCCTCGGTGCCATCTTAGCAGACCGAGCCAATTGCATGGCCAGATTGGAAGCGAAGTCACCATGGCCCTTTTCCCTGGGCACCTCAATTACTACCTCGGGTATCTCGACCTGATTAATGCTACCCTTTTCCATGGCTCCTTCAATGGCCTTTTGTACTCCTTGGGCCAGAGTTTTTCTAATGGTCTCCACCAATCCTTGCAACGGGTTTATCCTCCTTAATATGTATATCTAAAGAATTTCTACCTACTTTGGCATGATTTAATTCTAATTCATATTCTAGCTTAATACTTCCCCCTAGGTCTGTCAAGTCAACCTCAATGTTCCACGGCTTAACTGCCATATCCAAATTGCCGAAGGAAGTTTGGTAGCAAGAGCGATGCAGTTTACCCAGTTCAAATACCTGTCTGTTATTGACACTGCCGCTACGGACCAGGGTTATTACCCGCCCTTGAACTTTAATTGATGTGGTGGCATTTTCCATGCCGGTTACAGCCGTTTCTTTGTAGATGATATAGTAGCTGTCTCCCCTTTTGTAAAAAGAACCGGGAGAGGTAAGCTCTATAATTTCCGTTTCATTATCCAGATCTGTCCGGCTAGACTTAACTTTGACCAATACATTTTTCCCCAAAAGGCCTACACCTCTTAATTTTATTCCTAGACAATATTTTAACCCATATTTCAGGTGTGCTATTATAAGGTACACATTAAAAGAGCGGAACTGGCGTTCCGCTCTTTTAATGTGTAAGTATTAAATGTCTTACTGCTTTTCTAGCCTGGAGTATGGTCGCGTCCAGCTAGGGTAACAAAAGAAGTACCAATATACAGGTACTCAATCTTACCTTCTTTAGCCAGGTCAGAGCAAGCCTTGTCAACTTCTTTCTTTTTGAAGCCAAGCTTCTCAGCGATTACACGGGGCTTCTCTTTGCTAACACCTTCAAGATACTCGAGGATTTTAGCTTTAATTTCTTCCATTTAAATACACCACCGTTTCTTACCATCCTGTCGGGTGGTACATATATTCAGACGCCGCCGCCAATCGGCGGC
>NZ_JARPTC010000041.1:0-6810 GCF_030577015.1 Desulforamulus aquiferis | reverse complement strand
AGTTTACTGGTAGTGGAATTTGATGGTTGTTGTTACCGCATAGGCAGACAGCAGAAACGGGACTTACGCCCTCATAGGGTATTCCTTTGTGGAACTTCGGGCTAAGCAACGCAGACCGTGCTCCGCTACGCTTTTGGAAAAGCCACCTGCCTTACTAGGGGGTCCTTTGGGGTAGTTTTTATAAAAGATTGAACCCCTTTATCAGGGGTTCTTTTTTGTGTCTAGGTTGGCTACGTGGGCTAGGATTAGGGCTACGGCTTGGTAAAGTTCTTGGGGGATTTCTACGCCTAGGCCTAGTTCAGTGAGGGTTTTGGCCAGGTGTTGGTCTTTGTAGAGGGGGATGTTGTTTTCTTTGGCTAGCTTTTCTATGGCCTCGGCCAGGTCTCCCTTGCCGGCGGCAACTACAATGGGGGCGTTATCCTGTTGGCTGCGGTAGCGCAGGGCGGCTGCTACCCTTGGTTTTCTTGTTGTCATCATTACACCTGAAGATCTATGAGGTTTGTAGTTCCTGGAGTAGCGAAGTCAGGATCGAGGTCGGCTATGCCCCGGATTCCGGCCTGGACCCTGTAGGAGACCACAACGTTACTAAAGCCTGCGTCTTGCAGTTCTTGGCGTAGGATTTCTGAGGATGAGCGAAAAACTTCTGCCACAGAGTTATCCTCCGTGATACACTGTAGTGATAGGAGCTTCCCTGGCTGGGAGGTCATGGTAAACCATAGTAGTCCCAGGGTGTATGTGTTGACACTAAATATTATTTTAGATTCTCCGTCTTCGCTGATCTTGGCTTTGAAATCCTTTAGCTTCCAGTAAAATCTGGTGTCCTCATAAAGGGGAGAGCGAAGAGGCAATGGGACAAAGTTAAGCTGCTCTTGACGGTCAGCTATTGTAGCCTCCGGTGCAGCTGAGGTTGGTCCCTTTGTGACTTTTAAAGCTTCTGTTGCAGCTTCGCCAGGATTTTTCTGCTGCAATATAAAGGGGTTTTGCTGAACTTTATCCAGGGGTTTGGTAGGGGTCACCTTCATGGTGCCAGTGGTTCTAAGTAAAGCCGACATTACCCTGTCGATCATTTAAATCGCCCCCCTTTTTTTACATATACCTTCGACACAGGTAATTTTGTTCCTGCTGGATGGAATAATTTGCAGGATTTTGTGTTTTATACAAGAAGATTTAGGTTTGGTAATGTAGTTGAATCAATTAGACTAATTTACAGGCCTTACATAAAAAGGATCTGTTTCAGTAAGAATAAAATTATTACTACTATAAAACCGAGATGAGTGGTTTGGACAAGCAAAGCTGCAAGCACTGCGGAGGAAAAAAATTCTAAGCCACTAAAAAAAATAATATTGTATTTTATGCACGTGGATGTATAATTATAAGTATGTGTTTGGTATAGCACTAGATTAAATAATCTAGTTAACAAATAATTATGCAAATGCAAATTAAATGGAGGTGCCGGGAATGATTAAGGTTGGAATTGTTGGGGCAACGGGATATGCAGGGGCTGAGTTGGTCCGACTGCTGTCGCGGCACCCCAAGGCTGAATTAACTGTGTTAACCTCCCAATCCTATGCCGGCAAGACCATGTGGGAAGTATTCCCTCATCTTTACGGTGTGGTAGACAATACTTTGGAGGCTTTAAATGTACCGGAGTTGGTTTCACGCTGTGATGTTGTCTTTACAGCTCTTCCCCACGGCCATGCTATGCCGGTGGGCCAGGAGGTAATGCGACGAGGGAAGCGGCTAATTGACCTGGGAGCGGATTTTCGACTTAAGGATGTAGATATATATCAGTCCTGGTATAAAACAGAACACACAGCCTCAGTGTTGGTGGCCTCTGCGGTATATGGACTGCCGGAATTATACCGACTTGAGATTAAGGACAGTGTAATTGTGGCAAACCCTGGTTGTTATCCCACCAGTGCTATTCTAGGTCTTGCCCCATTACTTACGGATAAGTTAATTGATCCGGAAACATTAATCATAGATTCAAAATCGGGAGTTTCAGGTGCGGGCCGGGGACTGAGCCTAAAAACCCATTTTAGTGAAACCACAAATAACTTTCAAGCCTATGGGGTAGCCACCCATCGGCACACACCCGAAATAGAACAAGAGTTGTCGCTGCTGGCGGGGATGCCGGTGACCATTAATTTCACCCCGCACCTTACACCTATGATCCGGGGTATTTTAAGCACCATGTACGCAAAGCTAACCAGAAATATAACCACCGAGGAATTAACGGAAAGATATAAGGAATTTTACCAGGGTGAGAGATTTGTCAGGGTGCTGCCCGTGGGCATGCTGCCCCAGACCAAGGCGGTGGCCGGGTCCAACTGCTGTGATATCGCAGTGAGTGTTGATCCACGAACCAAACGGGTAATTGTCATATCAGCCATAGATAACCTGATTAAAGGTGCCGCAGGTCAGGCGGTGCAAAATTTAAATGTCATATTGGGATTGCCGGAGGATACCGGTCTTGACTTTGCGGGTATGTACCCCTAGGGAGAGGATGAAAATAAATGGTAGCATTAGGTTCACATAAAACAATTGCCGGTGGAGTAACCGCTGCCCTAGGATTCTTGGCCAGTGGAGTTCCCGCGGGCCTTAAGAAGGACGGCAAGCTTGATCTAGCCCTGATCTATTCAGAGGAACCGGCATCTGCCGCCGGAGCATATACAACCAATATCGTTCAGGCAGCACCCCTTGAACTCACCCGCAGCAGGGTAGCAGAGGGTAAGGCCCAGGCTATAATCATCAATGCTGGCAACGCCAATGCCTGTACAGGGGAAAAGGGTTTGCCGGATGCTAGGGAGATGGCCCGCAGGGCGGGAGAACTCCTAAATATTACAGAGGATTATGTCTTAGTGGCATCTACCGGGGTAATCGGGGTACCCCTGCCGGTGGAAAAGATTACTTCAGCAACACCGGCAGCAACCGCTTCCCTAAGCAAAGAAAACCATGCAGCTGCCTCCCAGGCTATTATGACAACTGACCTGGTGCCCAAGGAATATGCAGTGCAGCTTATAATCAAAGACCAAATAATCACCATTGGTGGCATGGCTAAGGGGTCCGGCATGATTCACCCCAATATGGCCACCATGCTGAGTTTTATAACCACCGACGCAGCCATTGACAGTGAGACCCTGCAAAGGGCCCTCAAGCAGGTGGTAGATCTTTCCTTCAACATGATTACCGTTGATGGTGACACCAGCACCAACGATATGGTGTTGGTATTAGCAAACGGGCTTGCCGGTAATGAGCAAATAAAGGCTGATACAGAAGAATATGGACTATTTTGTAAGGGGCTTTTAGAAGTCTGCACTGCCCTGGCCAAGATGATCGCCCGGGATGGTGAGGGGGCTACAAAGCTAATTGAGGTAAATGTAACCGGAGCACCGTCCCAGAGGGATGCTGCTATGGCAGCCCGATCAGTAACAGGCTCCAACTTGTTTAAGGCAGCGGTCTTTGGCAGAGATGCCAACTGGGGCAGAATACTCTGTGCCCTGGGCTACTCCGGGGCAAAATTCGATCCCACCAGACCAGATATCTTTATAGGCGATGTTCAGGTGGCCCGGGACGGCGGGGCGGTGGAGTTTGATGAAGATAGGGCAGCGGCTTTGCTGGCCCAGGACCCGGTGCAAATCTTTGTGGATTTAAAATCCGGCGATTTTTCTGCAACAGCCTGGGGCTGTGATTTGACCTATGACTACGTTAGGATTAACGGCAGCTATAGGACCTAAGCCTAACGATTATTGATAGAGGAGAGCGTACCGTGATGTTAACCCCGTTGGAAAAGGCAGGCATCCTGGTGGAGGCCCTGCCATACATTAAAAAATTTTACGGCAAAACCGTGGTGATAAAATACGGCGGCCACGCCATGATTAATTCAGACCTGAAGCAGGCAGTTATGACCGACCTGGTATTAATGAAGTTTGTGGGTATCAATCCGGTGGTGGTGCACGGTGGTGGACCAGAAATCACCGGCATGCTAAAGAGGCTGGGTGTTGACTCCCGGTTTGTCGGGGGTCTGAGGGTAACGGACGAAGTCACCATGGAAGTGGTGGAGATGGTGCTGGGTAAAATAAATAAGGAAATTGCCTCCCTGATTAACGGGCTGGGCGGCAGGGGTGTGGGACTATCCGGCAAGGATGCCAACCTACTTACTGCAGTTAAGAAGCTGGGCAGTGACAGGCAGGATATTGGCTTTGTGGGAGAGGTAAAGGAAGTAAACCCCAGCCTCCTGGAAACTGTCATCAATGAAGGCTATATCCCTGTAGTCTCGCCGGTGGGTGTAGGTCAGGGTGGGCAAAGCTATAATATTAATGCTGATTATGCGGCGAGTGCCATAGCCACTGCCCTAAAGGCCGATAAACTCATAATCCTAACGGATGTTGAAGGCATCCTGGAGGATCGCAATAATAAGGAGTCATTAATATCTACCGTGAAAATAGATGATATCTCCACCCTGACCGAGAGGGGTGTCCTCCAGGGTGGGATGATCCCTAAGGTGGAGTGCTGTGTAAATGCCATCAAGGGAGGGGTAAACTCTACCCACATTTTAGACGGCAGGGTGCCCCACTCCATACTATTGGAGGTTTTTACAGACAAGGGGATAGGAACCATGGTGGTACCGTAAACGAGCGGGGAAGGTATGTGGTCAGATTTCCTTTGGATGGATGAAAGGTCAGGTGAAGTATGAATAACAATGAGATAGTAGCCATGGGCAAACAATATGTAATGAATACCTATGGACGCCTGCCTATGGCCCTGGTCAAGGGTGAGGGTCCCTGGGTATGGGATGCTGAAGGCCGTAAGTATTTGGACCTTGTGGGCGGTTTAGCAGTTACTTCCCTTGGTCATGCCCATCCCAAAGTGGCAGAGGCCGTCTGCCAACAGGTAGGCACATTACTCCACTGCTCCAATATCTATTGGATAGAGCCCCAGGTAAAGCTGGCAAAATTACTGGTGGAGAACTCCTGTGCTGATAAAGTGTTCTTTTGCAACAGCGGGGCCGAGGCCAATGAAGGGGCCATAAAGCTGGCTAGAAAATATGCCAAGGCCCAACTTGGCCCGGATAAATATGAGATAATTACCGCTACCAACTCTTTTCATGGAAGGACTTTGGCGGCAATTACTGCCACAGGTCAAACCAAATATCAAAAGGGCTTTGCTCCCCTGCCCCAGGGCTTTAAATATGTGCCCTTCAATGATCTGAAGGCGCTGGCGGATAATATTGGACCCCACACCTGTGCCGTCATGCTTGAGCCAATCCAGGGGGAAGGTGGAGTTATACCTGCCACCCAGGCTTACCTGGAGGGAGTGGCAAAACTCTGCCGGGAAAAAGGGATGCTGATGATTTTTGACGAAGTGCAATGCGGACTGGGCAGGACAGGGAAGTTCTTGGCCTACCAGCATTACGGGGTGGAGCCGGACATTATTACCCTGGCTAAGGCCTTGGGCAACGGTTTCCCCATCGGGGCCATGCTGGCAAAGGAGTATGTGGCTGCTGCCTTTCAGCCGGGAGATCATGCCAGCACCTTTGGGGGTAACCCCCTGGCCACTTCCGCGGCCCTGGCGGCCATGGATGTGCTCCTAAATGACGGAGTGATGGAAAATGCCGTAGACATGGGAGAGTATTTTAAAGGGCAGCTATTGAAGCTGGCCAACAAATATTCCTTTATCAAAGAAGTAAGGGCTATGGGACTAATGCTGGGAATGGAGCTAACCATCGAAGGTAAGGATATTGTGGCCCGTTGTCTGGAGCAGGGACTCTTAATCAACTGCACCAACGGCAATGTTTTAAGGTTTCTGCCCCCGCTAATTATAGCTAAAGAAGAAATTGACCTGGCCCTGGAAGTTTTGGTTCAGGCCATGGCAAAGGAATAAGCTGGCTTAACAACAAGGAGGATTAGGATGCCCAAACGGAAGGACATCAAAACAGTATTGGTTATTGGTTCCGGTCCCATTATTATCGGTCAGGCAGCAGAATTTGACTATGCCGGAACCCAGGCCTGTAAAGCTCTCCGGGAAGAGGGCATCAAGGTAATACTGGTAAACTCCAACCCTGCCACCATCATGACTGACGGGGACATAGCGGATAAAGTTTACGTCGAGCCCCTGACCTCGGATAGTATTGAAAAAATCATTGCCCGGGAGAAGCCCGACGGATTGCTGCCCACCCTGGGAGGCCAGACCGGCCTCAATATGGCGGTGGAGCTGGCAGAGAAGGGAATCCTGGATAAACATAATGTAGCCCTGCTGGGCACCTCCCTGGAGACCATTAAAAAGGCGGAGGACCGGGAACTATTTCGCTCCACCATGCTGGAGATTGGGGAACCAATTCCCCCCAGTACCATCGCCAGCACCCTGGAGGAGTGTCTGGAATTTGCCAATAAGATTGGCTACCCCCTCATTGTAAGACCCGCCTACACCCTTGGGGGAACCGGCGGTGGTATTGCCCTGGAGGAAAAGGAGCTAACAGCCATCTGCCACCGGGGACTTAAAATGAGCATGATTAATCAGGTGCTCCTGGAGCGCAGTGTTGCCGGCTGGAAGGAAATTGAGTATGAGGTGATGCGGGATAGCGCTGACAACTGCATTACCATTTGTAATATGGAAAACCTTGACCCGGTGGGTGTGCATACAGGGGATAGCATTGTTGTCGCCCCCTCCCAGACCCTGTCAGACCGGGAGTACCAGATGCTGAGAAGCGCCTCCCTAAAGATTATCCGTGCCCTTAAGGTGGCCGGGGGCTGCAATGTGCAGTTTGCCTTGGACCCCTACAGCATGGACTATATCGTAATTGAGGTCAAT
>NZ_JARPTC010000040.1:0-10470 GCF_030577015.1 Desulforamulus aquiferis | reverse complement strand
TCGTTGCCTGCTACTAAAATACGCACCGCAGAGCCACCGCCCCCACCCCGTGAGTCAGACTCGGAAACAAATACCCGACCGTCCTTGATGGTACTGCCCAGCTTACGGATATCACCGGCAATCTCCGAGGCTGATTTTTGACGCTGGTTTTTAGGCAGCAGCTGCAGCTCTATTCGTCCTGAGTTTGATCCGGAGGAGCCCCTGCCGCCACCGCCAACCATGGTGTTAAAATACTGGACGTCAGGTATTTTGCCTATCTCTTCTTCCATAGATTGCAGTATTTCATTTGTTTTTTCCAGGGGTGTGCCCACCGGCATTTCCAGGGATACCGTAATGCCTCCCTCATCTGAGCCGGGCATAAATTCCGTACCCACAATTTTTAATGGAATCATGCTCAGGCTGAGCATAAATAGCAGCACAGAAAAGGCAATTACCTTTTTACGATTTTGCAATGACCAATGAAGCAGTGTCATATATTTTTGTTCGATTTTTTGTCCAAAGGGTATGGTAAACTGCCAGAGCAGATCCAGGAATGAGCGCTTACCCGGCTTAATCAAATCCTCCTTGCCCATCTTATACATCAGGGATGCCAGCATGGGGGTCAAGGTAAAGGAAATAAATAGTGAAAAAAGTGTGGCAAAAACAATGGTCAGACCAAATTGGCGAAAGAACTGCCCCACCATACCACTCATGAAGGCTAATGGGGCGAGGACCACCACGTCTGACAGGGTAATGGCTATGGCTGCCATGCCAATTTCCCGGCGCCCCTCGATGGCTGCCTGCCAGGGGGTTTTACCCATTTTAATATGCCGGTGAATGTTTTCCAGAATAACAATGGAATCATCCACCAAGATACCAATACAAAGGGCTAAGCCCATAAGGGACATCATATTGAAGGTAAAGCCGCAGAAATACATCATCATTACTGTGGCCATTAAGGATGTGGGAATAGCCAGCAATACAATAAAGGAGGATTTCCACTGACGGAGGAAGATAAATAAAACTAGGCTGGTGGTGATAATCCCTTCAATAATATTTAATCTGGTACCGTTAACGGATCTTTGAACAAAATCGGAATTATCCCTTGAAATTCTTAGATTTACGCCCTCGGGCAGCTGTTCATTGATAACTGCCAGTTCATTTTTTATGGCGTCTCCTACTGCCACCATGCTGGCGTCACTTTGTTTATAGATTTGCAGGCCTACAGCATTGTTACCGTTTACCCTGCTGTGTACCCGAACTTCCTTATATCCATCTGTAATGGTGGCAATGGCTTTAAGGGGAACAGAGTAGCCCGAGGAGGTGGGTATCTGGATTTCCCCGATTTCCTGCACACTGCGAAACTCACCCAGTACCCGGACATTGTACTCCGCTTCCGGCCTGTCCATACGTCCGCTGGGGTTGTTTAGATTCTCTGCCCTTAGTCTGCTGACTACTTGACTTATGGCTAAGCCATACCCCTCCAGCTTACTTTTATCTATGTCTATGGCTATTTCCCTCTGCTGTCCGCCAAAAACGTTAATCTCGGCAACCCCCGCAACCCTTTGGAGACGCTCTTTGATAACGTCATTACCCAAATCATAAAGCTCGGTCCTGGCGCCATTGCCGCTTAAGGCCAGCATCATTACAGGGGAGGCATTCATATCCCGCTTAATAACCACCGGGTCATCTGCTCCATCAGGCAGTACACGCCGGAGGGTATCCATCTTTTTCTGAACTTCAATGGCCGCCTCATCTGCATTGGCTGTTAATTCAAACTCCAGGTTGATATTTGCCGTTCCCGAGGAGGCAGTGGAGGTTATAGTTTTGAGCTGACTGATGGAGGAAACGGCATCTTCCACAGGCTTCACTATTTGGGTCTCTATTTCCTCTGCCCCTGCACCAGAGTAGGCTACCATAATAGAAACATAGGGGGTATTTATGGCAGGATATAGCTCCACTCCTATGTGCCGGTAGGTATATAACCCCAGTACTACAAATAGCAGGATAACCATTGTCATCATCTTGGGCCGTTTAACGGATAGTTCGGTAATATGCATAGCTACTTAGCCTCCCCATTGCCCTGGGGTTCTTTGGGAGGCCCCCCCTGATTCTGCTGGGTATTTACCTTCATGCCATCCTTCAAGGTTTCAGGATTACTTACTATTACCTTGTCGCCTTTGCTTAAACCGGCGGTGATGCATATATTTTTACCATCCGCCGCTCCTGTTTCTACCACTCTCTCTTTGGCTTCCTCATTCTCTACAACAAATACCTTACTCTTTCCCCCGCTGGCTATTACAGCCTCCCTGGGTATTAAAAGCACCTGCTCCAGTTTGTTTTCCCAAACTACCTCCGCAAACATGCCCGGCTTTAGCTTATGTTCTTGATTGTCCAGCTCAATTTTTATGGGGTAAGCCTTAAGCTTAGGATCCGCAGCCAGGGCAATATTGGCTACAACTCCTGTAAAAAGGTTTTGGGCTACGGCACTTACTTTGACCCCCACCCTTTGACCCTCTGCAAATTTATTTACCTGCTGCTCATTTACATTGATACAGACTACTACCTTGTCCAGATTGCTAATGGAAAAAACCGGGGTTGAGGAGCCGGCCAGTTCTCCCACGTTAATATTTCTGGCAGTCACTATGCCACTTAGGGGAGCCTTGATAATTGCGTCATTATAACGAGCCTGACTTTGGTCCAATGCAGCCCGGGCTACTTTAACTGCAGCCGCCGCCTTTCTAAAGGCACCTTCATAGTTTTCCTCAAAGTCGGTCTTTGACAGCGCCTCTGCCCCTGCCAATTCTTTGCCCCTCTCATATTTACTCAGGGCAAGGTCATATGTAACTACGGCATTTTCCAGGTTAGCTTCGGCTGATGCAACCGCCGCTGCCAACTCCTCTGCCTCCAGGGTCATGAGGGTTTGTCCTATGCTAACTCGGCTTCCCACATCCACCGACAGGGTAGCAACTTTGCCTGAAGTCCTGGCCACCACGTTAGCGGAATTTAGAGCCTCCAGAGTCCCCGACAATGTCATTGTTTCACTTAAAACTCCCTCGTCAACCTCCAGCACCCTGGGGTTAGCCAAACCGGCCTGCCCTTTGTTTTGTTCCTCCTTTGGGGAACAGCCTGCAAAAAACAAAGAGGTTAATGCCATAAGTACCGCCAAATAAATAAAATACCTTTGCATACAAAGCCTTCTTTCTGATCCAAATATTTTCAATAATAGCTCAGTTTTACATTAAATAAAATAAAGAAAATGTAAAAAGAATATGGGAAATTGTGAAAGACAAAACCCACCTTTCTTATGAACGGTGGGTTGCATAATTACTTAAGTTTTAGCTTTGCTAATGCATCGGCAAGGGCCGAGTTTATTGGGCCGTCATCACCCTTTTGCTGCTCCTTGAGGTATTTTGAAACGTCCTTTTTACTCACATTGGTTTTTTCCTTTTCCCTTCTTTCATTAAAAGAGGTAAGCTTTTCTCTATATCCGCACGGACACACAAAGAGCTTTGTCTCTCCCTCTCCATGCATTTCCATTCTCTTGTGACAGTTAGGGCATCTGGCGTTGGTTATCTTGCTTAGACCTATTCTGTGTCCACATTCCCGATCCTGACAAACAAGCATCTTTCCCTTTTTGCCCTTTACCTCAAGCATTCTTTTCCCACAGTCCGGACATTTGCTGCCGGTAAGATTATCGTGTCTAAATTTAGCCTCGCTGTTTTTTATCTCCTGCACAACCGTTTTGGCATAGCCCCTCATTTGGTTGACAAAATTATCCTTTTTGAGTAAACCCTTGGAGATTGCCTCTAATTTCTGTTCCCACTGGGCTGTCAGGGCGGGGGTTCTTAAATCCTCAGGAACCAGCTCCAGAAGCTGCTTTCCCTTTGAGGTTAAAGTTATTTTGTTTCCGTTTTTTTCCATTAGAAAATTATTAAAAAGCTTTTCAATAATATCTGCCCTGGTGGCTACAGTACCAAGTCCCCCGGTTTTACCCAGGGTATCTGCCAGTCCCTTATCCTCTCCCTCCATATATTTGGCGGGATTTTCCATGGCGGCCAACAGGCTGCCCTCGGTAAATGGCTCAGGTGGTTTGGTTTCTCCCCTGGTCTGGCTTAAGGACTTTATCTCCAGCTGGTCTCCATTATTTATCTCTGGCAAAAGTTGTTCTGCGACCGCAGGATCACTTTCCTCCCAGTTTTGATCATAAATCTCTTTCCAGCCCTGGCTAATTACTCTTTTTCCCCTGGCAATAAATAGCTCCTCCCCAATTTGGGCCTTAATGGTTGTTTGCTCATATTCAAAGGGCGGGTATAGGACTGCCAGGAACCTTTTGACAACCAGATCATAGATCTTTCTTTCCTTATCACTAAATTCACTTATTACCACCGATTGTTCCGTCGGTATAATGGCATGGTGATCAGATACCCTATTATTATCAACAAAGTTCTTGTTGATCCTAATGGGGCTCCTTAAAATTTTACTGGTGAATCTAGCGTAGGGTCTGTCCCCGCAGGCCTCTACCCGATCCTTTAGGGTCTCCACTATATCCGAGGATATATAGCGGGAATCTGTCCTGGGATAGGTTAGTACCTTATGCTGTTCATACAGCTTTTGCATAATGGAAAGAGTTTCCTTGGCAGAATAGCCAAAGATCTTATTTGCATCCCTTTGCAGGGTTGTTAAATCATATAGCTGGGGGGGAAAATCTGTCTTTTTGGCCTTATCCACACCAATGACCCTGGCACTTTTGTTTTCTAATGCAGCAACAATTTTATCGCATTTATCCTTTTCAAAGATCCTATGCTCCTTTGTTTTACCATCCTGCCAGGTTAACTTCAATTGGGCAGCAGTGATGGCTGTGATACCGTAAAAGGTCCTTGGTTTAAAGTTGTTAATTTCTTCCTCCCGACGGGCCACAATTGCCAGGGTGGGGGTTTGGACCCTCCCGCAGGAAAGCTGGGCATTATGTTTGCAAGTCAAGGCTCTGGTGGCATTAATTCCCACCAGCCAATCAGCCTCTGCCCTGGCTACAGCGGAGGCATAAAGGTTCTCATAATCCTTACCGCTCCTTAGCTTCTGAAAGCCCTCTTTAATGGCCTTGTCTGTTACGGAGGATATCCAAAGTCTTTTGATTTGCTTTCTAACACCAGCCTTTTCTAATATCCATCTGGCCACCAATTCACCCTCTCGGCCTGCGTCGGTGGCAATCACGATTTCCTTTACATCCTTCCTATTGAGCAGTTCCCTAACAATACTATATTGCCTGCCACTTTGCTTGATAATGACCAGCTTTAAGTGGTCAGGCAGCAGGGGCAGATCTTCCATCCTCCAGGACTTATATTTTTCGTCATAGACCTCGGGATCAGCAAGGGTTACCAGATGACCCAGGGCCCAGGTTACTAGGTATTTATCTCCCTCAAAATAGCCGTTCCCTTTTTTGTTGCAGTGCAGTACCCTCGCTAAATCCCGACCTACCGAAGGTTTTTCCGCTAAAACCACTATTGCAGCCATTAATGGATTACCACCTTATATTTTCTATTTTATAGGTATTATTTCTTGACTAATTCTCCCTTAGTTTAACACGTGTATATTTTTACCTCAACCTAAGGCTATTTTCTTATCCCCAGCAGATTTAAGGATAAAGTCCATCAGGTCAGTTACTTTTCCGATACAGCACGATTTTGCCATTAAAAACCAGGAAATTTATCTTGCTTTGGAGAAATAAGTAGAAACTAAAATAAAGGTGGACTAATTAATGAGAAAAGTATTTTTTTTGGTTCTGCTCTGCTCCCTGCTATTGTTTCCCTCCATTGGTTTGGCAGAGGAATTGGTTACCTATCAAAACGGGGTAGACGGTTATAGTATCAAGTACCCGAACAATTGGCAGCTTGATGACAGTGAAAAGGGTATTGTCACTCGTCTGGTGGCTGAGGATCAGAAATGTATAATAGACATCTTTAATCAACCGCTAAAGGGTATCTCAGCGGATGAGTATGTACTCTTTGGTAATAGAAATATCTTAGAGCAAAAGTACGGGGTTAAACTAATTGCCCATAACCGTACCCCTGTAAACGGCCTCAAAGCCCATCGGCTGATGTGGGTTAGACCAAAGCTGGAAAACCGTCCAAATGACCTCAACTATTACCGTGAGATCAACCTGGTTTTCAAAGATAAGGTCTACACCTTTACCATGAAAACGGATGAGGATAGCTTCGGTAAGTATAGCCCTGTCCTGGACCAGATTTTACAGACCTTTATGGAGGTTAAGCCCTTCGAGAAACCAGTACTTGCTGCCGGAAATTATTCTGCCGGAGATATTAAGCTGTCCGGCCAAAACCTGGAGGTAAATATTCCCCAGGATAAGGTAATGTTCGGTATATTCCACCCCCTCTTCCACCCGAGACTTTACCAGCCAAAGGATTTAGAGGGTTATAAGGATTATGAAGATACCCTGGAGCACAAATTTGAACTGATTATGACCTATACAGAATTTGATAAGAATTTTCCTGAAAAAATGGTCAAGGACACCTATGCCGACGGAAGAATAATGATGCTTACCTGGCATCCCTGGCAGGAGGCCAACATTGATAGCGTACTAATTCCAGATATTGTTGACGGTAAGTTTGATGATTATATAACCCGTTGGGCCAACCAGGTAAAAGAGGTGGGCGAGCCTCTTTTTGTTCGCTTTGCCAATGAGATGAACGGAGACTGGGACCCCTGGTGTACTTGGTTTTTCAGTAAAGATAGGGATCTTTTTGTGGAAGCCTGGCAGCGCATCCATCACATATTTGAGGAGCAGGGGGCAGACAATGCTATATTCGTCTGGAACCCTCACGATCGCTCCTTCCCCGATTTTAAATGGAATGCCCCTGAGCTTTATTATCCGGGAGACGGTTATGTAGATTGGGTTGGTTTAACCTGCTACAATAACGGCACCAGTTATCCCTACGAAACCTGGCGTGGCTTTAATGAGATGTATATACCCATTTATCAAGAATACCTGGCCAAATATCCCAACAAGCCCTTTATGATTACAGAATTCTCTTCCAATGAATTGGGGGGCAATAAATCCCAGTGGATTAAAGAGGCCCTTGGCTCCATGTCCCACTACCCCAATATACGTATAGCTGTTTGGTATGATCAGACTGACGGCAAGAGGCTCTACCGTATCGACTCCACCGCCGCAGCCAAGGAAGCCTTCCGACAGGGCATATCTGACCCTTATTATTTAAAGGATGGGGTTAGCCAGAGGCAGGCCGAGATCCAGGAGGAGAGATGACTTAAACTATGAAAAAACTAATATTGAGTTTGCTCCTGCTATTGCTAAGCTGGCCCGGGTTGGCAGAGGCCAGGTACGAGGCCTGGGGCCAATATGTGGCAAGGTACGAGGAAGAAAATAAGTACCTTAAGCATGAGCTTGGAACCATCGTTTTCCTTGGGGACTCCCTTACAGAATTCTTCCCCTTTGAAGACCTTCGTCAAAGGTATAATATTATCAATCGTGGTATAAGAATGGATGCGCTGGACGATGCCATGGAGAGGCTAAAGCCATCGGTATTGGATATAAAGCCCCATAAGGTCTTTATTATGTTGGGAACCAACGATGTTTGTGCTTACTGGCTCCCCCCAGAGGAGGTTGTGGCCAGGTATAAGCTGTTGCTCACGCAAATTCAGGCTAGTCTCCCAGGCACCCCCGTTATAGTGCAGTCTGTATTATTGACAACTGATAAAAACTACAATGAATATATTCGGCCCATTAATGAAGGACTGTTTAAGGTTTGCAGGGAAATGAACCTGGTCTTTATGGATCACAACACCTCCCTGCAGGATGGAGCGGGCTTGGCCAAAATCTATACTACAGACGGTATTCACCTAAACAAAAGGGGCTATCAGGTATTGACCAGCAACATTAATAGATATCTTGCCAGCCCGGTGGTGGTCCAGTACGAGGGCAAGCTAATCTTCTCCAGGTTAGTTGGTACCGGAGAGGACAGCAGCGTATTGGTGGGTGCGCGCTCCTTTGCCCAGGCCACCGGCTGCTCCCTTGAATGGTCATCTGAATCAAACGAATTGGTGCTACGAAATAAGACCGGGGAATTACTAAGGTGGGAAAATGATACAAACTTCTTCGTCTCCGCTGATGGTGATAATATAGAGTGGTCTGTGGAACCGGTCGCTTTCGAGGAGCAAATCTATCTTCCGCTGGAATCCTTGGCAGAATATTTAGGTTACTCCTTAGAAGTCTCTGAGGATAAAAGGCATATTGAGGTAGTTATAAAAAAGGAGACACTCCCTGAATCGGGGGGTGCCTCCTTTTTTCATTAGACTAGCTTACCCTATTGGTCCATTCTTTTTTGCTTAGTATATTATTAATTTGTAATTATTTCTAATAAACAATATTTGTTGCATAAGCAACCATTCAGGTTTATAATCTATTAATGGTTGCATTTGCAACCAAGGGGGTGCTATCAGTGACCAATGTTTCCTTAGGAAAGTGGATTTCCTTACTCTATCGTTATGGTCAAATTTATATCAACAAAGAACTGGAGCCCTACGGCATTGGCAAAGGGCAGTTTTTGTTTTTAATAGTCCTTTATGAAAGGGATGGTTTGCTTCAGGAGGAAATCGCCCAATGTTTAAATATAGATAAGGGCACTACAGCCAGGGCACTAAGCAAGTTAGAAGCGGCGGGCTATATCGTGAGAAAACCGAATGAAAAGGACCTGCGTTCAAATCATGTTTTCTTAACTCAGCTTGCTAAGGACTTTAAGCCAACGTTGTTTTCTATTATCAAGGGCTGGACTAATATTTTAAGTACTGGTATGACCGAAGAAGAGGTGGAGCAAGCATTCATTCTATTGACTAAGCTAGCCCAAAACGCTGCTGATTACATTCATAAAGATAGATTTTAGAAATTATTGATTTTTATATAGGAGAGATTAATTATGAGACAACATAGTGAACTATTAGGGAAAGAACCAATCCCTAACCTATTGGCTAGATTATCTGTACCTGCTACCTTTGGCATGTTTGTAATGGCCTTATATAACGTTGTAGACACCATTTTTGTGGCCCGGGCTGTAGGCATTGTAGGTGTGTCGGCCATTTCCATTGCCTTTCCTGTTCAAATGATTATTATGGCACTGGCCGGTGCCATCGGTATCGGTGGTGCCTCGGTGATTTCCAGGTTGTTAGGTGAGAAGAAAGCCGATGAGGCAAATCATGTCTTCGGTAATATCATCAGTCTGATTTTAATTGTCAGCATTGCAGGTATTGTTTTGGGCCTAAGTCTATTGACTCCCATCCTCTACCTTTTTGGCGCCAGTGAAACAATGTTGCCCTATGCCCAGGACTATTTAGGGATAATCTTATATGGTACTATCTTTTTCGCCTTCGGTTTTGCCATGAACAACATTGTTCGCTCTGAGGGCAATGCCAAAACCGCCATGATAACTATGCTTATTTCTGCAGGCTTAAATATTATTTTAACGCCAATTTTTATTTTTTCTTTCGGTTTAGGCATCAAAGGCTCGGCCATTGCCACTGTGGTATCCCAGGGAGTTACGGCTGTATATTTAGTATGGTATTTTGCCATGGGAAAAAGCACTTTATCATTTAAACCCTCTTATTTGATACCTAATTTGTCAGTAATCAATAAAATATTATCCATCGGTTCCTCAGCCTTTGTACAACAAGCTGCAGGAAGTGTCATGTTTGTGGCGGCAAACCATATGCTGGTTTCTTACGGCGGTGACCTGGCTGTGGCGGTCTTTGGAATCATTCATAGGATCTTAATGTTTGCCCTCATGCCAATTATTGGTATTATGCAGGGACTCTTGCCCATTGTTGGCTATAATTATGGTGCTAACCTGCATAACCGGGTTAGCGAATCCATTTGGTTGGCCATTAAAACCTCCACAATGGTTATCCTGGTAGGTTTTGTGGCTATTATGCTCTTCCCAAGGGCCATCTTGTCAATCTTTACGCCTGATTTAGCTGCCATTGAAATGGGTGAGACGGCCCTTAGGGTCATGTTTGCCCTTTCTATTACCATTGGTGTCCAGGTGGTCACAGGTGGAGTATTTCAAGCTTTGGGCAAGGCCCGTGCTGCCTTTATCCTGACCATGTCCCGGCAAGTATTGTTTTTAATTCCCTTAATATTGGTGCTACCCCTTTGGTTTAGCCTTGAAGGAATTTGGGTGGCCTTCCCAATAGCGGACCTTCTGTCCTTTGGTCTGACCCTCTGGTTTATCAAGGAGCATCAATCTGTATTTTTCCCAGCAGACAATTTAAGGGTTGCCGAGCCCAATACTAATTAACAAAAGACCTTCTGCTTTTTGATATGCTCCCCTTGTGGTAGACAGTTTAAATAATAAAACTGTCTATTACAAGGAGGAGCTTTTTCATGTCTCATAAGGCCAAAATTTCAGGAGAAGAAAAAATTGCAGCTATTGAAAAATATCTTCGTGGAGACGATTCGCTTAG
>NZ_JARPTC010000039.1:0-15449 GCF_030577015.1 Desulforamulus aquiferis | reverse complement strand
TAGCAGTTTCATACTCTACGTGGGCGGTGTTAATGGTGATACCACGTTCACGCTCTTCAGGAGCATTGTCGATTTCGTCATAGCGCTTAACAGATGCGCCACCGGTGGTGCTTAATACTACTGTGATGGCAGCAGTCAGAGTTGTCTTGCCGTGGTCAACGTGACCAATTGTACCAATATTTACGTGGGGTTTATTACGCTCGAATTTTGCCTTAGCCATTTTTTTACTTTCCTCCTTGCCTATATAGAAGAGAATTATCTGTATTAACCGTTTCTTTTAGCGATAATACCTTCTGCAATGTTTTTGGGAACTTCTTCATAATGGTCATGCTGCATGCTGTAGGTACCACGTCCCTGGGTTTTGGAACGTAAATCTGTTGCGTAGCCAAACATTTCAGACAGCGGTACATAGGCATTTATTACCCGGGCATTGCCACGGCTGTTCATTTCTTCAATGCGTCCCCGGCGACTATTAAGGTCTCCGATGACATCACCCATATATTCGTCCGGAACTGTGACTTCCACTTTAAAGATGGGCTCCAGCAGCACCGGGTTTGCCTTTTGAGCTGCATTTTTGAAGGCCATAGATCCGGCAATTTTAAAGGCCATTTCCGAAGAATCCACTTCGTGATAGGAACCGTCAAATAATGTAGCTTTGACATCCACCATGGGGTAGCCGGCTAGAATACCGTTAGCCATGGCTTCCTTGATTCCGTTATCAACAGGGGCGATATATTCCCTGGGAACAACCCCACCTACAATTTTGTTTACAAATTCATAACCAACGCCACCTGGCTCCAGGGGTTCCAGTTCAATTTGAACATGTCCATATTGACCCTTACCACCGGACTGCCGAACAAATTTGCCCTCAGCCTTAACAGCCTTTTTAATGGTTTCTTTATAGGAAACCTGTGGGCGACCAACATTTGCACCTACTTTAAACTCACGCAGTAGTCGATCCACAATAATTTCAAGGTGTAGTTCACCCATACCGGCAATAATTGTCTGTCCGGTTTCAGTGTCCGTATGAACCTTGAAGGTGGGATCTTCATCTGTGAGCTTGCCCAGGGCAACAGCCATTTTGTCTTGGTCAGCTTTGGTCTTGGGCTCAATGGCAACCTGGATTACCGGTTCCGGGAATTCCATTGATTCTAATACAATGGGGCTGTTTTCATCACAAAGGGTATCGCCGGTTGTAGTATCCTTTAAACCAACTGCTGCAGCTATATCACCGGCATAAACCTCGGGAATTTCTTCCCTGTGATTAGCATGCATTTGCAGGATTCGACCAATACGTTCCCTCTTACCCTTGGTTGTATTGAAAACATAGGAACCTGATTTAAGCACACCAGAGTATACGCGGAAGAAGGATAACTTGCCTACATATGGGTCCGTCATGATTTTAAAGGCCAGGGCCGCGAAGGGCTCACTGTCACTTGATATCCTGGCATCCTCTGCACCTGTATCGGGGTTAACCCCTTGAATAGCAGGTACATCAGTGGGTGCCGGCATATAATCTACAATAGCGTCCAGCAGAGCCTGAACACCCTTGTTTTTAAAGGAAGACCCACAAATTACAGGAGTGATTTTGACCGATAGAGTTGCTTTGCGAATTCCAAGCTTAATTTCTTCCTCAGTCAGTTCTTCTCCCTCAAGGTATTTCATCATCAATTCTTCATCAGATTCTGCCACAGCCTCTATAAGCTTTTCCCGGTATTCCTGAACTAGATCCAGCATATCCTCCGGGATATCTGTGGCCTGACTTTGAGTGCCCAGGTCATCTACATAAATCATAGCCTGGCTTTTCACCAGATCAATAATACCCTTGAACTGGTCTTCACTGCCTATGGGCAGTTGGATTGCCACCGGGTTTGCGCCCAGGCGGTCCTTTATCATATTGAGACCGTGGTAAAAATCAGCACCTACACGGTCCATTTTATTAATGTATGCTATCCTGGGCACGCCGTATTTATCGGCTTGCCTCCAGACAGTTTCTGATTGGGGTTCAACCCCACCGACCGAACAGAACACAGCCACAGCACCGTCTAACACCCTTAGTGAACGTTCTACTTCCACTGTAAAATCCACGTGCCCGGGTGTGTCTATAATATTTATACGGTGTTCGTTCCACTGAGCAGTTGTTGCAGCCGAGGTAATGGTGATGCCTCGCTCCTGCTCCTGAACCATCCAGTCCATTGTAGCTGCGCCATCATGAACTTCACCTATCTTATGCACTCTTCCGGTGTAGAACAGTATACGCTCTGTGGTAGTGGTTTTTCCGGCATCAATATGGGCCATTATGCCTATGTTCCGGGTTCTCTCCAACGGAAACTGTCGGGCCATAGTGACTCCCCCTTACCACCTGTAGTGAGCAAACGCCTTATTGGCCTCCGCCATTTTATGAGTATCTTCACGTTTTTTAACAGTTGCACCCACGTTGTTCGCCGCATCCATTAATTCTGCTGCAAGTTTCTCAGCCATGGATTTACCAGCACGTTTACGTGTATATGTTGTGAGCCAGCGAATTCCCAGAGTCTGTCTGCGCTCTGTACGAACTTCTACCGGCACCTGATAGTTAGCACCACCAACCCGGCGTGCCTTAACTTCCAAAATTGGCATTACATTTTTCATTGCTGTATCAAAGACTTCCAGCGGGCTTTTGCCGCTTTTCTCTTGAATAATAGCAAATGCATCGTAGACAATTTTTTCCGCTACACCGCGTTTACCATCCAGCATCATTTGGTTCACCAGTTTGGTTACAACCTTGCTGCCATGCACGGGATCGGGAAGCACTTCCCGCTTGGGGATTCCACCTCTTCTTGGCATAATTTTTCCCCCCTTTACCTGGTATTAATATTTAAATTTAATATTATAGAAGCAATATTATTTCTTAGGACGCTTAGAGCCATATTTTGAGCGGGCTTGGTTGCGGTTTTGAACTCCCGCTGAGTCTAAGGCGCCACGCACAATATGGTAACGCACGCCCGGTATGTCCTTAACACGACCGCCACGCACAAGAACAACGGAGTGTTCCTGGAGGTTGTGGCCAATGCCAGGGATGTATGATGTAACCTCGATGCCGTTGGTTAAACGTACACGGGCCACCTTACGCAGAGCAGAGTTTGGTTTCTTCGGGGTTGTGGTATAAACCCTGGTGCAAACGCCTCTTTTTTGAGGACATTCTTTCAGGGCAGGAGCTGTTGATTTATAAACAACATCTTCACGACCCTTACGAATAAGCTGGTTAATGGTAGGCATATCTCTCTACACCTCCTCTCGAAATGCTGCATTTATGGAAGGATAAAATTTAATCTTCAGTGATAGAGGCAACGGCGCAGCCCACCTCAATGCGGCAGGCTTTGCCTAATTCTTTCATGCTCTCCACTTTAATTGTAGGTATATTTTTACCTGTACAAATCCGAATAATGGGATCAACAACACGGTTTTCAGCATCAGCAGCCCAATAG
Organism: Desulforamulus aquiferis; assembly: GCF_030577015.1. Lineage (NCBI taxonomy): Bacteria > Bacillati > Bacillota > Clostridia > Eubacteriales > Peptococcaceae > Desulforamulus > Desulforamulus aquiferis. The sequence goes on along the minus strand of NZ_JARPTC010000039.1, from coordinate 11,982 downwards.
ACAACCTTGCTTTGTGCCTTATCCACTGCTTTAAGCGTTTGCTTAGCCCCCACAGTTCGTTTTCGTGCGGACGACAACCGCTCCAAAGACATGACGATCCCACCTCCAGCATTCAAACACTTACATATAATATCACTTACACCAACCCGTGTCAACAATTAGCTTATTTAGTTTAACAAGGGTTAACTTTTAATAACCAGGTCGAAATCGTCCAAAATGTCATCCTTTAATCTGTTGTCCGGAAGGCCATCCAGCTCTCTGCTTAGGTCGTAGTCCTTACCTCGCCCTAGCTGGGGTAAAAGTATGTCCAGGTCATCGTTCATCAGATCATCTTCATCATCGGTGAAGACCTCTATATTGCGATAGCGTGACATCCCTGTTCCCGCCGGAACCAGCTTGCCGATAATTACGTTTTCCTTCAGGCCAAGGAGTGGATCCATCTTACCTTTGATTGCAGCCTCTGTTAGTACTCTGGTGGTTTCCTGGAAGGAGGCTGCCGACAAGAAGGAATCTGTGGCCAGAGAGGCCTTGGTGATACCCAGCAGTACCGGTTTTGCAACGGCTGGTTCTCCACCTGCCTCAACTATTTTGGCATTTTCCTCTTCGAACTCAAAGATATCTATCAATCCACCAGGTAGCAGCTCGGTATCACCGGCCTCTTCTACCTTAACCTTCCGGAGCATCTGCCTGATCATTACTTCAATATGTTTATCATTAATCTCAACACCCTGGAGACGGTATACCCTCTGCACCTCTTGCAGCAGATATATCTGTACACCGGCGGGGCCTTTAATTTTTAGCAGATCGTGCGGGTTAACAGAACCCTCGGTGAGTTCATCACCGGCTTCCACCCGCTGGCCTTCTTTGACTTTAAGTCTGGCGCCGTAGGGAACAGCATAGACATTCTTCTCTCCGTTGTCCATGGTTATTTCAACTTCCCGACGACCCTTAACCTCTCTCAGGGCAACAATACCGTCCTCTTCAGCAACAATAGCTTGACCTTTCGGGCGACGGGCCTCAAAAAGTTCTTCAACCCTTGGTAGACCCTGGGTAATGTCGTCCCCGGCCACACCACCTGTGTGGAAGGTACGCATGGTAAGCTGGGTGCCAGGTTCACCAATGGATTGGGCTGCGATAATGCCTACCGCTTCGCCAATATCTACTGTGCCACCTGTAGCCAGGTTTCTGCCGTAGCAATGTTTGCATACACCATAGCGAGTCTTGCAGGTGATTACCGAGCGAATTTTGATCTTCTCAATTCCAGCATCCTGTACAGCTTGGGCCTGCTCAGCAGTGATAACAATATGTGCATCCACCTGATCCTGGGGAATGATAATTTCACCGGTTTCCGGGTGAACAACCTGCTCCATGGGCACCCGGCCTTCTAAGCGATCAGCCAGTTTTTCAATGCTTTCGGAGCCATCCCTTACTTCAGAAACCTCAACACCCTCGGGGGTTCCGCAATCTTCTTCCCTTACTATTACATCCTGGGCCACGTCCACCAGGCGACGGGTTAGATAACCTGAGTCGGCTGTACGTAAAGCGGTATCCGCCAGACCTTTACGGGCACCGTGGGTAGAAATAAAGTATTCCAATACGGTGAGGCCTTCACGGAAGTTTGCTTTAATGGGCAAGTCGATAATCCTACCGGACGGGTCTGCCATCAGACCCCTCATACCTGCCAGCTGACGAATCTGCTGGATATTACCACGGGCACCGGAGGTAGCCATCATGTAAACGTTATTGAATTTATCTAAGGTTTCCATTAGTGCTTTGGTAACCCTGTCGGTGGCATCATTCCATGTGCCAATTACCTTGCGATATCTTTCATCTTCGGTAATTAGACCACGGCGGAATTGTGTCTCGATTTTGTTAACCTGCTGCTCCGCTTCGGCTAGAATTTCCTTCTTGGCCTCCGGGATGGTTATGTCAGCCACACCGATGGTAATCCCCGCCTTGGTTGAGAAGGTAAACCCTAGCTTCTTTATACCATCCAAGGTTTCAGCCGTATGGTGGTTACCCAGTTTACGGTAACATTCATCTACAATCTTGCTGAGAGTTTTCTTATCGCAGACCTTGTTGATATAACCAAGTTCCTTTGGAATTATCTCATTGAAGATAATCCTGCCAACGGTGGTCTCTAATTTTTCACCTGTTCTCAGACGAACCTTAATCTTAGCATGAAGGGTTACAGCCTGGTTGTCATAGGCCAGGATAGCTTCTTCTTCATCTTTAAAGAAGCTGCCTTCCCCTGGTTCCCCTTCCTTCTGCATGGTCAAATAGTAGCAGCCCAAAACCATATCCTGGGTAGGACTGGCCACCGGCTTTCCATCCTTAGGGTTTAGGATATTATTAGCCGCCAGCATTAGCAATCTTGCCTCGGCTTGCGCCTCAGCAGATAGGGGTACGTGAACAGCCATCTGGTCGCCGTCAAAGTCAGCGTTGTAAGCCGTACATACCATTGGGTGAATCTTAATTGCTCTGCCTTCCACCAGGACAGGCTCAAAGGCTTGAATACCCAGGCGGTGCAGGGTTGGTGCCCGGTTAAGGAGTACTGGGTGTTCCCTAATTACCTCTTCTAAGACATCCCACACCTCAGACCGAACCCGTTCTACCATGCGTTTTGCGCTCTTAATGTTATGGGCGTGGCCATCATTGACCAGTTTCTTCATTACGAAGGGTTTGAACAACTCTAGGGCCATTTCTTTAGGCAAGCCACACTGGTGCATCTTAAGCTGTGGGCCAACCACGATAACAGAACGACCGGAGTAATCAACCCTTTTACCCAGCAGGTTCTGACGGAAGCGTCCCTGCTTGCCCTTTAACATGTCGGACAGGGATTTTAGCGGACGGTTGCCAGGCCCGGTTACCGGGCGACCGCGCCTGCCATTGTCAATCAGGGCATCTACGGCCTCCTGCAGCATACGCTTTTCGTTTCTTACAATAATATCTGGAGCCCCCAGGTCTAGGAGCCTTTTTAATCTGTTATTCCGGTTAATAACCCGGCGATACAAATCATTTAGGTCAGAGGTGGCAAAACGTCCACCATCAAGTTGGACCATCGGACGTAACTCAGGAGGTATACAAGGGACTACGTCCATAATCATCCATTCGGGACGGTTTCCTGATTTTTTAAAGGCCTCTACCACTTCCAGCCGCCTGATGGCCCGGATTTTTCGCTGACCAGAAACTTCCTTAAGTTCCTGGCGAAGCTCCCTGGCCAATTCTTCCAGTTGAATTTCTTCCAGAAGTTTCTTTATGGCCTCTGCTCCCATGCCGGCCTTGAAGGAGTTGCCAAATTTATCCTTGTATTCCCGGTATTCGGTCTCTGTTAATAGCTGCTTTTTCAAAAGGGGTGTCTCACCGGGATCTACTACTATATACGAAACAAAATACAGTACTTTCTCCAAAGCCCTGGGGGACATATCCAGCAGAAGTCCCATCCGGCTGGGAATGCCCTTGAAGTACCAGATGTGGGAAACCGGTGCGGCCAACTCAATGTGTCCCAATCTTTCCCTACGTACTTTAGATCGTGTAACCTCAACACCACAACGGTCACAGACTACCCCTTTATAACGGACACGCTTATATTTGCCGCAATGACATTCCCAGTCCCTGGTTGGTCCAAAAATACGTTCACAAAACAAGCCATCACGTTCGGGCTTTAACGTCCGGTAGTTGATTGTTTCCGGTTTCTTCACTTCGCCACTGGACCACTGCCTTATTTTTTCAGGCGAGGCCAGACCAATACGAATACTGTCAAAATTGTTTAATTCTAACAAAGGACCTACTCCCCCTTTAACGGATTTGGGTGGCTAATTTTAAGGCCTTCACAGTTAGTCCTCGTCATCGAGACCGAAGTCATCGCCTTCCTCTATAAACGCTTCATCGAAGTCTTCATTGTCTTCCTCTTCATCTTCCTCGACTTCCCGTTTGGGAGGACCGATTCGCCTTTCCTCCGGTAAATCTATTCCTAATTCCTTGGCTGTTTCAGTTACATCCTCTTCAATTTCTTTGATTTCTATTTCCTCTTCAGCTTCAGTAAGCACCTTGACATCTAGACCAAGTGATTGTAATTCCTTAATTAAAACCTTAAAGGATTCGGGCACTCCTGGTTCTGGCACATTCTCACCCTTGACGATGGCCTCATAGGTCTTAACGCGACCCACCACATCATCGGACTTAACGGTAAGAATTTCCTGCAGGGTGTAAGCTGCACCATAAGCCTCCAGGGCCCAAACCTCCATCTCCCCGAAACGCTGTCCTCCAAACTGGGCTTTACCACCTAGGGGCTGTTGCGTTACTAAGGAGTATGGTCCCGTTGAACGGGCGTGAATCTTATCATCAACCAAGTGGGCCAGTTTCAACATATACACATAACCCACTGTAACTTTATTATCGAAGGGATCACCGGTACGCCCATCGTAAAGGGTCATTTTACCGTCCTCAGGAAGGTTTGCCCTCCTGAGTGATTCCCAAATAGCTTCCTCAGTTGCCCCATTAAATACCGGAGTAGCAACATGGAAGCCAAGTGCCTTTGCTGCCCACCCAAGATGGGTTTCAAGCACCTGCCCGATGTTCATACGGGAAGGAACACCCAGTGGGTTTAAAACAATTTCTACCGGAGTACCATCCGCCATAAATGGCATATCTTCCTCTGGTAAAATCCGGGCGATAACACCCTTGTTTCCGTGACGGCCCGCCATTTTATCACCCTCGGAAATCTTCCTCTTCTGGGCAATATAGCAACGTACCAGTTGGTTTACTCCTGGTGGTAATTCATCGCCGTTTTCCCTTGAAAACACTTTAACATCTACAATCTTTCCAGCTTCACCGTGGGGCACCCTCAGGGAAGTATCCCTTACCTCTCTGGCCTTCTCGCCAAAGATAGCCCTCAGGAGCCTCTCTTCTGCTGTCAGCTCAGTTTCACCCTTTGGTGTGACCTTACCCACCAGAATATCCCCTGGTCTTACCTCGGCACCTACTCTTATGATACCCCGATCATCAAGATCCTTTAAAATATCCTCACCTACGTTGGGGATATCCCGGGTAATTTCTTCGGGCCCAAGCTTGGTGTCCCTGGCATCACATTCGTATTCTTCTATGTGAATTGATGTAAAGAAATCTTCCTTTACAGCCTTCTCACTGACTAGAATAGCATCCTCGTAGTTGTTGCCCTCCCAGGTCATGAAGGCCACTAATATGTTGCGCCCCAAGGCCAACTCGCCCTTATCGGTAGAGGGTCCATCGGCTATGATCTGTCCGGCCTCCACCCTTTCACCCTTAGCAACAATGGGCTTCTGATTAATGCAGGTGCCCTGGTTGGAGCGAGTAAATTTTAATAATTTATGAGTTTCATTACGACCATCATCAGTTTTGATGACTATCTCATTAGCTGTTACCCTGGTTACCTCTCCGCTGCTCTTAGACACAGGAGCAACCCCGGAATCCTTGGCAGCTCTGTGTTCAATACCTGTTCCCACCAGAGGCGCCTGGGCCCTTAAAAGCGGCACTGCTTGCCTCTGCATGTTGGCACCCATCAAAGCACGGTTTGCATCATCGTGCTCCAGGAAAGGAATTAGTGCAGTGGCCACGGAAAATACTTGTTTTGGAGATACATCCATGTACTCAACCCTGTCTGTAGGAACAATCAGAGTATCATGTCCCCGACGGGCATTAACCCGTTCCTCTTTGAAGTAGCCATTCTCGTCCAGCGGTGCGTTAGCCTGGGCAATAATATGTCCTTCTTCCTCATCCGCTGTTAGATAGCTAATCTCATCGGTTACCCGCTTGTTATCCTTGTCTACCTTACGGTAGGGGGTTTCAATAAAACCAAAACTGTTGATTCGGGCGTAGGTGGACAGGGAGCCAATAAGACCAATGTTAGGACCTTCCGGGGTCTCAATGGGGCACATCCTGCCATAGTGTGAATGGTGCACGTCCCGAACTTCAAAGCCTGCCCGTTCCCGGGAAAGACCGCCGGGGCCAAGGGCTGAAAGCCTTCTTTTATGAGTTAATTCCGCCAGTGGATTGGTTTGATCCATAAATTGTGACAGCTGACTGGAACCGAAGAATTCTTTTATGGAAGCCACAACCGGCCTAATGTTAATTAGGACCTGAGGTGTAATTACATCTACATCCTGGATGGTCATTCTCTCACGGACAACTCTCTCCATTCTGGAGAGTCCGATACGAAACTGGTTCTGTAAAAGCTCGCCCACAGAGCGAAGTCTTCTGTTACCCAGATGGTCAATGTCATCCACCCTCCCCTCACCCTTCATGAGACCTAGAAGGTAGCGGAAAGTGGCAATGATATCGTCTTTTGTGAGTTCCCTGATGAACTCCCGGTCAATTGGAATTTCTTGGTTAAGATGGCGGTCCCATTCCTTAGGACCATCTTCACCGTTGGGATAGCGGTATAAGATACCGTGCTTAAGTTTTTTCTGAATTTTGTATCTGCCAACGTGAGCCAGGTCATATCGCTTTGGATCAAAGAATAAAGTGTTTAGTAATGAACGAGCACTTTCAACGGTGGGTGGTTCACCCGGTCTTAAGCGCTTATAAATTTCTACCAAAGCCTCTTCTTCAGAATCTGTATTATCTCTGGTTAAGGTTTCTTGAACATTCTTATCATTATCGAATAGCTCTGTAATCATGGCATTTGAACCATAACCCAGGGCACGAATTAGTACTGTGGCCGGTATTTTACGGGTCCGGTCAATACGTACAAATATATGGTCATTTACATCTGTTTCGAATTCCAGCCAAGCACCCCGGTTAGGAATAACCGTAGTTGTAAATAATCTTTTGCCGCTGGTATCTATGGTATCAGCAAAATATACACCTGGAGAACGTACAAGCTGACTGACAATAACCCTTTCAGCACCATTTATAATGAAGGTGCCCTTATCAGTCATTAGTGGGAAGTCTCCCATGAAGACCTCTTGCTCCTTAACTTCCCCGGTTTCTTTGTTAATAAGTCTCACTTTAACCCTTAAGGGGGCAGCAAAGGTCACATCGCGTTCCTTGCACTCTTCAACAGAGTATTTCGGTTCCCCAAGAGTGTAGTCCAGAAATTCTAACACTAAATTACCGGTAAAGTCCTGGATGGGAGAGATGTCATGAAATACTTCTCTTAATCCCTCTCGCAGGAACCACTCGTAGGAGTTTCGCTGAACCTCAATAAGGTTTGGCAAATCCAATACTTCCTGCAGTTTGCCGTAGTTCCACCTCACCCTGTGTCCTACCTGTTCCGGGTAAGCCATCGAACGCATCACACCCCTTAAATATTTAACAAAAATCTCACAAAAATCAAAGACAACGAAAAGCAAGGTCTTGTCCGTTTAAACAATCCCTCGCTTTAAAACATTATAAACCCTTATCCCCTCTATTGTGGCCTATTATGCAACAACCTATACGTAAGTTTAGCCACTTTACCAAAATTCTTTCATCAAAACCATAGAATGACATTTTGTAATGTTAGCATATGTGCTTCGTTTTGTCAAGGTTGTATTTAGGTTTTAGGGTCGAATTTTGCCCACCCACCCCCCTGTCACGGGGACGGTTCTCTTGACAATGCCAAAGGCTGTCAAGAGAACCGTCCCCGTGACAGGGGTAAAAGAAAGGAATACGCCATCATGTTATGACGGCGTATTCCTTTATATTATGGAATTTTCACATTTAAGGTTATTACTTAACGTCAACAGCTGCGCCGGCTTCAACCAGTTTGGCTTTGATAGCTTCGGCATCTTCTTTGCTGATTTTTTCTTTAACAGGCTTGGGAGCTCCGTCAACCAGATCTTTAGCTTCTTTTAGGCCAAGACCGGTGATTTCGCGAACAACTTTGATTACGTTGATTTTCTTGTCGCCAGCGCTGGTCAGGATTACATCGAATTCAGTTTGCTCTTCTTCAGCAGCAGCAGCACCACCACCAGCAGCGGGAGCAGCAGCAACAGCCATAGGAGCAGCGGCGGATACACCAAACTCTTCTTCAAAAGCTTTAACTAATTCGGCCAGTTCCAGTACGGTAAGGCCTTTAACGATTTCTAATACTTCTGCAACTTTAGACATAATAATTAATTACCTCCTCAGGTATTTCATTGATTTTTAATTTAGGAAGCCTGGCCTTCTTTTTGTTGACGTACTTGATCCAATACGTAAACAAGATTGCGCAGGTTAGCAGCCAGAACACTGGCAAAGCCGTACATAGGAGCCTGCATACCACCAAGAACCTTGGCCAGCAGCACTTCTCTGGAAGGCAGATCGGCAAGGGCTTTAACACCCTCTGCATCAATTACCTTTCCCTCTAAAACACCGGCTTTAATTGTCAGACCTTGTTTAATCTCCCTGGAAAATTCAGATAAAATCTTAGCAGGGGCAACCGGGTCCTCAATGCCAAAGGTGAATACTGTGGGGCCTTTTAAGTATTCTTCAAGTCCCTCTACACCAACTTCGTTTGCAGCAATGCCTGCAATGGTGTTTTTGGCAACCTTCATTTCACTGCCAGCTTTACGCAGGCGAGAACGAAGGTCTGTGATTTTAGCTACAGGAATACCCTTGATATCAGCTAATATGGTAACCTGTGAACTGGACATTTTCTCTTTAATTTCATTCAGCATAGCTGTCTTTTGAGCTTTTGTGGTCGGCAAGAATTGCACCTCCTTCCAGGGCAGGATTTCATGAATAAAACAAAAACGGGGCCTCTGTTGTGTAGACACGAACAGAGGCCCCGCATTATTTATAAGCTTGCGAGTTATAACCCCGGCCTCGGTTGGCGGCTTAAAGCCCTTAAGTCATAGGACACCAACGGTCTACAGCTGGAAAATATTATTCATTTATAGCTTGCCGGGTTTGGTAGCACTAGATCTTAGTAGGGTTAATTTTAACCCCGGGACCCATGGTGGAAGATACTGTGATAGTTTTCATGTACTGGCCTTTAGCAGTAGCAGGCTTAACTCTTACCAGAGTTTCTGCCAATGTCTTGAAGTTTTCAACAAGCTTTTCAACTTCAAATGACACCTTACCAATGGGCGCATGAATAATACCAATTTTATCGGTACGGTAAGTAATTTTACCACCCTTAGCATCACTTACTGCGGGCCCCACATCAAAGGTAACGGTTCCTGTTTTGGGGTTTGGCATCAGGCCACGGGGTCCAAGAATACGACCCAGCTTACCAGCCATACCCATCATGTCAGGTGTTGCAATGGCTACATCAAAGCCAGTCCAACCGCCTTGAATTTTCTCAACCAGATCTTCAGCTCCTACAAAATCAGCACCAGCGGCTTCGGCTTCTTTAGCCTTGTCACCTTTAGCGAATACCAATACGGTCTTGCTTTTGCCGGTACCATGGGGCAGCACTACCGCACCCCTTAGCTGCTGGTCAGCATGACGGGGGTCAACACCCAAACGAAATGCTACTTCGATAGTTTCATCAAATTTGGCCGGAGCGGCTTTTTTTACCAGCTCCAGAGCTTCAGTAGGATCATAAAGTGCATCTTGGTCAAACTTCTTTAATGCTTCCTGAAGCTTTTTTCCCACTTTCGGCATCTAAACTTCCTCCTTTGTGGTACTAGCGGACTACATCCTCCCACCGGATGAATTATCCTTCTACAATCTCAATGCCCATACTACGGGCAGTGCCTTCTACCATACGCATTGCAGCTTCAACACTGGCAGCATTTAGGTCAGGCATTTTTAGTTCGGCAATTTCCCTAACTTTAGAACGGGGTACTTTACCCACTTTCTTTTTATTAGGTTCGCCAGACGCGGTTTCAATACCAAGAGCCTTCTTCAGCAAAACTGCTGCTGGCGGGGTCTTGGTAACAAAAGTAAAGGACCGGTCTTCATATACAGTAATTTCAACCGGAATAATAAGCCCTGCTTGAGCAGCAGTAACTTCATTATATTGTTTCACAAATCCCATAATGTTAACTCCGTGTTGACCCAAAGCAGGGCCTACCGGAGGAGCCGGGGTGGCTTTACCGGCCGGAATTTGCAGTTTTATAATAGCGGCTACCTTTTTGGCCATATCCAGTCCACCTCCTTACAACCTACAAGCTTAACTAATCTTTTCAATTTGTGTAAAATCAAGTTCGATGGGAGTTTCACGTCCAAACATTGATACCATAACTTTAACTTTACCCTTATCAGGGTAAATTTCCTCAATCACACCAACAAAATTCTCAAAGGGGCCATTTGTGACCCGTATATTTTCACCCTGATCATAGTCAATCCTAGACCTGGGTTCTTCAATACCCATTTGCTTGATGATATTGTTGGCTTCATCATCATTTAGAGGAATGGGCCTAGAGCCCGTGCCAACAAAACCGGTAACTCCAGGCGTATTGCGCACAACATACCAGGAATCATCGGTCATAATCATCTCAACCAGGACATAGCCGGGGAAAACCTTCTTTTTTGAGATTTTTTTCTTGCCGTTTTTTATTTCAACCTCGTCTTCCATGGGCACAAGAATACGGAAGATCTTGTCTTCCATATTCATTGACTCGATTCGCCTCTCCAAGTTGGCCTTAACCTTGTTCTCGTACCCGGAGTAGGTATGTACTACATACCACTGTTTATTCATTATAACAGAAGGAACCCACGGGGGTTCCCCACCCCCTCACTAATAACAATTAGGACATTATGGCCCCTACACCCAAGCTTAGAATCGAATCCAACACCCAGATGACAGCAGCTACTGCGGTTACAGCAGCAAATACCACCGCAGTATAGGTGATAACTTCCTTACGGGTGGGCCAGTGAACTTTTTTCAACTCATTCTGAACACCACGAAGGTACTTTTTAATACCCCCAGTTCTTTCAGAAAAGGTTGCCCTTTGCACCTTGACTTGGCTTTTTGCTAAGGGTTTAGCAGCTTCCTTTGGGGCCACTTCCTTTTTGTTCTCAGCCCCGCTGGTTTCTTTGGTTGCCGCTATTTCCTTGGCAGCGCTGTCTCGCTTAACTTGTTTCTTTTGCACAGCCATTGAAAATGCCACATCCTTAACTTATTATGTTATTCCCAGAAGCGCCTTGAACTTTAACCCCATCTGGAATGCGGCTAATAATTGCACGCCGGGGCAGCCGGCCTAAACTATCTGGTCTCTTTGTGCGTGGTATGAGTATGACACCACTTGCAATACTTTTTAAGTTCAATCCTTGCAGGATCGTTCTTTTTATTTTTGTTCGTGGTGTAGTTGCGCCGTTTGCATTCGGTGCAAGCCAGAGTTACGCCTACTCTCACCGTTGCCACCTCCCTAAAACGAAAAAAGACTTGAACCAATTTTGTTGTCTAGTAATATACCTTAACAAATTTATCACAAGTGTTGTTGTATGTCAATAGTTTCCCTGTGGCAACAACCCATAATAGTATTGTGCCTCATAAATTGGTTTTATATACCATTAACATGGGTATTCCTGGCGGGTTCAGTTTCGGCTTGAGTCAGTCAGGGCTTAAGAAGCACGGGGTGTGTATCTTTTCCAACAGTCTGAAAGGGGTGGCTTCACCACCCCTCTCAGAAAGACGTTAACTATAATGTAGTTTTAGAATTATTCAGCTCGGATACCGGAAACAACGCCGGCGCCTACGGTACGGCCACCTTCACGGATAGCGAAGCGGAGACCTTCTTCGATGGCGATGGGGGTGATTAGGTCGATGGATACCTTGATGTTGTCTCCAGGCATAACCATTTCTACACCCTCGGGCAGATGTACGATACCGGTAACGTCGGTTGTACGGAAGTAGAACTGGGGACGATAGCCGTTGAAGAACGGAGTATGACGTCCACCCTCTTCTTTGGTCAGTACATATACTTCTGCTTCATATTTGGTATGGGGCTTGATGCTGCCGGGCTTAGCCAATACCTGGCCGCGCTCGATTTCTTTACGGTCTACACCACGCAGCAGGGCACCAATGTTGTCGCCGGCTTGAGCATAGTCAAGCAGCTTGCGGAACATTTCTACACCTGTTACTACGGTCTT
>NZ_JARPTC010000038.1:0-21739 GCF_030577015.1 Desulforamulus aquiferis | reverse complement strand
CTTCTTTTACTTGTTTAGGAATTACTTGCTAGCGTTTTTATTAACGCTTGACGAGAATTCATTGTGGTTATGACAGTCTCAGTTTGCACTGACTTGTCATTAAACCAAGTTTGCATTCATCATCTACTGTTTAGTTTTCAAAGACCGCTTTTTTACCTGTCCTCTCGGCCAGGAATTACATCTTACCATGTCCCCGACTCTGTTTCAAGTGCAAGTTTTTGGTAATTTCGTATTTTGTTTCGTTTTGCGTCTCCGCACTCAGCGGCGACAAAAGCTATCTTATCATTTTAGGTTAGCTACAAGCAAGTGGTAATTTTTCTCTGTCACCTCGCAGCGACATTTATTATGTTAACATTTCTTAACTTGTATTGCAAGTACTTATTTTAAAAAACACAATCATAACTGTCACATTTAGAGTGTTTATGTAGTCTATTAATAGATTAAAAACTCACTGTTGTAAATCTCTCAATATATAATTAGCAGCAATACCTATTAATATGCATTATTTTCTTATGATAATCATAAAAATTTTTTGTCCAAAAATGCAGCATTAATGTTACAATATCCTAGAACAGACTGACTGGTCTGTCTGTAAGGAGGGGTACCTATGACAAAAGGATCTAAAAAGGACTTAATAGCAGATTCCGCTTTAACCTGTTTTTTGAATTCCGGTTACAATAGTACCTCTGTTGATGAGATAGTTAAAGTTTCGGGAGTAAGCAAAGGGGGCATCTACTGGCATTTTAAAAGTAAGGAAGATATTTTTATATACATAATAGAGAGACAAATGAACCATTGGCTAACACAATATTTAAGCAGTTTGGATGAATCTGATTCAGTTTTTGATAAACTAACTAAATATTTGGATCATCACCTTCAAAAACTAGATACTCCCATTTTAGCTGTTATGTCTGAGTTTTTTATGCAAACCAAAGACCCTGAGGTTATTAACAAATTACACCGTTTAGCCATTAATAGGGAAACAATCCTTAGGGAAATTGTAGCAGAGGCAGTAAGGACTGGAGAATTCAATGAACCTGATATAAATGCTGCAACCTCTGCCCTTGTTGCACTAATTGATGGATACATGCACCAATGGATGATCAAGAAGGATAAACAAGCCCTCGAACACAATTTGCGAGTTGCCCTGAAAATAATTATTAAGGGTTTGCAGTAAGTTAACTTATTAGCTTTAAAACATCATGAGAGGAGAAAGAATTTTGAAACGTTCTATTTTATTATTAGTTTGTGTGATGTTATTTGCTATAACTGCTAGTGGTTGTAGTAAAGAAGAAATTGTACAGGAGGAAAGACTTGTCCCCGTTGAGATCATCAAGGCTACGTTAGCTGACCTCGAGCATAGTCTTAATACCTCTGGCGAAGTAGCTGCCGGGTCAGATGTTGCAGTATACTCAAAAATAAGTGGACGAGTCTCTTCTATCCCCGTAAAGGTGGGATCCCAGGTAGCAAAAGGCCAGGTTTTATTCGAAATGGAGGCTACCGAAGCAAGAAATGCCCTTATGCAGTCTGAGGCTAGCTTAACCCTCAATGAGGCTAATCTCCTTAGATCTGAAAGGGCGCTGGAAGATGCCCGACTAAGCTTTGAGCGCAACAAAGAATTGTATGACGCCCAGGCCATATCTCTTCAGCAATTTGAGCAAGCAGAAACAGCATTAATTAATGCTGAAGCCAACCTAAAAACTGCTGAAGCTCAGCTTAAACAATCTGAGGCCAGCTTAAACACTGCTCAGGAAAATTATAATAATGCGGCTGTTACTTCTCCTGTGTCCGGTATAATTGCCACTATGTCAATTAATGTAGGCGATATGGTTAACCCACAGGTATCTGTTGTTACCGTAGTACACCTTGAAACAACAAAAGTAAAAGTCAACCTTTCTGAAAATATTATTGCTAATATTAAGGTCGGGGATAAGGTTCCTGTAACTATTAATGCCCTAAATAAAAATGTGACAGGTACAATTCTAACAGTTGCACCTAAAGCCGATGCTGCCAGTAAGGCATTTCCCGTGGAGGTTGCCATTGAGAATACCGATGGTGAAATAAAACCGGGTATGGTTGCTAGACTAAACCTATCAACCGGTACCTCCAAGGAAGTTGTGGCTGTTCCCACTGACGCTCTAATAGAACGAGATGGGCAATATACAGCATTCCTGGTGGAGGATGAAAGGGCCAAGGAAGTGCAGGTTAAAATCGGAGTTACATCAGGAGAACTCACTGAAGTAAAAGAAGGTATAAGTGAAGGTGATATCGTCATTATTAAGGGTAATCGTCTAGTGGGAGAGGGACAAAAGGTTAAGATTGTAAGCGAGCTGGGGGGTGCTTCTAAGTGAAGATAGCAAACTTTTCCGTAGAACGACCAATTGCTATCTCCATGCTAATTATAGCCCTGGTTTTGTTGGGTTTATTCTCTCTCCCAAGGTTGGCTGTAGATCTTTACCCTGAAATGGAGTTGCCCATTGCGGTCATCGTTACTTCTTATGAAGGTGCTGCCCCAGCAGAGGTTGAAAAGATTGTTACAAAACCAATAGAATCAGCAGTAGCAACCACTGGCAATGTCCAGGAAATAAATTCCCGTTCCCAATCCGGAACTTCCCTGGTAATAGTACGATTTAACTGGGGAACCAATATGGATAATGCCGCCATTGAACTGCGGGAAAAAATTGACATGGTTAAGGCAGCTCTACCCAGTGAGATTAGTGCTCCCAGGGTAATGAAGTTAGATCCTAATCAGGCCCCAATTATCTCTTTTTCCTTAACTGGCTCAGATGTAGTAAAACTAAAGAAAATTGCTGAAGATACTATTCAACCACGCCTAGAAAGAATTGGCGGAGTTGCCTCAGTAACCCTGAGTGGTGGGAAAACCAGAGAAATCAGCATAGTCCTGGATCAGGCGAAGGTGGAATCCTACAATCTAACAACTTCTCAGATAATACAGGCCCTTGCCAGTGATAATATTTCCGGCACCGCCGGAGCTATGGATAGGGGCTCGAATGAGGTTGCTATCCGGGTGCTTGGGGAATATAACAGTATTGAAAACCTAAATAATATTAGAGTGAACCTCCCCGGTGCTAATGCCGGCTCAATACCCCTGAGGGATCTGGCAACAATAGAGGATTCCTTCAAGAAGGAATCCAGGTTTGCCTACGTTGATGGGCAACCTTCCCTTGGCTTTGACGTAATGAAGGCTACAGGCTCCAATACTGTTCAAGTGGCAAAAAGTATTAAACAAGAGGTAGATAATTTAAACAAAACCCTGCCACCTGGAGTTCAAATCACGACTGTTGTAGATACTTCTAAATTTATACAACAGTCAATTAATAATGTTATTCAGCACAGTATGTTGGGTGGCGCCTTAGCCATCATAATTCTGTTTCTTTTCCTTCGCAACGTCCGCAGTACAATTGTAGTTGCCCTGGTAATACCTATATCTGTAATAGCAACCTTTACAATGATGTACTTTGGAAACCAAACCATAAATATGCTATCCCTTGGAGGTCTTGCCCTGGGTCTTGGTTCCTTGGTGGACTTTTCGGTGGTTGTCCTAGAGAGTATCTATCGCTATAGGCAAAATGGTCATGGCATAATTGAAGCGGCAAAATTGGGAACCGCAGAAGTTGGTACTGCTGTTACTGCCGCTGCTGCAACCCAGGTCGTGGTTTTCCTACCCATTATTTTTGTAAGCGGTCTGGCAGGTATTCTGTTTAAACCTATGGCTTTAACTGTTAGTTTCTCTCACATTGCCGCTTTATTTGCAGCCCTAACCCTGGTACCAATGCTTTCATCTAAACTATTAAAGAATGTGTCTCCTCCTGATGAAACATTACCCCAGGGCAAAACCAAGAACCCCACAATTCATTTTGGTCGCTTTATACACAGGTTAACTGATTATTACGGCAACATTCTCAGGTGGTCCCTGGGCAACCGTAAAAAGACAATTGGTATTACCGTTGTGTTATTAGTCTTAAGCCTTGTAGCTCTACCATTTATAGGCACAGAATTTATCCCAAGTATGGATCAGGGTGAAATTTCTGTTAGACTGGAACTACCCACAGGCACAAAGGTTGAAGAAACCTCCAAGGTAGCCGCGGAGCTTGAATCTTTAGCTCATCATAATCTTAAGGAGATTGAACGGATATTTACCACTGTAGGCTCCGGCGGTCAACTAAGCTTCCTAGGTGTTGGTTCAGGACATATTGCCAGCATACAAATCAAGCTTAAACCCTTGGACCAAAGGGACATCTCCACCGCGGAAGCAGCTGAAAAGCTTCGCCTAGCTATGTCTGATATTCCAGGAGCCGATATCACCGTTACCGCCACAGATAATTCAGGAGGCCCAGGTGGTCAACCCATTGATATTGCCATTTACGGAGACGATTTAGAAGTTTTAAATCAGTTAGGTGACTTACTTGTGGAAGTAGTTAAAGATGTGGAAGGAACACGTAACGTTACAAACTCTTTGGCAAAGGCAAATCCTGAAATCCAAGTAATTGTTGACCGTGAACAGGCTTCCCGTTATGGCTTATCTGCATCACAGGTTTTACAATCTGTTCGTATAGCCTTTGACGGCCAGATTGTTAGTCGCATGAGAACGGGTGATGACGAAGTAGATGTAAGGCTTTCAACTCCCGATGACTCAAAGAGTTTAGACAAATTGTCAAACTTAACAATTGTATCACCCACAGGAGCCAAGGTTCCCTTATCAGTGGTGGCCAGCATCGAATCCCATCATGCTCCAATGGAAATACGCAGAACTTCCCAAAGCCGGGAGGTTCGTATCACCGCTGATGTTTCAGGGCGTGACCTAGGCAGCATAAATAAAGACATCAAGGCAGAGTTAGATAACCTGGCACTTCCAGAGGGATATGTAGTTACATTTGGCGGTCAGGCACAGGATATGGCCGATTCATTCAAGGATTTAGGTATGGCCTTAATGCTATCGGTAGTTCTAGTGTTCATGGTTATGGCTGCACAATTTGAATCCCTATTCCAGCCTTTTATAATTATGTTTTCACTACCACCTACCTTTATCGGAGTTGTTTTTGGACTTGGAGTTACAGGTCACCACTTAAGCGTTCCTGCCTTAATCGGAACAATCATGCTGGTTGGTGTTGTACTTAACAATGCCATTGTTCTGGTAGATTATATCAACACCCTAAGGAAGCGTGGTTATGGTCGTAATGAAGCCATCTTAGAAGCAGGTCCTATTCGACTCCGGCCAATTCTGATGACGGCCCTGACAACCATCCTAGCATTATTACCCCTAGCCTTTGGTACAGGGGAAGGCTCCGAAGGACAGGCTCCAATGGCTGTAGTGGTATCCTTCGGTCTGGCACTGTCTACCCTTATTACCTTAGTGTTAGTTCCTGTGGTTTATACCATCTTTGATGACCTGGGCAAGAAACTATCCAATAAAATCAGTAATATTTCTCTATCAAAATCTAACAAGACCGTTTAAGCACTAAAGGGCTGCCTTCGGCAGCCCTTTAGTGTTCAGCCTGTTGAAAAAGATACAATTGGGTTTTAATAATCCCGAACAGCGACATCCGAAGCAGCGGAAACAGCGCTTCGCGAAGCTGAGGATGCGAAAATGGGTGAGCGGACATGGACGTCCGCTCAAGCCTGAGGTAAACACGATGTTTACTCGAAGGCGGCCCATTTTCGCCCAAAGCAAGGGATTAGCGCTGTCCACTGCGGAGAGAGGAGTCGTGAGGGATTATTAAAACCCGAATATAGGTAGTTTCTCGACAATCTGGCACTAAAGGGCCGCCTTCGGCAGCCCTTCGTGTTTTATCTTATGTATAAAATATATCTGGCCATCAACCAAAAGTGACTGAAGCTTCCTGCCATTACAAAAAGGTGAAATATTTCATGGAAGCCAAACCAACCAGGGATAATATTGGGCCACTTTGCACCATAAAATACTGCCCCTATGCTGTAGAAAACGCCACCTAAAACAAGCCAACCAATTCCAGCCAGGGAAAGGGCATTCATCAAGGGCCAAAAGGCAATTACCGCCAGCCATCCCATTACAAGGTACAACATTGTTGAAAACCAGCGGGGAGCCTGCATCCACACAGCCTTTAGAACTATACCTGCCACAGCTAATACCCATATACCTACCAACAGGGACCAACCCCAGGCTCCCCTGAGGGGGATCAGGCACACGGGTGTATATGTGCCGGCGATCAAAACAAAAATCATCATATGGTCAATACGTCTTAAGATCCTTTGTCCTTTTTCCGAAACAGGTAATAGGTGGTATAAGGCGCTGGCAGTATAGAGTAGTATCAAGCTGCTGCCAAAAATGGCAAAGGATACTACATGCCACATTTCACCATGCAATGAAGCATTATATACCAGCAGTACAAGGGCTGCAATTGATAGAAATGCCCCTGCTAAATGGGTTAGGCCATTAACTGGATCCCTAAACTTCAATAATCTCGCCCCCAAAAAATTGATTACCTTAATAATTATGACCCTCAATCTAGAGGAAAATAACAATACTTGTTTAATTAATAACAAAAAACCAGAATACTTTCAAGGTGGTTTACTCTTTTGAATAATATAAAAAACATAAAGTTTTTACCAGTCAAACTTGAAGATTTTTCCCTCTCTTCAGCCATCAAACAGCTTTGTAACCTATGTGGTTCTAATTCTGTGGAGGTGGTTCCTGAAGTCGTTTTTTTAAATAAAAAAGATGTAGAAAGCTTTTGTATTTCCATTTATTGCTCCTCAACGGAATGTCAGAATATCGCCTACTGTGATACAACACTAGATCAAGAGTTAAAAGCAACTATCAGCTCTCTTGAATTCACCCCACTGCCCAAGGGCTTTGCTTTGACCTGTGACAAATGTAATAACAAGGAAATATTTTTTAATGTTAGCTTAGGCCAGTCAGGTTTTAAATACGTCTATGATTTGGTTAATATTAGTATTACCTGTACGTGCGGCAATAGGACTGAGTATTCTTTCTTGGGTAAATATTATTAATATTTTAATCGACCAACCCTTGAATATCCATGGCTAAAGGAATTATAAAGGACATAGACTTGCCGGTTCGAGGATGTAAGAAATAAATGTAGTTAGCATGCAAGCACTGTCTTTCTATTATATCCGTAGTTCCTCCATACATGGCGTCTCCAACCAGTGGATGACCTAGGTTAGCCATGTGAATTCTTATCTGATGTGTACGACCAGTTTCAAGAACAATACTTAATAATGTAGTCTCCTTTAGCCTTTTAACAACTCGATAATGAGTCACTGCCTCTTGGCCGGTCACGGAGATTTCTCTCCTTGTGGTTCGGCCATTACATTTATCAATGGGTAAATTGATTGTACCGGAGGATTTAGGTAAAATGCCATGTACTAGAGCATTATATGTCCTGGAAATAATCTTTCTTTGCCCCTGGAGAAAAAGTTGCTGAGCTGAAAAACTATTCTTTGCAATCAGTACCAGTCCCGAAGTATGTTGGTCCAATCTATTAATTAAGTGAAAGCTAGAGCTGTCATTTAATCTGGTCCAATGGTACACCATTCCGTTTGCCAGAGTTCCGGATGGGTGGGCTAGGGTTGGGTGAACACAGACACCCGGTGACTTGTTAACAATAACAATATCACTATCCTCATATAAAATATCCAATTCTAAAGCTTCGGGCTTGATATAAATGCTTTTTTCAACCTTTGGATAGACGAGAACTATATCGTCGCCAGTTTTGACAATCCTTCGCCAGGTTGCCGCTTCACCGTTGCACAAAATTATGCCTTTGTTTCTTAGCTTCCGAAGTGCTCTGTCCGAGATATCGTTGGCCTTTAGGTACTCTCTAATTAACTTTCCGTCATGCTCAGGAGCAACTATTAACTTTATTGAAGGACCACAATTTTCCACAATACTCCTCCAATTTCTTTCCTACAAAAAGATACCAGAGTACTCTCTGAACCTCTTCGTTAATAATTAGATTCGTTTCACCCACCATTTCCCCTCCTGTATAGTCTAACAATTTATCCGCTATATATCCTCTTGAATAAGTGAAAAACACACCCTTGGGTGTGTCAGTGTGTCGAGAAACTATCTATATTCGGGTTTTAATAATCCCTCACGCCTCCTCTCTCCGCAGTGGACAGCGCTAATCCCTTGCTTCGGGCGAAAATGGGCCGCCTTCGAGTAAACATCGTGTTTACCTCAGGCTTTCGCGGACGTCCATGTCCACTCACCCATTTTCGCATCCTCAGCTTCGCGAAGCGCTGTTTCCACTGCTCCGAATGTCGCTGCTCGGGATTATTAAAACCCAGTTGTAGCTTTTTCAACAGTCTGACACACCCTTGGGTGTGTCTTCTCATCTACCTCAATATGGCAAAATAGTAAACTCCCGCTAAGACAAAACGGTATATTGCAAAGGGTGTAAGCTTGGTCCTAGCCAGTAATTTTAAAAATCCTACTATTGCTGCCACAGCAACCAGGAAAGATACTACAAAACCAACAGCCAATGTCAACATAAAGTCCGGTGTGATCAAATGCCAGGACTTCAATAAATCATATCCCGTTGCAGCAATCATAACGGGAACTGCAATAATAAAGGAGAATTCTGCCGCAGTCTTATGGTTAAGCCCTGCCACCAAGCCACCGGCAATGGTTGCCCCTGAACGGGAAAAACCGGGCCAAAGGGATAAGCACTGGGTAATACCGATCACAAAACACTGTCTGAAATTAATTCTATCTAAATCTCTGGAAAAGGTGGGAATAGGTAGCCTTTCTGCAACAATCATAAAGATACCACCAATTACCAGGCCAATAAGAACTGTCCCTGAAGAAAAAAGGTATTCCTTAATAAGATCATGCAGAAGGAAGCCAAATATAAAAGCAGGTAGGATTGCAATAGCTACATGCATAAAATTCAACTCATTCTGCCTAAAATTTAGACCATCCGATATATTTTTACGGGTTAGAAATCTCGCAAAACGTTCACGGTATAATATCACAACTGCAAGGATAGCGCCTAATTGAATAAATACTTGAAAGGTTGCCGCCTCTTCCCCTGTGTAATTCAGTAGTTCTCCCGCTAGGATCAAGTGCCCGGTGGAGGAAACAGGTATAAACTCCGTTAAACCCTCAACAATTCCAAGGATTATTGCTGTAAATAAGTGTTCCATAATCTTTCCTTTCCTTAATTATCTTTTTTTGCAAACAATTACATTATAACAGGAAAACATAGGTTAAAACCTTAATTTTTATATCAGGTCATCTTCTTGGCCAAA
Organism: Desulforamulus aquiferis; assembly: GCF_030577015.1. NCBI lineage: Bacteria > Bacillati > Bacillota > Clostridia > Eubacteriales > Peptococcaceae > Desulforamulus > Desulforamulus aquiferis. Next base: position 12,466 of record NZ_JARPTC010000038.1, on the reverse strand, counting down.
TAACCATTCCTTAGCACTATTCATTCTACGCCAATAATAACGTATTTATGTTTTAAAAGCTAATACCTGCCCCCTGGACAGGTATTAGCTTTTAAATTTATTAAGATGAACGGCTAAATCGTGAGGATACAGCCTTAGGTAATTCTTTAAGCCTTTGGCCCTTCACCTTTAAATCATCCAATATGGAATAAATAACCGGCACAACAACAAGAGTTAACATGGTAGAAGTTATTAATCCCCCGATGATGGCATGTGCCATTGGGGCCCTTCCCTCGGCACCTGGTCCTAAGGCCAGTGCCAGGGGCATCATTGCTAAAGTCATGGCAGTGGTGGTCATAATAATTGGTCTCAACCTAACCATGGCAGCCCGCTGTAGTGCCTCATTTCTCTCCACTCCCTTGGCCCGCTGCTGCTTGGTAAAGTCAATGAGCAGGATAGCATTCTTAGTCACCAGACCCATGAGCATAATAATACCAATCATAGACATAAGGCTAAGGTCACTGCCCACAAGCAACAGGGAGAAAATAGCCCCGATCATGGCCATAGGTATAGATAACATAATTGAAAAGGGGTCTATATAGCTTTCAAACTGAGCTGCCAAAATGAAGAATATAAACAATACTGCGGTTATCATAGCTAAAAACATTGCTACAAAGGTTTCTCCCATCATTTCGGCATCTCCACCCTCGTAGACTCTGTAACCGGGAGGTAAGCTTAATTCTTTATCAATTCTATCCTGGAATGCCTTGTTAAACTCACCCATGGAGATCCCCTGCAGGTTGCAAGAAAGCACGATCTCTTTATTTCTGTCAAAACGGTTTATAACACTGGGCGCAGTAGAGAACTCTGTATTAGTCACCTGACTCAAGGCAATCATTGGCGCTGCTCCCCCATCTTCAGGAGCATTACGGCTGGGTAGATATATATTACTTAAATCATCCAGACTGGTCCTTTGATTTTCCGTTAATCTTACCCGCACATCAAAGCGTTCTTCTCCCTCTTCAAACTGACTAACCACCACACCATTAAATAACGTACGCAGGGTATCGGCAATTTGGGCGGTACTTACCCCCAGATCAGCGGCCAAATGATTATCAACTACTATTTTACCGTCAGGTTTACCCGGTTTGTAAGTACTGGCCACATCTACAGAACCAGGAGTACTCTCCATGATAGACTTGGCTTTTTCTGCATAGATCTGCAACTGTTCCAGGTCGTCACCAAGAATTCTGAAATTAACCTCTGCCCCCTCACCCATGCCTGCCTGCTGGTTGATGGTTACTTTAACACCAGGATAAGTATTTAACCTTTTCCTCATGTCTGCTGCAATTTGATCAGAACTAAGCTTTCTATCTCCTTTATCCACTAGCTTGATAAATATATCTAATTTATCAGACTTAATTGTGGAGTAGACCTTAACTACCTCAGGATATTCATTGATAGCCTTTTCTAATTCTCCTGTTATTTTTCCCGCCGCAACTAAGCTAAGTCCGGAGTCAAGATCCGCCGCCACATATAATTCACCCATATCAGAACTGGGGATAAAGGTTGAACCGAGAAAAGGTATTAGCATTAGGCTACCAAAAAATAAAAGCATAGCCAAACCAATTGTTTTCCAGCGATTCCTTAAAACAACCCTAAGGAAATTTGAGTAACGAACTGCTAGATTGTCAAAGCCATTATTAAACCAGTTTAAAAATCTTCCTAGTATCCCTTTTTTGCTATGCTCTTCCTTTTCTAAATGCCTGGAAGCCAATAATGGCACCAAGGTAAAGGATACAAACAGGGAAACCAGAATACCACATACAACAGTAATGCCAAATTGTTTAAAAAATTGACCAACGATACCAGTCATCATGCCAACGGGTAGGAAAACTGCAACAACAGTCATGGTAGTTGCGGTAACCGCCAAACCAATTTCTGCAGTTGCCTCCTTGGCAGCCTCAAAGGGAGTCTTACCCATATTTAAATGTCTTACAATGTTTTCAATTACAACTATAGCATCATCAATCAATAGACCAATGGATAGTGATAAAGCCATTAAGGACATAAAGTTCAAAGTGAAACCCAACAATTTCATAGCAAAGAAAGTAGCAATGATTGAAGTGGGGATAGATACAGCGGCAATTAAGGTACTGCGCCAATTCCTTAAGAAAATGAATACTGTTACAACAGCAAGAATTGCGCCTTCGACCAGGGTTCTTGTAACATCATTTACAGAATCCTTGATATATACGGAGTTATCCTTTACCACCTCTACATTTATTCCCGGGGGCAACTCCTTTTTTAATTCCTCCACCGCTTTAAGTATTTGATCCCCGACCACCACGGTATTTGTTCCTGACTGTTTAATTACATCCAGGCCAATGGCAGGGTTACCTTGATAGTGGGATATACTATCAGGCTCTTTGATACCATCTTCGACATCTGCAATATCCTTAACAAAAAGCTGAACGCCTTCCCGTCTGGCCACAGGGAGGTTGGCAAACTGCTCCACGGTACTTATGTTTCCCACAGTACGAATGGTAATTTCCCTATCACCGCTACCTACTTTCCCTCCGGGAATCTCCAGGTTCTCACTGCGCAAACTGCTTACTACTTCCGAGGTAGTTATCCCATAGGCAGCAAGCTTATTTTTATCGAGTTTTATTTGGATCTCCCGCTTAATGTCACCATAAACATTAATGGCACCTACACCATTAACAGTCTCGATCCTGCGTTTGATTAAATTATCTACAATGGTAGTCATTTCCCTTAGGGAAGCATCACCTGTTATTGCCAGAGATACAATGGGTTGAGCAGACGGATCAAACCTGGCAATAATTGGTTCCTCTGCATCCTGGGGTAAATCTCCCCTGATAGTGCCAATTTTATCCCGCACATCCTGGGCAGCTACATCAGCCTTAGTTTCCAAGCTGAACTCCGCAAAAACAATGGCCACACCTTCCTGGGCATTGGCATAAATATGCTTTACTCCGGAAATTTGTCCCATTGCTTCTTCCAGTTTATGAATAATTTTTGTTTCAATCTGCTGTGGTGAAGCACCTGGTTGAACTATGGTAACTGATACATAGGGAAACTCCACTTCAGGATAGTCATTTATATTAAGACCGATATAACTGATAATTCCTAATGCCACCAGGGCCAGGATTGTAACTGTTGCAAAAACCGGCCTTTTTAAGCTCAGGTTGGTTAGAAACATGGTTTATCCTCCTGTTATTTGGCGATTTTTACAGTGTCCTGGTCCTTTAGCTTATTAACATTTGTAATTACTATTTGCTGTCCCTGGTCAAGTCCCGACTTAACCTCAATCATATCACCAATTAACTGACCAACCTCTACCTGTTGTCTTTTAACCTTGTCATCTTCAGGCAGAAAAACAAAGAACATACCCTGTAGAGTAGTCAGGGCGGTTTGGGGAACGGCCAGTACCTCTGTAGAATCCCCGGTTTTTATCTGAACCTTAGCAAACATACCAGGTTTTAAATCTTGATTTGGGTTTTCTACCTTAATTTTAGTTTCAAAAACCCTGGCCCCTTTACTAGCCACAGGGTTGATCAGCTCAACCACCCCTTCGAAGGAATGGTCTTGAGAACCCTCTACAGTTACTTCTGCCTTAAGTCCTTTTTTTATTTTTGTGATATCATTTTGCTCTATATTTACCACCACATAGACCGAAGAAATATTCTCAACAGACATAAGGGAAACACCTGGAGCCAAAATCTGGCCTGTCTTAACATTATTGTTAGCAACCATACCACCTATGGGCGAGCTGATTGTGGCATTTCGCAAAGCTTCTTCTGCATTGGAAACTGCCGCCGCTGCTGAAGCAGCATCTGCTTCGGCAATTTTAAGGGCCATTTCTATGTCCTCAAAATCCTTTTGGGAAACTGCCCCCTGCTTATGTAGCTCTTCAAATCTTTGGAAGTTATTTTGATTTGTGAGCAGGTTGGTCTCCGCCTTCTTTAAGGCTGCCTGGTTCATGGCCAGTGCGTTAACAAAATCCTTTTCTTCCATACGGACCAGAGCCTGGCCTGCTGCTACTGCTGTACCATTTTCCACTACAATTTGCTCAACTCTGCCGGAAACCTTGGCACTAATTACAGCCTGCTGATAGGCTTCAACATTACCAGTAAGGGATAACACGCTATCTTTGTTTACCTTGATTACTTCACCAGCTGCTACAGTTTGGACATGAACATCTGAATCAATAATCTCCTCTTTTCCCCAAAGGGCTCCTCCCCTTAAAATACCAAAGGCCAATACTGCCACCACAGGAATTAACCATAACTTCCACTTCAAACTCATGCTTCTCTGTTCCCCTTCACACTTAATTATTCTTTTTTTAAAATACCTTCAAAGACAATCCTTTTAACATCCTCCATAGCTTGACTAATGGTGAGGTCATATTTGTGGAGGTTTTTGTAATCAAACAATGCATCTATGGTTTTATCTAATGTTAAGCAAATAATTTCCGGGCGAATGTCATCCCTTAATTCTCCTGATTCAACACCCCTTTGAATTAATTCCCTGATCACCCCGCTCTTCAGCTCATTAAGTTCTGCGGCTTTCTCCCACTCCTCTGGAAAGTATTGCTGTAATTCCTCAATAATCCATTCCGGTGCCTTTTCCTGTCCATAGCAAAAAACCACTGCATTTAATTTATCAAGGATGCTACCTGTAATTTGCATAGATTCTAAGGCACTGGCTTTTTCCATTTCTAAATGATTCTCCACCACACTACTAATGAGTTCCTTTTTACTACTAAAGTACTTATATACGGTTTTCTTGCTTATTCCTAAACTACTTGCAATATCATCAATAGTAAATTTCCTAAAACCATATTTACCAATCTCTTCAGTTGCTGCTTGAATTATACTGTCTCTCATTTGTACCTCCCTCAGGAAACTCCTTCGGTTCCCTCAGTTTCCACTACTAAAAAGTACCACCCTGGAGTCACCATGTCAACAGCTATTTTAAAACCTTAAAAAATAAAAATATTGCAAAAATAACATACTATATTTTGAGCTATTAATGTAGGTTATTATCTATTATTATTGGTAATCAAAATGTAGGACTTAATAATATCTTATAGTTACAGTTATTTAAGTAAATGGAGGTTTATTATATGGCCATGTCCCTAAACATTACCATAAAACTGAAGCTATTGAATAAGCCCGGAAATTTGGCAAAGGTCCTTAGTGTCATAGCCCAGGAGGGGGGAAGTCTGGGTGCAATTGATTTAATTTCTGCCTCTCCCTCCCACGTAACAAGAGAACTGATGGTGCGTTTACGGGATCGCAATCACTATAACAGCCTTCTAGAGGCATTGCAAAGGATATCCCAGGTCCAAATCCTTCAGGTGGCTGACCGTGTGTTTAACCGGCATCTTGGTGGAAAGATCGAAGTCAATCCCAGACGTCCGGTTCTAAATTGGGAGGATTTATCCCTGGTATATACTCCAGGGGTTGCTGCAATTTGCGAAACAATAGATGAACATGCTGATATGGCTTATAAATTGACAATGAAAGGAAACACAGTAGCCATAGTAACGGATGGTTCGGCTATCCTGGGTCTGGGAAACCTTGGTCCAACTGCTGCCTTGCCGGTGATGGAGGGCAAGGCAGTATTATTCAAACAATTTGCCAATGTTGATGCCATTCCCCTCTGCCTGGATATACACGAGCCTCAGCAAATAATTGATGCGGTAATTGCCCTGGCCCCCTCCTTCGGTGGCATTAACCTTGAGGATATAGCAGCACCCAAATGCTTTATAATTGAAGAAACTTTAAAAGAAAGGCTGCAAATACCGGTTTTTCATGATGATCAGCATGGAACAGCCGTTGTTACCCTGGCTGGTTTAATCAACGCTTTAAAGGTGGTGGGTAAAAAGATTGATAATATTAAGGTTGTCTTGAATGGGGCCGGGGCCGCAGGGATAGCTATTACAAAGCTGTTAATTAATGCGGGGGTAGCAGATATTATTGTTTGCGACCGGAAGGGTGCCATTAGCAAGGCTAATAAACCTGAGGAGTTATCTAAACTGTGGGTTGCCGAAAATACTAATCCCCGTGAGGTTAAAGGTAGTCTAAAAGAGGTCATCAAAGGGGCAGATGCCTTCATTGGGGTATCGGGTCCAGGCCAATTGAACCGTGAGGATATTCTTAGCATGTCTGACAATCCTGTGGTTTTTGCCCTGGCCAACCCTGAGCCCGAAATCCAGCCAGAGGAAATTTACGATATTGCCGGGGTAATAGCCACAGGTCGTTCTGATTACCCCAATCAGATTAATAACGCCCTAGTATTCCCAGGCCTATTCAGGGGAGCTTTAAATTGTCATGCCAGAACCATCAACACAGAAATGTGTTTGGCGGCAGCCAATGCCCTGGCAGAAATAGTAACAGAAGAACAACTGGGGGCGGAAAACATTATCCCGTCTATATTTAATGAACAAGTTGCCCCGGCAGTTGCCAGGGCGGTGGAAGAATCAGCAGAGTTAACCGGAGTTGCCAGAAAGATTTTACCTGGGGAAATTCAATAGGGTACCAGTCCACAATTCTCTAATACTTGTTGACCCCTCTTACTTAAAATAAGCTCCAAAAAGACCTTTGCATTTTCTGGGTGCTCTGAATTTTTTGATATTGCCACTGCAAACTCTATTGGAGCTCCATGGACGGTGGTTATTTCACCTGGATGCTTACCCTGAAGTTCTATCTTGGCATTTTGGTAAAAAGCGGCATGGGCTGGGTTTGATAGGTTAACCTGGTCAGGTAATGAAATGTGCTTAAGTCCAAACTGCTTAGCCACACAGAGATATATATAGGCAAAATCCAAATTGCCCTCAAGAACGCTGGATGCAAGTTCGTAGGACTTGGGGTAAATCATTGCCTCTGTGCATTTGTTGTTTAGGCTACGATACAGGCCTGGTTTTTGATAATATTTCTCGGCTAACTGCCAAACCATCATGGTACGATACCCACAGGGATCAAGGTTTTCATCAGAACGTCCAAAGGATACTTCTGGCCTGGATAGGATTTCTGTCCAATTATTTTCCGTTATTTCATCGCTGCCCCTGGAAAATTCATCGTAAGCTAGGACTATTTGGTCATTGGCAAATATGTAATAACGATCAACATATTCTGGAACCAGCAATTCGTCAAATAACAAGGGATCAGCAAGGGCAATAATATCCACTTGATTGCCTTCTCTAATTGAACGTGCACAAGCCCGAGAACCATAGGATTCTAAAATTACCTCTATACTTGGGTTAGCCTTTTTAAATAATTTTGAGCACTGGGCAATGGGTAACCTCAAAGCTCCGGCGTGGAGAATATTTATTACTTTAGACAAATTACTTCCCCCTAACCTCTAGATAGTAGTCATTTAAGAAGGTCTGTAATTTTTGAACCTTGCTATCTATAACCTCAACACAGCGGCTTAGTGCCTCCTCCCCCGCCGGACTAAGCTCATAGGAACGTCTTGCGGGACCGGACTGACCTGTCTGCCATTTAGAAATAACCAGTCCATCTTCCTCCATACGCCTCAGGTTTCTATATACCGTAGCAGGATCAGCTTCCACATCATGGTACTTATATTCGTGAATTTTTTGAATTAGCTCATAGCCATGGGATGGTTTTTGGTATAGTAAAAACAATAGGGTCGGCACCAACATTTTATCAATATTGGCCAAAACATAACTTAGGGCCGGATCTTTTATTTCTTCCTGCAAAAGGCCACCTCCTGACTAGGCTTCGGATTCCCTACGAAGTCTTCTCAAGTATAATCTACCTTCCCTGGTAATTCTATAGTAGGTATGGTTCATGTGCTTGGTCCAATCCTTTGCCCGATGATAATTGTCAAGCATGTTACCCTCAACCCGCTCCAAATAACCCTTTTCCAGCAGTAAACTTAGACGGCGCCGGGCTTCCTCCACTTTAATTCCAATATTTATACCTAGCCTCCAAGCATACTCAGGACCAGCATAATCAATAAATTTGAGTATTTCCAGATCCGTATCATCTTCCTTTTCTTCATCCAGGTAACCTTTATCAAGGAGGAACTGGTATACTTGTCCGGCCATTTCCAGGCAAATCTCTGACTGACCCTCAAGGAGTCCGGTAAACTGCCCCAATTCTGCTTCTGTTAGTTCTTCCTGCAAAATTTCCCCTAAATCCTTTATCTCCTTCAGGCAATCCATAAATCTTTCCAATGGGTAACATAATTGGTTTAATTCATGAAGCCTCTTAGCCAATTCCGACATTCTAGTTGGGTCATTAATTACCTCCAACCCGGCCAGGTCCCTTTCTACCCCATCCCGCTCTTGTATTATCCCTTTAATAATTGCCAATAAATCAGAATCACTGTGATACTTAGCGTTAAACAAATTCAATTTAACACACCTTTAATATTCATCATGGGTTTGCCTGCCATCTCCCGAGATGCAGATGGTTGGTCCTAAAAACTTAGGCTGTGGTTTTATCATATGAACATTAATAAAATCCTTATTTCGGGCTAATACCTCTCTGGCCTCATTATATTCTGCACCCCTATAGATATGCTTGTCTGCCGGAATGCCCTTGGCGTCAATGCCCATGGAGCGGGCGATATAGACGGCCCTGGCCAGATGAAACCCCTGGGTCACCACGATGGCGGAGTTTACTAAAAATACATCCCTGCCTCGATACATACTGTCATAGGTGTTAAAGCCCGCATGATCCATAAAGATATCTTCTGTGGGCACTCCCAATTTTTCAGCATACCTTCTCATATGATTGACCTCATCGTAAAGGACCTGTCCGTGATCCCCTGTCATCAAAAGCTTTTTAACCTTTCCCAGTTGATACAGCTCCACAGCGGTCTCCACCCGGTCCTTAAGCATGTCACATAACACTCCCTCGGGGGAAACGTATGCCCCAAGTACAATAGCTGTCTGGGCCGAATAGCTGTCCGAGGGATTTAGCTGATGCTTTTTACCAATTTCCTTTATGTAACAGTTAATACCCACTATTACCAGTATCCCCACCAATGATAATGCAACCATATACTTTAGCAGTCTTTTATAAAGCATCTTATCACCCGTTAGTTTTTACTAAAGTATAACAAATTTTGTGTTATGGTTGTCTTTTTTTATTCTTTCAGGATTTATATTATTTTCCAAAGCCAGCTACAAAAAGGAAAATATTACGTCTAACAGTTAGGAAGTATTAGAAAGGGTGAGGGAAGTGTTAAAGGATAAGCTACTTATTACAGGTCTCCTTAGTCTGCTTTTAGTCACCATTGTTCTCACAGGAATATCTGCCCATCCCAAGGATTCAGTTGCTGGAGATATGAATACTTTTTCTTCCTATGGGGATATGGAGAAGTATATCGAAAAGCAACAGCAATTAGCCCGGTTTCTGGGCTTTGGTTATGGAAGGGCCATTCTTACAGGGGAACCTGTAAAGGCTGATCTAGCCTCTAAGGAAACAGCACCCCAAGACGGCTCGGGACCGGATTATTCCAGTACAAATATTCAGGTCCAAGGTGTGGATGAAGCAGATCTAGTCAAGACGAACGGTAGGCATATATATGTTATTTCAGGAGAAAAAGTTATAATTGCCAAAGCGTATCCCGGGGACCAAGCTGAAATAATATCCGAAATAAATATAAATGGAAGTCCCTCCGAACTCCTTATAAACAACAATATCCTAATTATCTTTGGACAAGAAATTGGAAAAGCAACTGACAAAATGTTTATCAACAAATATGATCTTAGCAACCCTAAAAAGCCGGTTTTATTGCAAAACATAACCTGCAACGGATATTACGTAACTTCAAGGATGATCGAGAAGAATGTATATGCCATCGTCAATGCTCCTGTATGGCAATATAAATCTGGAATCATGGGCGGGGAAAAAATTGTCCTGCCCCAAATAGCTAATAATGGCCAGTCCCTAAACATTTCTCCCGCTGATATTCACTACTTTAATCAGCCCGACTATTCCTATCAGTATACCTTGGTGCTGTCTATTAACCTGGATGACCAGTCAAATTCATTAAGTCAAAAGATTTTTTTGACAGGAGCATCCCATAATACTTATGCTTCACAAAACAACCTCTATCTTACCGGACCTAAGACCCCGGACTATGCAGTTCATCTGGGCACACTTTTTAATGATTTACCTAATATACTGCCCGGAGATTTAGCCGTTAAAGTAAGATCCCTTCAAAATACCGGTGGTACTGAGGGCGAAAAATTTGAACAACTGGCAAGGGCAATTGAGTCTTATGTTAATGGCCCCACAAGAAACCAGGAACTAGAGAACAAAATCTCCAGATATATGGAAGGTTGGCAAATTGCCATAGCTAAGGATGCTGATAGCACAGTCATTCATAAGTTAGCCATACAAAATGGCCAGGTGGAATATAAAGGTCAGGGAGAAGTGAAGGGTCACCCCCTTAATCAATTTTCCATGGACGAACACAAGGACTACTTCCGTATTGCCACCACCTCCCAGGATTTTAAACTTAATGGTCCCAGGGAAAGCAAAAATAATATTTATATATTAGATGCAGATCTTCATCTGGCAGGTCAGATAACAGGTATTGCACCCACTGAAAGAATTTATTCCGCTCGGTTTATGGGAGATCGTGCCTACCTGGTAACCTTCAGGCAAGTTGACCCCCTATTTGTGGTTGACCTTGCCAACCCTAGCTCACCAAAAATATTGGGTGAGCTAAAAATCCCCGGATACTCTGACTACCTGCATCCATATGATGAAAACCACTTAATCGGCATAGGCCGGGAAGTCTCAGAATTAGAACCACAGTTAGACCAGGAAATGATTCTGCCTACTCCCACCAGGATTCAGGGTGTTAAAATTGCCCTATTTGATGTTACCAATCCTTCCGCTCCCAGGGAGTTGTCCAAATACGTCTTAGAAAGGGATGATTCCGATTCCCCCGCTCTACGTGACCACCGGGCGGTACTATTCAACAAAGAAAGGAATCTGTTGGCACTGCCTATTAATCACTCAACCTTTAGGTTAATGGATCTGCCTGAAAGGGAAATCATGCCCTGTCATCAGAGCTGGCAAGGTGTCTATGTATTTAATATTTCCCCCGCTCAAGGCATTAAGCTCCAAGGCACCATAGAACATGCCCCTGTAAAAAATCAATATAACCCCGTTAAGCGTTCCCTGTTTATCGATAACAACCTCTACACTATCTCGGAGCAGCTTATAAAAATAAACAGCCTGTCTACTTTAGAAGAAGTAAAACAAATTAAACTACAATAATAATTCAAAAGGTGGTGCTCTACTGGGCACCACCTTCCCCTTTAATAAGGGTAGCCTTTACATAAACTGTTATTTTTTCATTTATTACTACCAAATAAGTTTTAAGTAAATATTTATTACCATTTGCTTCAATCTCTCGGTTATCCACTATGCTGGGTATCCAAAGGGTATCTAACCCCTCCACCTCTTGGCCGATCAGTGGCTTAAGCCATTCCTCCACCTTTTCACTGGCTTCCAGGGCCACCCTTATCTCATCATAATCGGTAATTCCTTGCTTCGAGGTTAATATAAGAAAGGTTTCAACTGAGGTTATTATGTGCTTCCTTTCTTTAACGGGATTTTCCTTTAGCTTATCTAACTCCTCTTCTAAATCCTCCAATTGATCCTGTAGGGTAACATTAGCAAGGGTAAGATGGTCAACTTGCTTACCAATAATTATATTTGTTCCCGCTGCCCCCAATAAGATCCCCAGCACCACTAAGGCCAGCCTTGCAAATATCCTGCCCCTCATTCGGTATTACCTCCACACAAGGCAAGGATCAGATAATACCCTGCTTGAGTTCCAGCCAAGGCACTGCCAATATAAAAAATCTGTTTGATTACCGCCCTAACTTCACCATTAAACAGTCCGCTCTCTAGGATTTCAAAGGTGGAAAAGGTTCCCCCAATGGCCGCCGCTATTGCCCATATCTTTATATCTCTGGCCAATTTAAGCATCACAGCCAGTGAAGGCTCCCTAACCAGTACAGCAGCCAATGATCCTATCAGCACCGCACCCAGCATAATCCCCAGGGCAGTGAAAAATATTAATATTATTTTGTGTTCGAAGTTTTCCATTTCCCTACCACTCCATTGAACCTGTCCTGTTAATGATTATTTGGACAAACAGGAAATTAGAACATCCCGGGAAATGTAAAAGAAAACTTTGCCCTAGCCAAGATAAAAAATAGGCGAGCTTTTGCTCACCTCGGTGTGTCGAAAAACTACCTATATTCGGGTTTTAATATTCCCTCACGACTCCTCTCTCCGCAGTGGACAGCGCTAATCCCTTGCTTCGGGCGAAAATGGGCCGCCTTCGAGTAAACATCGTGTTTACCTCAGGCTTGCCCGGACGTCCATGTCCGGGCACCCATTTTCGCATCCTCAGCTTCACGAAGCGCTGTTTCCACTGCTTCGCATGTCGCTGTTCG
>NZ_JARPTC010000037.1:0-16796 GCF_030577015.1 Desulforamulus aquiferis | reverse complement strand
CCCGCCGGCAAAGGTCCTAGCATCCCATTGCACCCTAGGAAGTGTTGTCTTCGGAGAAACCTTTTTCTTTGGCTTAGCCTGTATTATACCTAATGCCCGGGCTTCCTTAAGGGTGAGTCGTGTCATAACAAGCGCCCTCCAGGTTCCTCCGTCTTATTCTTTGGCGGTCTACCCCTGCGACGTGGTTTTCTTTGCATAACCGGGTCATTTAGTGCTGCCAGTGGCGAAGGCTTTGGTCCTTTCTGTGGCGGACCATATCGCGCAATAATCTCCTCCGGTGAGAGCTTATACTTAAGAACAGGGGAAAGTGTCTTTTCTTTTATTTCCTTTGGCCCTACAGCCATCCTTCGATTACCGCTATATCCGAACATTACTTCCCACCTCTCTTTCCCTGCATCTTCTTCCGCTGCTCTTCACATCCAGAGGCAGTATGTACCCTTAGCCCAATGCAGCTTTGGGGAAAGTAGAAGCATTCTTGACACTTAACATCAATGTTGGGGAGTTTGAATGGGTTGGTCATGTTTTTCTCCGCCCCTTTCTTGCACAGCATAAGAGTATCAATATCACCACGTAGGCCACGGTGAGAAATGCTAATTCCACTCAACACCCCTCCTCTTTCTTCATGGGCTCAACTCGATAAATCGGGTTTTCTCTGTAACACCCGGCCTGCAATTTACATATTTTACCTTATATGCCTATAAGGATGTGAAAATATGCTTTTCCCATTAACCATAATTGATGAACTAGAACGTAGTCTTCTAACCTTGTCAACTGAAGAAATGGAAGATTTGCTAGAGGAAACAGAAACGAATTTACTTATATGTACTGATATCGACGAAGCAATGATTATTAAGAAAATCCAGCTTATCCTCATAGAACAATTAAGGTATAGAAGGTTTTGCTAACTGCCCTCTCCGGGCAGTTTTTCACATCCAGGATTAACTCACAAATACATACTTCTCATCAATCGTTTTTTCTTCTCGTCATTAGCTGAGCCAGGGTTTAATATAGCTGGTGCCCTAACCTGCCTACTCTTCTGCCCTTTCGCCTGTTCATACTCCGCATCAACCCTTGCTACTCCAGCCATATTGATAACGCCTGCATCGCGCCAGTTATTCAGAATCGAAACAGCATACCTAGCAAAGGTCTTCCCCTGGGCCCTGGTTCTCCTTATTGCCTCACAAACAACTTCATCGCTCATGCCATCATCAACAAAAGACTTAAGTTTGTCCAAGTCCCCAGGAGAAATAAGCCTGCCAAACTCCTGCTCATAGGTGGTCACAAAATTTGGGCGCGGCTGATCATCATGATCTATTTGTTTAGTTTCGTTTAGTTTATATAATGTGGACATTTCTAGGGACACTTTAGGGACATTATTAGGGACACTCTTGACCGTTTCTAGGGGAATATTTCCCGTAATAATATCCTGAAAGGAAATTAACCTATACTTCCCTGCCTCTCTTTTACCCTGATTAACGTACTCAATACGGCCTTTTTGAATTAGCTTTAACCGCTTCCGGTCCAGAGTTTTTCTGTCTATCCCAAGCCTCGCCTGTAAGGTCATATTGGCTACTGCAAACCACTCTAGCCAACCGCATTTGTTATTTATGTCCATAAGGTGGAACCATAAAGCCTGTTCGGTTGTGTCTAATGGATTTGTTTCGAGCCAAGTATGAAAGGCTAGGATTTCCTTGAGATAGTTCATGTCTCAGTCTCCTTAGTGATGATTCAAAATAACTTTAAACTAATTAACTGGAATACTTTCCCGGGTTGATTTGTCAGTTGGATGACGTTAAAATAAAGATGTCATTCGAGTCATCAACCTCTAGGTGGGAAGTACTAATATTCTTAGTGCTTCCCATTTTTAATTTGTAAGCCTTTCCAGAAATTTAAAGGAATCTTACAAACGGAACCGAAGTAAGTTGTTAAGAGGTGATGAGAATGTCTAAACCGTACATAAGACTTATTTCATATTTTCTATATATGGTGTTAGTGTACTTCGTCCTAATTAAAGGTGATATTATAAGCAGAGAATTAAAACAGTACACCGCATCTACTTACAATCCTTACCCTGCATTCATCTTTAATATCATTTTCCATTTATTTGTTGGTTTAATGTTAGCAGCACCACGACTAATTTCATTATTTAAAAGACCTGGTTACTGGAAATACGACTGGATAAAGTTCTTTGCTGTTGGGATACCAGCTTTTTATGTTATAATCTCTCCGTTAATATATTTCTCTCCGGTCAGTTTATATCTACCTAGGTTTACATATCTGCTTTTTTACTCCTCCTTTATCCAGCCTCTTAGTGGACTTATCTTTGGTTATATATTGCTATCTTCCTTTGATAAGAGGGCTAACGACCGCATCAATATACCGTTATAACTCATTCCCATAAGCATCCCACCCAGGCCTACGCTCCCTAGCAAAAAGCTCTAGGTATGGCCCTTTGACCAACCTCTCCGCAATCAAATACTGCTCCACTGGTTTCCTGCTATGGACCCTGGATGCAGGGGCTATAATCGCCCCCGGTACCCCACGGTCCTTGACTAGCTTGGATGCAGCCTTACCCTTGGTACACACTAACAGTTCCTCGCTGCATGACCTTACTGTGTGACCACCGCCAATGTTATACACAAATCTCTGCTTCTTAGCATCCCACCGGGCCTTAACCCAGGGTATCGCCGTGCTGTACCGAAACCCCCACGCTTTAATGACTGGCCACGGGTGAGTCTCTTTTATTGCATGTATGCTCCACATTAGAAGTATTGCAGTATCCGCCGCCAGCCAGCGAACCCACTCGCCAAGCTCACATATTTCCTGCAGTGTCATGGTGTCGTATCTCACACCTGACTTGCGCTGCTTGCCATTGTAAGAGGGGCTAAGGCGGGTACCTTGGTCTTTGCATTGCCAGGGTGGGTCTGCTAAAATAAGTTGGTATTTATCCATTTCAATTACCTACATACGGTTAATTTATCGAGATCACAAACAGGACATTTACTTATAGCTCCACCTACGCCATCATATACAAAGTAACCACCCTGCATATTTACCTTAAACACAGCACTTTTAAGGCTCATATATCCAGTGTCATAAGCGCATTCATCACAGCAGATATCCCCTCTTATATCTCCTTGGGCTTCAATTTCTTCTTCCGTTATATTGTTTAAAACATCACTCAAGATAAACCCTCACTTCCCGCCGACCCCATTGCAGGGCCTCCGCCTCACTCGCCATATACAGATCAATTATGTTCCCTTTGATTAGGCCACCAGTATCCTCGGCCACTCGCCAGCCGATACCTTCGATATACACCTTGCTTCCAAGGGGTATCACCGATGGGTCTACAGCCAACGTCCTTCCAACCTCTGGCCATGTCCAGGTCTTGGTCTGATTGCCTGTATGGCAATATGCCGTCGCGACAAAGACTTGCATAGACTGCCCTTGGGACACTTCCCGCACCGGTGGCCGTGGCCCCTGTTCGATGTATATCGGTTGGCCCTGGGTGTAGGTGATGCAGCAAAGGATGATAACCAAGGCCAAGGTTAGTCTAATCATTTAGCCTCATAGGTAACACGACAATCCGAACACTGTTGTTATACATAACCATCGGTTCTAGCCTGCCGGTATATTTGACAGTGAAAGGTTTGTCCCCCATGCTAAGTAAAGCAATTTCAATATATTCCCTATTAAATGCTGTCTTTTCAGCCATATCCAAAGTAATAACTTCGCGATAATCATCCTTGGAGCGTTCCTGCATGTTAAACTGACTATAAAATCCCGTTCCTGTTAATACATTGAATTCATGCCCTGGTTTTTGGATAATGTCGCAAATTAGTTCTTTTAGTTTTGGATATTCTTGTTCCAATGTTGTCGTATTGGCCTCAAAATCGCTCCTAACATCCCATTTGATATACTTGCCCTGTAATTCTTTAGGTATCTCTAAACCGTTAATAATAATCCCTCTGTATGAATCCGTAGCCATAATTTCACTATCAGATAAATAAACATGTTTAAATAATGATCTTTGCTCATAATCAAGGCTACAGAACATGCTTGCCAAAATAATTGCATCGACAAAAGCATCTCCAGTAAACTTGTCTATATTAGAAGCTAATAATTTACTTTTTAGTAGTTTAATTCTTCGTTCAATTTTGCAGATTTCGTATTCAATATAGTCTTTATCAGATTCAAGATCTTCAATCTCGCTTTCGATAAATTCAAGTTTTGTTCCTAGAGGACCTAACTTTTGGGTTAACTCAATAATCTGCTGGTCAATATCTTTAAGGTTAATATTTTCCATCACGCCACCCCACCTTTCGGCATAATTCGCCGGACCCCGGTTATCCGATGCTCTATATGCAAAGCATTCGGCATATCTTTATTAACTAGCCATAGATTAGGGTCGAGCTTACGCCTTTGCATTAGCACCTTTTGGCGTCGGGTAGGGCGTTTACCGTGCTTCATACTGGCAACCTCCTAGACTGAAGCTCGACAATAAGCTTGTCCAGCTTCTGCTATATCTAACCACTCGCTTGCTTTCACGCCCGTACCTATCAATAAGCTTATTCAAATGAATTTTCCCAACCTCAATTTTGAGGACCAACATACTATCTGGCATGGTATCACCCCTTACATTCCCAAAACTTTCCGTACTCCGCCAACCTCAGGCCGCTTAACTGCCGACTCGGTTGGCCTGATGGTCTGCCACCTTGACTCGCACTTAGGACAAACAAAATTTGCAAATATCCCTTCCCTGCTCACTTCCTTGCCAGGAGTGCAGCACCTAAAGCATTTTACTAAAGGCTCAACATTTGACATGTTTTCACTTCCTTTGGTATTTCTATCCAGTGTGATAGGTTAATTTTTATCCCCGGCGGTTATGTAACCACCAGGGCTTGTTTGTTCTAAGCTACCTTTATCTCCACCCCATCATCCTGAGGCTCAAAGTAAATCCGCTGCTCGAACATGGCCTGGGCTTCCTCAATGTGAGTAATAACTAGGGTTTTACGGAACCTATCTGATACTGCCTTAATAGCCTCCAGCACTAGGCCCCTATGTTCTGCATCCTGGGAACCAAGTCCCTCGTCTATAGTAAGCCACTCAATCTTAGCTCCAGCCCTTCGTGCCAAAAGTTCTGCCAGTGCAAATCTGATAGCAAAATCAATCCGAAGTTGCTCACCACCGGAGAAAGTTTCATAGGGCCTTTCTCCTGCCCAGTCATTAACAATGATATCTAGGGTTTCCGATACGCCGGACTTTGATTTAAGCTCCTTTTGAGTCTCAAATCTAAGAGAATGCTCACCCTTACTCATTTGACCCAGGATTTCGTTAGCAATCCTCTCCAGTTCCGGTACCGCATTTTCGATAATAAGGGCAGGAATGCCGTCGCGACCAAAGGCCCTCACTAGCGTTTGCCATCGTGAAAGGGTTTTCGACTTCCAACCCATCTCAGAAGCTATCTTGCTTCGCTCTTTTTCGGCCAGTTCAAGGGATTCCATTTGAGCCTCAAGCTTACCTCTCAATGCCTGCTTCAGACCAAGTTCTGATCGTAGACTTGATAGTTGCTCCCGGTTTTCCTTTACTTGCTTTTCTGCCTCAAAACTACTGATGTCTCCGCTTAAAAGCTCTAACTGTTCCTGAGCTAGTATCCGAATCTTTTCCTCTTTTAAGGCAATCTCTTGATTAAGTGCGGTTATCCGTTCAGTTGCCGCCGCCTGCGCTGCCTTGGCCTCAGGAAGTTTATCTTTGTATTCCACCCATTGTTTAAGCTTTGGTAGCCTGGCCTCAAGCATTGCCAAGGGTGCAAGCGAATTTATCAGCTGCTTAATCCACTCTTGGACAGATGCCAATCTTTCTGCTATTTGTAATTTTGATTCATCAGCCTGGGCCTTTTGCTCTTTCAGGGTTTTAAGAGTCTCTGCCTTGGCCTCTAATTGTCCAGCCAAATCTGCCTTGGTTCTTAAATTATTAACATGGTCCTTAAGCTGACGGTGCTTGGCTGATTCGTATTCTAAACCATCCCTTTTACTAAGCAGGGCCTGCCACTCAGCAACGTATGGATTCTCATTCTGATTAAGTCGAGACAGTTCTTTCTCCGCCTCGGCAATCTCTTCTGCTGCCCTACGTGCCCCGGCCAGCAGGGGGCAGGTGTTAGCCATTTCCGTCCCTTTGCAGGTTACTTTGTCAAGGGTAGCTACCTGACCTTGCTTCGCTTCTATTGTGGACTTAAGTCTTACTAAGTCAGCCTCGGCACCCCGGCCCCAATTTACAGCTTTCCTTTCAGCCTCTAATGCCTGGGTGTTTAGCGACAACCACTTGTCGGCTAAGTCATCCATTACTTTTAATTCAGCCGAAGTCTCCTGGTACTCCATTGCCGCCTGCTGTATTGCCACTCTATCTGACAACAGGGTATCAAGCTCCTTAATTTGAGGGGATAGCTTCCTAATCTGCTCATCTGCCCTGCCAAT
Source organism: Desulforamulus aquiferis (assembly GCF_030577015.1). Taxonomy (NCBI): domain Bacteria; kingdom Bacillati; phylum Bacillota; class Clostridia; order Eubacteriales; family Peptococcaceae; genus Desulforamulus; species Desulforamulus aquiferis. The sequence continues at coordinate 10,323 of NZ_JARPTC010000037.1, read as the reverse complement.
TTCAGAGCTAATCCGGTTTTCCTCTGCCTTCCATTCCGCGAGCCTTGGTTGCTTTAGCTGAAGTGCCGCCACCTGTTCTTTAATCTGCTCATATTCTTTGGCTTTAGCTAAAATATCAGCCTCCCGTGCAAGGATATTGCTGGTGCGGTCAAAGACCTCTTGGTGCCGGGTTCTTTCTGTATTGCAGCCATCGATTTCGCCATCCAGGGCGCTAATTAGTTTTCTTAATTCTTCCGCCTTCTCGGCCCTTACTGTTAGGTTTCTGACCAGTTCCTCAGCGTCTTTCAGTGCTACTTCTTTAGCCTCTATATCATCTGTAATCTCAGTGATATTTTGATTTGCCAGTACAAGTTGGTCATTTATGCTAGACTTTGCTTGTAGCTGTTCTTCCAACTCTGTCAGCTTCCGTTTTAAAGCATCCAGCTCCGCGCCGGTTGCCCGTTCTTTCTCCCGGGCCTTCTCCAGTAACCTATCGTATATTCCAAGCCCAAGTATCTGCTGCAGGATTCCCTTCCGCTGCCCTGCGGGTTTTGATGTAAATTCATTGGCCTTGCCCTGCAGAATCATACTGCTGGCTGTGAAAATTTCATCATCTAAGCTCAATAGTTCTCGAATCTTTTCTTCCGTCTCGCGAATCGTGGTGCCACTCAGGCTTATCCAATCAGTACCTATAAACTTCTGCAACTCCAAGGTGGTTTTGCCCTTACCCTTGATGCTCCGGGTCCGGGTGGTTCGGTAGGTTTCTTCCCGGTGTTCAAACTCAAATGTGACAGCCATTTCCTGGGTGCCTTTTCGAACCATTTCATCAGCACTAACACCATTCTTGGTACCACCAAAGAGCGCAAACCTTGGAGCTGTAGTAAATGCTGTACTCTTTCCGGCCCCATTAACACCTATAATCGCGGCTAAGGTAACATTTCGAAGGTCAATATCTGAATAAGGTATTGCACCAAAGTTAGCCACCTGAATCCTTAACGGGATCATACCGCCACCTCCTCAAGTAGACCTGCAGCCATGCTTTGCAGTTCGATTACCTCCTCTTGGCTAATGCCTTGCTGCTCTGCCCATTTGGCTAGGGCTTCTATTGGACCAAGAGACTCGGTAACTTCCTGGTCCCGCGCCCTATCCTGGCGGTGAATGTCGGCCTTGATTTCTGACACAAAGAAGGCACCGGCATCATAAAGGGCTTTTTCAATGCGTTTTCGGTCAAGTTGTTTATTTAGCTCATCCGGGCAGCTGTAGTGCAATCGAATAATTTGCCCATCAAACCGTTCGTAGAAACTTGAAATAAATTCCGTATCTTTCATAAAGTTTCTAACCAAAAGTTCGTCCCAGGTAATAGTTCTAAATCTCCGAGCCGGTGTATCAATAAACTCAGAAATAAATACCTCCTCATCCCACTTATGAATCCAAAACCCAGAGTCAATTCCTTCGTCATTAAAGCTCAATCGCTCCGGACTTCCACAGTAAAATACATTTCCGTTCTGCTGTGGCCTGTGGATATGGCCTAGGGCTACCAGGTCAAAACTTTCTATAGCTTCCGGAGTGAGAACCGGTTCATGTTGCATCAATACATCTTCAAAACCCTTATCAGCCATATCATAGGTTAAGTGCCCCAGTAAAATGGCCGGGCTATTGCATGATTCCCACATCTGCCTGCAAGTTGCAGTGATTCTCTCAGTCATCATTGCATGGATTTCATGAGGCGCCATGCCCTTGAATTCCTCCTGGGTGACCACTCCCGATCGGTTCATGCCGGGCAGGCAGGCAATAGATACAAAGTCATGGTGGATAACCTCTGGTTCCGTGCATATTGTTACCCTGGGTAACTGCATTTCCTGAATTAGCCTGTATGCCGCGATGGCATCGTGTGAAGGGGTCCCGCTAATTACAATTACCTCAATACCTGCCGCCGTTAGTTTTCGCAGCCATGCAACAAACGCTGATATCTCAACACTTGCCCGGTCCAAAAACACCCTAGCATCCTTGAAAGCATCCCCGGCCACAAGTACCAGGTCACAGTCTTCATTGATTATCTGGTCAGCTACCCAGTCCATTGTCCGGCAGATATCTTGGAAACGAGCTTCAGGGGTGGGGCCTGGGTAGTTCAGGCCCCAGTGGATATCACCAACATGAGCAATCTTCATGGTTACCTACCTCCAAAATCGGAAAACAGTTCAGGTGGAATGTCGTCCCCACCAGGAGAGTCGATGCCACTGCCAAGTAAAGTGTTTATCTCATCCATAGTTGCACTTTGGAGCCACCCAATTAGGCTACTGGCTTCCTGCTTAGTAAGTTGATTTGTTTCTTTGCCAGTTTTATTAATTACCATTTCTTTAGCTTCATCCGTAGATAAGCCTCTGCCCTTTGCAGCACCGAAAATTGCACCGATCTGCTTTTCAGTTGCTCCCCCAGCTGGAGGACTGCCCCCTCGCTGCCTATTTCTAGTCTGTTGTTGCCCCTGTCTTTGGGACTGTTGCCCCTGTTGAGTATCGCCAACAGCTTCTCCCTCAATCCATGCATCCAGTTCATTTTCTGCCTGCGAGAACAGTCCGCTTAAGCCGGTCGCGGCCAGAGTTGCCCCAACATAGGCCCTCTTAATGGCCATTTTAAGCACCGTGTTCCATTGAGAGAAAAGGTCATCGTTTTCAATGCGGTAGTGCTTATATGGTCCATATTCGCCATTCTTTTCTTTATAGAAAAGCGTCTCTTTATCTAAGCCCCGGGGAATATCTTTTTCATAAACCCACCGGTACCGGTATTTTGACTCCCTGGTACTGGCGGATCCTTCGCCCTCACCTGCAACAACCTGGCTCCCTTTATGAACAAGTCTCACTTTGACGCTGACATCATAATGTCCAGTAACATAGTCTTTGTTTTCATCCTTCGAAACGATGGTCTTGGCAAATCCATAAAGGGCATTTAGCTTGTCAGCTCCTGGCTGAAGCAAAGAAGGTTTCTGGGTGCCTGGGATAATGCCATAGTCAGTATCCTTGTCCATAACCTTCTTGAAAAATTCCTGGGCCAACTTCATTTTGGCTTCTATTTCATCAAGGCGGGCCTGCATATCTCTAATGCTGCCGCCATCAAAACTTACCAGTGCACTGGTCGGCTGTTGTTGCACTACTGTAAGCTCTCCTGCCATCCCCTATCTACTCCTTCCCAACTACCTACTTCGCTACTTTCAGTCCATCACTGCCGATGCAATACATCCCAGCCGCCATCCAACATGGCTTATTAGGATTTCCCATTGCCCCACCGCCACTACATCCTGGAGTTGTCCAACATGGATACATCCCAAGCAGCATTTGCATCCCGGCAATATTCAGCCCCTTGCCCTGTATCATCATGCGAATAAACTTCAGTCGCTTAAGGTCCATGTTGCTGTACAGTCGCTGCTTATTTCTTCGATTTGGTATAACCAGGCCGTTCTTTTCCCATATACGCAGGGTCTCTGGATGAACTCTCACGGTTTCGGCCACAATGCCTATATTTAGGATTGGTGTATATTCGTTAATCATTTTTGCCCCCCATTCTCTCTGGGCTTTCCCATAACGGAGGGGATATTGCTCCGCTATGGGTCCCAGAGGTTTCCACCCTCCCACCGTCCGTACAGTGGGAAACTTTAGTTAAATAAATTGGATTAACTTCATGTACCACCCCGGCAGCATCACGAATAAATACAACTGGCCACCCAAGAAGAGTTTCGCCCTTTGCCACTACTTCACAGGGTCCCAACCGCTGCCAAGAATGCTCTACTATATCACCAGCTTTCATGCTGGTACCTTGACACTGACCTGACCAGTAAGAGCATCCATTAAAACGTGAACTTCCTGATAATGCCCTTGAAGTTTCTTCATCGTGTAGCTGTTCAGGTCTGCCGTGCAGTGACAACAATTCATGTCTTCGTAATCTACAAACGATTCGCCATTACAAACCGGGCAGATTACTTTCAAAATCTCAATAACCTTGAGTGGTTGGTCTTTCATTGACTAGTCCACCACCTTAGTGTTAGAATTTAATTAGCGAATTTTCATTGCACTCCAGCCTCAATGGCTACGGGTGCTCTTCTTTTTTCTATGCGATAGCCGTTTTGTAAGCACTTAGCATCATGCTCCCGGTATCTCTTCTCTAACTCCGGCAGGCCCCGCTGTTCTGCATATATAATCTTTGCCTCTAAAAGTAACTGCTCCACATCTATTAGTTCTAAGAAGCACTGGTCAAACTGTTCGTTTAACCCCCACTTACCAAGGTCCCGATTATTAAGCATCATCCTGCACATTTCCTTGATGGCCGTGACCATTTCGGAAATTTCTTCACTAGATTTAAAACACACGGCTGGCATTGAACGGTCTATCCGGTTTAACGGCCTGCAGTAGTACCTCCACCCAATTTCGTTATGAGAACCGAAGTGTTCAAATAACATCTGAGGTGCTTGGAAGAGTTTAGCCAACTTATTCACCACGCTGTCTGAAGGTACTGCTCCTTCATTCTCGTAGCGAAGATACTGCCTGTTAGATACTCCCGCTACTGCAGCTGCTGCATCGATTATTACCTCCTTGGGCCTGTAGGACTTATAATCCACTGGCACTTCTAATGACACCACCTTTCATGTACTGCTACCTATTGTGACCATGACTGTTATGTAAGGCCTGTCCATTTGCTGATAAACTGGAAGGAAGAAACCCCCGTCTTTCTATCCCCTGCCCTGACTACTCTGCAGGGTGGTCAGGGTCTATCCTCTCAAATAACCCATAGCGCAAACCGACATCCAGAGGATTAAAGCAAAACCTACCTTAATAATGTCTGCCCATTGCTTGTCCACTTTGCTCTCTTTTCGGAGAGCCTCACGAATGGCCTCATCACTCACTTTCATTGATTACCTCCTTTGGACTAAACTTGGTGCAGTAGTCAATGGCTTGGCCTTTGTAGTGAGCCACCCGACATGAACATATGTTAGGCAAAGCTTTATCCGTATGAGGTGCCAGGTTTTTCTTGCACTTGGTGTTGCTGCAGATTAATACATGACATTCCACTATCATTTCACCTCCCTACCCTGCTTGTTTATCTCCAGCCGCAGGCTTTGTTTCTTCTTGGTCGGGTTCACTTGGTTTGGGTCGGCTTTCTAAGACTGCTCTTAGGGCCTTGACCATGCGGGACATGTCTGGTTCATAGATTTGTTGAAACTCTACGCCTTTCGGCGGCCTTTTGGTGCCTGCGGGTTTCATTTGGTTGCCTCCTTTCTTCGGATTATTCAGTTCCTGTCAACCCGTAAACTGCAGTTGATGGTGTTGGCAAAAAAATATAGTCCCGGAAATTAAGATTCTCCTTTTCGCAGTATGCATAAAACCCTCCTAGTAGCTTTGCTCCCGCTTTACTTCTGTCGTTATTTATGAACCTATGAAGCTGAGGAACTTCAACTTCTAAGGCATGGGCACATTTTGTGTAATTACCTTCAAATCGCTTTTCAAGAATATCCTTACGAAATTTACTTTTAATTATCTCCAATAATCTCACCCCTCACCATCAACTACAGTTTATATAAACTGTAGTTTAAATATGCCAGTATCATAAACTACAGTCAACACTTTTTTATAAACTACAGTTAAAATCTTGTTGTTTTTGCATTGCCTGGAGTTAATGCCAAAAAGTATACTTACTTTGAAAGGAGGGTATAAATTGGTTTCTACATATTCATTTGATAAAGATAAGTTTGCCAACTTACTCTCAAAAGCTATCGGAGATAGGTCAATTAATCAATACGCCCTCCACTCTGGTGTTAGCGCAACTTATATATCAAAGTTATTACGGGGGTTAGTGGAAAACCCGCCTATGCCGCCCACGATTCAAAAATTAGCGGAAAAATCATACGGAATTACATATGAGGAACTAATGGAAGCTGCCGGTCATGTTTCTGAACCAAGCAAAATAGATTTGGTAGATGCTCTTGAAGATAAAGAAACACAATTACTAGCTGCAGGGCAACCCATTACCATGGCTCAACGCCTGGGTATTGCACGCATATTGGACAACCCCTCCGCCGTTCAGTTTACAAAGATACCAATCCTCGGCCAAATCAAAATGGGTGTCCCCATTTTAGCGCAGGACAACTGGGAAGGTGAATTAGAAATACCACCGGACATCCGGGCAGACTTTGCACTGGAGGCCCGCGGTGATTCTATGATCGGTGTTGGGCTGCTAGATGGTGACTATGCGATTTGTCGGGAGGCTAGTACTGCTAGTTCTGGGGATATTGTGGTGGGACTCCGTGAAGATGGCGGTTATTCCGAGGCTACACTGAAGTTTTACTTTAATGGGAAAGAAGCATCGGTACTAAGGGCGGCTAATCCTAGTGTTCCGGATATACCTATGGATGGTGATTGGCGCATTGGTGGGGTGTTGGTTGGGATATTAAGGAAGGACTCTCCCACTTACAGGGTTTATAATAGTTACCTTGCAGCGAGAGATGTTAGTGAGGATAAATGGGTACCAGTATTTGAGAAGGCTAGTCAATTGGGGATTAAGCCGGAGCAGGTTATGAATATGATTGAGACGATGTATCAGGTGATGAAAGGTGGAAATTGAAAACACCCTTGAGGGTGTTTTTATTGCGCTGGTGTTGTTTTTTTAATGTTAATGCTATTCGCATGCATATCATCTATCCATTTCGAATCATTAATTTAACACTAGCAAATGTTTTTGAGCCGGATGTATCCTTTAACATTGATATCAGTGAAGAAACATCTTTACAAAGATCGTAATATTTATACTTATTATTTATATAATCATTGATATCTGTATCCTTAATCTTACCTACCAAAGCAGTTAAAACGCTGTTAGCAGGGGCTATCCAATTATTGATAATTTCTTCTATCGGTTTAACTGCATAATCTTTTGAAATTGCCACATGGTTTTTATCTACAGAAGAATCAATAATTGATTCTAAGCAATCAGCTATGATAGATATAAAAAACATTTTAAATTTTAAATTTCTAAACAACTCTAATTTTTTCTTGTCGTTTTCTGTTGGATTTTGCTTTATGATAGGAGTTTGTTTAACATTATATTTAATTTCATCAACTGCTTTTGATAAAGTATAAGTTAATAATAAATGTCTGGCCTTTTTATTTTCAAAAACAGCTTTATACAGATATTTATTAATAAAGATATTATTTTTACCTCGATTAGCCTCTGCATAGTTTCCTTCAAAGGCTAAAGTTGGTTGAGCAACCGTAACGATACCTAAACCAGATTTATAATCATCATCAAAGCCCCTTTTAAGGGAATATGGTTTACAATAGAAATCAAATTTTTTCTTTAAACTTACTTGAATAGTATCATTACTATAAACATCCCAAGAGGTTATTGCATTTTGAGTATTATTCGTTTTTATAATTTTAGGTATTAAGCCAACGTCCGAACATTTAATTACTCTGCACAATATTTTGATTTTTTTCAAATTATCTAGTTTATTATCATCTACAGAGCCAATGGATCCGGTAGTCTGAGCACCGTTAATAATAGATGCGCCAATAATAGTAGTTTTTTCCTCATTTTGATTATCTATATCTAACGTTAAAATAGTAATTCCATTATTATAAGCCCAAAAATTATTAGGTTCAGCCTCAGCGCTTTGACGTATTTCGTTATTAATCTTTTTTCTCTTTCCGCTACCTAAAAATCCTCGATAATTAGCAGAAAATAAATCCTCACCGTATCTTTTATAAAGATTATATAGCCAATCTCCTGAAACGGAAAAAAGATATGCATTCCAACCATCAGATGTTTCTCTAAAAACTGGTTTTGAATCAAATTCAATTTTATCTTTTATCACAATCTGAGATTTTTTAGACCTATAGAGAGCTTCAATTGATGAAATACCTAATTCTTTACCTATTATATCTATGCCTTTATTTTCAAACAATGCAGATAAATGTGCCGCAACTGTTAATAATTCTTTTTTACAATTATCTGACTCCGGCAAGTTATGGACATATAAAATCTCTATAGAATCAATATCATCGTTATCAATTGCTTCACGACAGGTTTTAATAATATCACGTAAATTATTAGGTATGTCTGCCAAATTGCCCGATATTAACCATGCAGCAGCTGTATTTAAATCTGAAGCTTTATTGGCAGGGGCTTCATCTTTATTATTTGATTGTGAATAATATCCCTGTGCTAATATTATTTTCCCATTACTTATATCAAGATCAATAAAATCAATCTTTTTATCATTACTTCCATCTGTTAATCCATCCGTAGCTAACTCGATAATATCATTTCGTTCAAGATAAAGGGCCATAACCCAACAAAGATATGCACCATCCTCCTTAAATTTTTCTATTAGAGAAGTTGACTCTTTAAATTTTTCTATGAACTGCATAAATTGCCCCCTATCAAATATTTAGTTTTAATGCATTTTTATAAAAATTAGACTTAAGATGCAGATGAACGAAAACGAATTAATATTTTTGGATAGGTATAAGAGTAAAACTATTTTTGTTCCGAGACCTAGCTATGCTATATATGGTTAATACCAGCATTTTATCAGTCTTACTTCGATAAAGTCTGAGAACTATGTCGAAAGAAATAAAAATACACTGAAATTTTTCCAGTGTATCTCGAAATTTAGGTAACGGGTAGTTTATCTATGGAGGCCTCCTAATCTGAGAGCTGCTAATCCTAATGTTCCGAGTGCTGAGTAGCACATTGATGGTGTGTTGGTTGGCATCTTGCGGACGGATTCACCTGGTTAAAGGGTGTATAATAGCTATTTGACAGCCAGGATATTAACGGAGATAAATGGGACCCAGTTTTTGAGAATGATAGTCAGTTGGGTATTAAACCGTAGCAGGTTAAAGCATTGTTGAGGGAGTGTAAATAATTCTGTGGAAAGGGTTTTTTTCTTGACGCATTTTGAGCATTTATGAAGACAATGGGGCACTCCCTAACTATATGTCTTTAGAATAAATACATATCATTCTCTTTACTAATCCCATATACTTAGTTGTTTTAATGTATCAACTTTATAATTTTTTGTGTTTCCGTATACATTTTCTAAAAAAGTATTCTTATCAAGTAATGCCTTATCAAGCAAGTTTAATTTTCTTAAAGAAACATATACCGCAGCTGCCCTAGCTTGACAATTTATTGATTTATCCGGATTGAAAACAATATCTGTAAATGCATCAAATTCCATAAGTTTATTAGTTAAATCAGGATATAAACGAAGAGTGTTAATATATAGCCAATTATAAAAATAAGTTATTGGTATTAGATCAAAAATTCTGTCACCAAAATTAAAATATTTTAGCTTTCCACTAGACTTTAATTTCGGGTATTTTTTTGCCTCTCTTGATGTCATATCTAAGAGTTCTCTATAGGGTCCACCATTTTCAAAAACTTTGCTTGCCTGAAAAGCTGATTCAACTGAAAATCGTTTACCATTTTTATTCTCTATCATTAAATTAAAGGCGCTAAGTTTAACACCTAACTCTTCCTGTGATTTGCTTGATATCTCTAAAATCTTTTGATTAGGATTATCTTTTAAATAAGCCTGGTGTAAACTTTCTATAGACTTCCGTTTTTGTACTTCTGCAAAACCGCTATAATACTTAAATTCTATAATCTTTTCTACATAGTATGGTGGGGTGTCTGATATTGTAAATACTGGTCTATTAGCCAATTCATCAACTCCTATGTTTAATTTTTCTTCCAGTATGACCAATCTTCTCTATATCTAAATGGCCTACTACTAACACTAACCTCAACAAATTCGGGTATAATGCTTTGGTGCTTTTTCTTTAAACTTTCATTTTGAAAAAATACTTTCAAAATATATGTTGTCGGAATACTATCAAACACTAATACCTCCGCCTGTGGATTAGTTGGGTACCAGTCACCAATACCTAATTCTTTTCTTGTAGGCCCATTAGGTAATTCCTCGAAAAGTTTTAATAATGCTTTTTCCCCTTTTCGTTCTTCTATTGGGGTTTCATACATTTCTGCGCTTCCTGCATTAGTAGAACAAAAGCCACAATCGAAATCCAAAATTATTTTTGAATTTAGCATCAGCACAGCCCAGTCAACATCTGGATTGTCCCGTCTCAATGTATAAAACATTTTATAGTTTGGAAATTCAATTGTGGTACAAACAGCATTTTCACAATTATCGGTTTAACCCCCTATTGTTAGAGCCATCTCCCATAATCTCATTTTTTCATTGAATTTCATAACAGCCAGAAAAGGCTAAGTTATACAATGATGGTCCGGCGGCCTTGACAGCCCTAAGGGCTGCGGAATGATTTAACTACCGAC
>NZ_JARPTC010000036.1:0-17262 GCF_030577015.1 Desulforamulus aquiferis | reverse complement strand
ACCCCATGAAGACTACATGGTAGATAGGCCGGGGGTGTAAGGGCAGCAATGCCTGCAGCCGACCGGTACTAATAGGTCGAGGTCTTGACCTAACTCGAAGTTCGAGATTCGAGATTCGAAGTTCGAACTAAGAAAAATATATACGACGCTTACTTAAAGCTGTTTAGTTTTCAGGGAACACCTTGTCACTGGTTGTCACTGGTTGTCACTGGTGGTTGTCACTGGGACGGTTCTGGTGACAGTATCAGAGTGACAGGAACATGAAAAATTGTCAGGAGAACCGTCCCCGTGACAGGGGATTGTGAGAAATGCATAGGATTTCTGGTGGCGATACCGGAGGGGGTACACCTGTTCCCATCCCGAACACAGCAGTTAAGCCCTCCAGGGCCGATGGTACTCGGGGCGCAAGCCCCTGGGAGAGTAGGTCGTCGCCAGAGTAATTTTATAAAACCCGCTGTCTTTTGATTAAGACGGCGGGTTTACTAATGTTGAGTCAAAGAATCGTTCATTATTACTTGGGGGTGTTGAGGTTGGCGTGGGTGTACTTGGTAATAGCAGGTGTTTGTGAGGTGATATGGGCCGTTGGCTTAAAATATACCCAAGGGTTTACTCGAGTTTATCCGAGTATGATCACATTAGTAGGAATGATAGTAAGCTTTTATTATTTATCCCTAGCCTTAAGGGACCTTCCAATTGGGACGGCTTACGCAGTATGGACAGGTATTGGCGCCCTGGGAACTGTCATAATTGGTATGGTATTTTTAGGGGAACCCAGGGAGTGGCTCAGATTATTTTTTGTAGCCATGATTATTGTAGGTATTATTGGTTTAAAAAGTACTTCGGGACACTAGATATAAAGGGATGATCAATAAAAGGGCTTCTGCCAGAAAATAACAGAGGCCCTTTTATTGATCAATATGATACTAATGTGATATCATATGTGTAATAATTTAAGTAAAAACAAGGAGGGTTCGTTATGAAGGAAAAGGATACCTTTAAACTAAACGGGTTTCTGGCAGTAACATTGATTATAGGTCTTCTAGTGGGAGCAATATTTAGTATTTTGGGAGCTAAGTATTCAATCGGAATTATATTAACCTTGGGCAGCTTCTTATTGGCAACTGGTTTGGTAGTGGTACAACCTAATGATTCAAAGGTTATCACTTTCTTCGGAACATACATGGGAAGCATAAGGCAGCCAGGTTTCTGGTTTACAATGCCATTAACAGCCCGACAGAAAATATCCTTAAAGGTAAGAAATTTTAACAGTGAGAAAATTAAAATTAACGATGCCACAGGAAATCCCATTGAAATTGCTGCAGTTATTGTTATAAGGGTTGTAGACTCTGCAAAGGCGGCTTTTGATGTGGACTCATATGACCGTTTTGTAGAAATACAAGCTGAGACAGCACTAAGACATATTGCATCTAAATATCCCTATGATGACTTTTCAAATGATACCTATTCATTAAGGGGCAATTCTGAGGAGATTGCTTTTGAGATAGCCCAAGAACTTCAGGCAAGGTTAGCTATCGCCGGTGTAGAGGTAATGGATACTAGACTTACCCATCTGGCCTATGCAATTGAGATTGCCAGTGCTATGCTGCAAAGGCAGCAAGCTGCTGCTATTCTATCTGCCCGTCAAATTATCGTCGAAGGGGCAGTGGGAATGGCCCAAATGGCCATTGAGAAGCTGCAGGGAGATGGGACAGTTGAATTAGATGAAGAGCGCAAGATTCAAATGATTAATAACCTTATGGTAGCCATTGTATCTGACCGGTCAGCCCAACCAGTGATTAATACCGGCACACTATATTAGGAGTTGGCTGATGGGCAAGAAGAAACAATTTCCCTTGAGGATTGAGCAAAGCCTATATGAGATCTTGGAGCGTTGGGCGGCTGATGAATTTAGAAGTGTAAACGGTCATATAGAGTATTTGTTAAGGGAAAGTGCAAGAAAGTCAGGGAAATTACCAACCAGTCAAAAAAATAAAGAAGAATGAAGAAGCAGGACTTTCAAGTCCTGCTTCTTTAATCGGGTCTTTTTATTTTAACTTCAACACGTCTGTTTTGTGCACGACCTTCCTCTGTAGCATTATCAGACACAGGTCTATATTCTCCATAACCAATGGCGCTGAATCTCTTAGGGTCTAGGCTATCATTTTGCAAAAGCAGTTTCATAAAATTTATTGCCCTTTTAGAACTAAGATCCCAATTTGATTCGAATTGATAATTGTTGATAGGTACGCTATCGGTATGCCCGGAAACGATAACTTCATATTGTGGATACTCATCAAGGATAGTTCCTATTACACTTACCTTTTCTCTACCCAAGGGCTTTACAATAGCGCTTCCCGAGTCAAACAGGGCAAATTCACGGATAGTAAGCAGCACATAATTCTCTGTAAGTCCGGTATTAAGCTCCTGGGATAGATTGTTGTCTTGAATATATTGGTCTAATTGCTTTTTTAATTGTTCTAGTTTAATTGTGTCATTTTGGTTCATTTCAATTGGTTCAGAAGGTTTATTCATGTCTAATATTAGTCCATCTCCCTTTTGAAAGGCAACGTTAAGGGATTCCTTCATTGCTTTAAATTTATCATTGTCTATGGTACTTGAAGCAAATAATACAATAAATAAAGCAAGGAGAAGTGTTAGCAGGTCGGCGTAAGGTATCAGCCATGTCTCATCAATATGCTCCTCATGGTGTTTGTTTTTTTTACTCATTGTTACTTACCTCTTGTTCACGTTGTGCCCATCTACGCTCATCTGAAGATAAGTAAACCATAAGATTTTGTTCTATTGCCCTTGGTGAAATACCAGATTGGAGGCTGGAGATCCCTTCCACGATAAGGTATTTATTCTCCATTTCATTGCTTGACAATCTTTTTAACTTATTTGCTATGGGGTGCCAGAGTACATAGCCAGAAAAAATACCTAATAAAGTTGCAATAAAGGCTGCTGCTATGGAGTGACCTAATTTCTCAATGTCTGAAAGATTGCCAAGGGCTGCGATAAGCCCAATAACGGCACCTAATACCCCCAAGGTGGGGGCGTATGTTCCTGCTTGAGTAAATATAAGGGCTCCCAATCTGTGACGCTCTTCTGTAGATTGAATTTCTTCAAGCAATACGTTTCGAACCATTTCGGGATCAGTTCCATCAATAACTAGTTGAACTCCATTTTTTAGGAATTCATCATTTAAATCATCTAGTTTATCTTCCAGGGAAAGAATACCTTCTCTGCGGGCAATAGTAGCCAGATTAACAAAGATTTGAATAAGTTCACGCTTAGGAATTAAAACTTGCTCTGTAAAAATAAATTTAAATAGGGAAGGGAGTTTTTTTAACTCATGCATTGGAAAGCCCATGAACAATGAAGCAGCAGTTCCTCCAAAGATAATTAAGTAAGCTGCGGGATTCCACAAAGCAGCTAAACTGGCTCCTTTTAGTACCAGACCTACAGTAATTATAGATATTCCTAGAATTAAACCAATAATAGTGGATTTTTCCAAAAGAATGCTCCTCCTTAAAGCTTAAGCGTCTTATGCAAGAAAAATGAAAAATGTCGAAATCAATTATAACATACAAGTGAAATCTTTTGACTATCCTATGGAGGACATCAAAGGAACCGTAGCTGAAAATCCTTTATGTGTTATTATTCGGCTTTTAATATAGACATCTAAATAGTTTGAGTATAATAAAACTCCCTCGAATTATTCTTTTAATATTAAAATTTCAATTATAACCAATAGTAAGGATATTTCCTGTCTGGTGATATATTTATTATGAGTGCAGAAATAACTGTAATAAAAATTGCACCAAGGGCTACTGGTGTAAAGATATAAATAAAGCTTTGTCCGGTATAAACCCCAATAAATGCTGTTGCACCTCCAGGAGGATGAAGTGATCTGGTTAAAGTCATTAACACAATGGCTAAAGATACAGCAAGGGCTATGGACCACCATTGTATACCCATAAAATAATATGTTACAACTCCAGCGGTTGCAGAAACCATATGACCTAGTATTATATTTCGGGGTTGGGACATTGGGGAATCCCAGGCTGAATATAATAGTATGGCTGTTGCACCAAGGGAAGGTACTAATAAAGGTAATGTGTAAAGGTTACTAAGAAAGACTATCAAGCCAATACTTAAAAACACTCCAAGGGAATTAAATATAACACCCCGAACATTAATGGGGGTGTATTGTGATTTTTCGCCTCTAAGCTTTATTAAGTAATCCACTAAGGTCCTAGTATATAATCTGGAACCTTTCTCCGCTAATTTTGCCTTTTCCAATTCAAAGCCTCCTAAGAAATAAAAGTTAATGAAAGCTTATATTTTATGTAATACTTAATTAAGGTTGATTTGCTAATATTATACAAACATAAAACTATTTTATAGGAAAGCCCAGCAGCGGGGTAGTAATTCTTATAAAATATTATAATTTTTATGAAATTATAGGGCATGATATTTTGAAGCAACACCATAAAAATGTGAGGTGAAATATTTGTTTCAAATAAAAGATAAAATTTACTGGGTAGGAATAAAGGATTGGGAACTAAGGAGATTTCACGGGGACGAATACTCAACTCACCGTGGCTCCACCTATAATTCATACTTGATTAAGGATCAGAAGATTGCACTGGTAGACACGGTCTGGACGCCATTCCATATGGAATATGTTGAAGAATTAGATAAGAAATATGGACTAAAAAATATAGAACTAATAGTTATTCAGCACTGTGAGCAGGATCACGCAGGTAGTTTAGCCTACCTAATGGACAAGATTCCGAACATACCAATTTATTGCACAAAAAAAGGCTCTGAAATGATTAGGAAACACTTCCATAAGGATTGGAATTTAATCCCTGTGAAAACCGGTGACAGTGTTGACCTTGGAGAAATGAAACTAATATTTATCGAAGCACCTATGCTGCATTGGCCAGATACCATGATGACTTATGTTCAAGGAGCCAATGTACTATTATCAAATGATCCATTCGGGCAACATTTTGCTTCGCCCCATTTCTATAATGATCAGGTTGACCAGGGTGAATTATATCAAGAAGCATTAAAATATTACGCTAATATAATTACTCCCTTTAATAAACTGGTTAAAGGGAAAATCAAGGAGCTTAAATCTCTGAACCTCCCCATAGACATTATTGCCCCTAGCCATGGAATTATTTGGCGTGATAATCCCATGCAGATCGTAGAAAAGTATGACCAGTGGGCAAGTAATTATCATGAAGGTTCTGTTGTTATCCTATATGATACCATGTGGGGGGCAACGAAAAGGATGGCCCTAGCCATAGCAAAGGGACTGGAGGAAGCAGGTATTCCAACTAGGGTCTTAAATATCGCTAAAAGTGATAAAAATGATCTTATCACCGAGGTATTTAAAGCCCAGGGTGTAATCATAGGTAGCTCAACAGTTAATAACGGTATTCTTTCCTCTGGGGCTGCAATATTAGAAATGATTAAAGGACTTAAGTTTAAAGGCAAGATAGGAGCTGCCTTTGGTTCCTATGGCTGGAGCGGTGAAGGAGTAAAAATTATAGAAGAGTGGATGAAAGAGTCAGGGATCAAGATAGTTCAAGATGGGAAAAGGGTTGCCTATGAGCCTACCGCCGACGAGATATTGGAGTGTGAAGAATTTGGCCGGGACTTTTCAATAAAATTAAACACTAACGAATAAGTCTGGGGGGTTCTTTTTGAACGAGCAAAAATGCTTAAACCTTTCAGCGGTTGTTGATATGGCGGCAAGTAACAGCGCAAAGGGAATGGCTTATTATAAGAGGATGGAAGAATTGGCAAAGGAGCAGTTGGCGGGAGAGATCTTTCACCGCCTGGCGGCGGAGGAGGAAGAGCATCGTAGGGCATTAATAAAGGTAGCTCAAGCTGAGGCTGAAAAGGGCCAGACTAGTCTAGATGAGGAAACCTACTGCTACCTATGTTCTTTGGGTGAGGGCCTTGTATTTCCACATCATGAGACTGTGGAATTTAATGCCTCAAGTCCTAGGGAGGCTCTTGAGCTTGGTATTCAAGCTAAAAAGGATGCAATGCTGCTATACCATGAACTGCAAAATAGATGTGTTTCTAAAGAAGCTAAAAATATATTAATGCACCTGCTGGAGGAGGAACAGAAGGATCTACTGGAACTCCGCCATTATATCCACGAACTATGCCCAAAGGGGTGTAATTATCCACCAAATAATGATAACAACAACTAATTTATTAAAGGAGGCTTTACAAATGGCAAAAAAATATGAATGTGTATGCGGCTACATTTATGATCCGGCAAAGGGGGAAGGGGATATACCTGCCGGCACATCCTTCGATGATCTGCCTGAGGACTGGGTCTGCCCGGAATGTGGTCTGGGCAAAGATGCCTTTACAGAGCTGGAATAACTGTCTAAAAAAATAAGCCCACTACAGGGCTTGTTTTTTTGCTATTGTTGAATAGTGATATGGATTGCTACAGCTAATAAAGAAGAAAATTAAAAGACAGTCTGTCTATACTAGAGGAAAAGTTTAACGCAACAAAAAAGTTATTTAATTCACAAAAGAGTTGTAAAAATAGTATTTAGATGATAGTATCTAATTAATCAACTATATGCATGGTGCACATATGATTAACAGTTAGTTCTTAACTGTCAGGAGGTGATAAGCAAACTAATAGTGACTGGAATTAAAGCATTACTTAAATAGGTATGAGTAATTGAACGGCTGGGGGTGTATGGAATGTATTTTCCGGTGGCGGGAATTGAAGTAGCTCCCTGGGTGCCATTTGTGGTTGGATTCCTGGTTGCTTTTTTTTGCAGTATGGGAGGTGTCTCGGGAGCCAATTTGTTATTACCCTTTCAGATGAGTTTTCTTGGGTTTACTACTCCTGCAGTTAGTGCGACCAATCATTTTTTTAACATTGTAGCAATACCAAGCGGAGTATATAGGTTCATAAAAGAGGGACGAATGGTTTGGCCTTTAACCTGGATGGTTATTGCTGGTACTATACCAGGGGTGTTTCTTGGAGTTTTTGCCAGAGTACAGTACTTACCAGATCCTAAAAACTTTAAATTCTTTGCAGGGTTAGTCCTGCTTTATATTGGCGGTATGATGGTTAAAGCCTTATTAAAGAAACCCGAACCAGGAAGTGATAAAAAATCTGCAGAACGTAGATTTCAAGAATTAGCCAATCAATTTCGTAAATCTAGTGAGGCTGCTCAGCAGTCAGGTAAGGAAGCTCTGCCAACCGCAGAGGTCAAAAAGTTTAGCATCAAAGAAATGGAATATACCTTTTATGGCGAGACCTACTCAGTCAACCCCATAATTATTTTCTCCTTATCAGCCTTAGTTGGCGTAATTGGCGGGATATATGGTATAGGTGGAGGAGCAATAATTGCCCCGGTTTTTGTAGCCATATTTAATTTGCCGGTATACACCATTGCAGGTGCCTGTTTAATGGGTACTTTTCTTACATCCCTAACGGCAGTCCTATTTTATCAAGTAATTGCTCCTTTTTACCCCCATCTAGCGGTGGCCCCTGATTGGATTTTAGGCCTGCTGTTTGGTTTTGGTGGAGCAGTGGGAATGTATCTAGGGGCTAGGGTACAGAAGTTTGTTCCTGCCACGATAATTAAATGGATACTTGCTATTGTACTTATATTTGCCGCCTCCAGGTATGTAATAGGTTTTTTTATGTAACAAATATGACTTAATAATACAAGGCTTAGCCCCTCGGGCTAAGCCTTGTATTATTATTATCCCAGCATCTTGGTTAAATCTTCTTCTGCATTACCACTAATCAATTGCAGGTTAAAGGTATTTTGCAGTACTTCCACAACACCAGGTGCTAAAAATTCCGGTGCCTTAGGTCCAACGTACATGTTCTTGACTCCCAGGCTAAAGAGACCTAGCAGGATGGCCACTGCCTTTTGCTCAAACCAGGATAGAACAATGCTTAAGGGTAAATCATTAACACTGCAGTTGAAGGCTTCAGCCAAGGCTAAGGCTATTTTAACTGCGGAACCGGAGTTGTTGCACTGACCTAGGTCAAGGAAACGGGGAATTCCAGTCCCCTCAATTACACCAAAGTCAATATCATTAAATCTAAATTTCCCGCAGGAAGTGGTGATGATGATACAGTCTTTGGGGATGGCCAGGGCTAACTCACGGAAGTAATCACGACCCTTAGTGGGGGAGTCACATCCGGCAATTACAAAGAATCTTCTGATTTTACCGGCTTTAACAGCTTCAATGATCTGTGGGGCCAAGGGTAGAACGTTCAAATGGTGGAAGCCGGTTGTAAAGGTTTTTACCTCTTCCGTTGAACCATTCAGCTTACCGACAATCTTTTTCCATAGCCCATCACCGGAAGCGGATGGCAGAGTCAAAGCTTTTTCTATTACTGGGGTAAAGTCTAGTCCCTCAATCTTTTGAACATCCTCTAGTCCTGTAATGCCAAAGGAGAACATGCGCTCAGCGTAGGTTGCATCCTTTCTTATGGGCATTACACAGTTGGTGGTAGCTAAAATTGCCCCAGGGAATGCTTCAAATACCTGCCTTTGGTCATACCATGCCTTACCTACGTTACCCTTAAGGTGTGAATACTTCTTGAGTTCTGGATAACCATGGGCGGGCAGCATCTCCGAGTGAGTGTAAATATTGATATTTTTACCTTCAGTTTGCTTTAGCAGTTCTTTAAGGGCCAGAAGGTCGTGTCCTGTAACGAGAATGCATTTACCTTCAACTTTGTCCGAGGTAACTGTAACCGGTGTAGGGATACCCAAATTTTCTACATGAGCTTTATCTAATAAATCCATCACCTTAACAGTTGCGGAACCTACCTTGAGAGCCATGCCTACGGTCTCTTGTAAGTTGAAGTTGGCATTGGTTAAGGTTGAGAATAGGGCTTCTTCCATAATTGAGTTAACTTCAGGGTCAGTATAACCTAACTCTCTGGCATGAAAGGCATAGGCTGCAACACCCTTTAGGCCAAAAATTATTGTATCCTGGAGGCTGGCAATATTTTCATTTTTGCCGCAAACACCAATTTTGGTGCAACCGCCTTTGGGGGTTTGTTCACACTGATAACAAAACATTTAAGTTCCTCCTTAATTTACACCGCACTGCGGTTTTGTTTTTCCTTGTGAATTAATAATAACTGATTTTCTAAAGAATAAATGTGACTTGACTCATGAGATTAATGTGATATTAGTCACAGTTCTTGCTTAGAAATCTTTTAAGGCTAAACTAAGCTGCGTGGAAATTTGATAAAGGAGGACAAGATTATAGCACCTGTTTATGGGGATAGAAAAAAGTGAGACTGTATTATAGGAAGTCGTTATAAAAAATGAGACAAGCTCCGTAGTTCACGGAGCTTGTCTCATTTTTATTCACCCTTGTGTTCGTTAGTAATGCCGTCAGCTTTTCTGGGACGGGGCGGGCGTGGACCAGGGTATTGATATAAATTACACATTACTCTACCATTATATAATTTACGCTTTTTATCTGCCTTCTTTCCATATAATTGCTCAAATTTTTCATAGGAAGTGATAACAAAAAAGGACCAAGTATCAAAGTTGTTAAAGGTCTCACCCATTTCCCGATATAATTTTTCAACCTCCGGTATTTCGCCAAGACGTTGGCCATAGGGGGGGTTAGTGATTATAAAACCATACTTTTGCTTGCTGCGCACCTTGGAAAGGGGTATTTTTTGAAAATGAATAGAGTTTTCAATACCTGCTTCTTTGGCGTGATAGCGGGCTAAGCTTAAAACATCTTCATCTATATCAGTACCATAAATTCTAAGTTTAGCATTGCGAATCTCAGATTCCAGGGCCTCCTTTCTGGCATTTTGCCAGAGGGTCTTGGGAATATTGGGCCAGGATTCTGAGGCAAAGGTTCTCCCTATTCCAGGGGCAATATTATGTCCGATAAGGGCGGCCTCAATGGGAATGGTTCCGGAACCACAACAGGGATCCAGCAATACCCTATCGGGATACCAGCGAGCAATGGAAAGCAACCCCGCGGCTAAGGTCTCCTTAAGTGGAGCTTGACTGGATAGTTTGCGGTATCCCCGTTTATGTAGCCCGACTCCGCTAGTATCCATTGTTAAAGTTACCCTATCCTTTAATAAGGCCACTTCAATAGTATATTTTGGGCCTGTTTCATCAAACCACTCTTTTTTATAGGCCTGCTTCATCTTTTCAACAATGGCCTTCTTAACTATAGCCTGGCAATCTGGCACACTGTGCAACTGGGACTTTATAGATTTACCTTCTACTGGGAAGTTAGCATCCTCTGGAAGCCAATCGGGCCATGGAAGTGCCTTAGTTTTTTGAAATAGCTCCTCGAAGGAAGTAGCATCAAACTCACCCATCTTAACAAGAACCCTATCAGCCGAGCGGAGCCATAAATTTGTGCGGCATATGGCAGACTCGTCTGCGGAGAAATTTACTCTTCCGTTTTCAACAGTAAGCTCTTCATATCCCAGCTTTTTTACCTCATGGGCTACTACAGACTCCAAACCAAAGGTTGCAGTGGCGATTAACTCTATTTTAGACATTCAAAACTCCTTCAATTGTATGTTATTTCCGACGAACGTAAATTTACCATGTAATCTCTATAGATGCAATGTTATCAATGGAAATAAAGGATTTAAACTATTAAAAATATTATATCCTATAGTATTCAAAGTAATAGAAGAAAAATAGAAGAATTAGGAACCTATTTTAGTAAAATATTTAAATTTTTATATTGAATCTCGAATCCCATTAAAGCATAATTAAGTTAAGCCCACTGGTTGTCTAATTGGGTAACTAAAATTATAGGGGAGGAACTTAAATTATGTTCATGGTAACTATCGACAGAGATAAGTGTGACGGTTGCGGTGCATGTGCAGACGCTTGCCCCGCCGGTATTCTTGGTATGCTGGATGACGGTAAAGCAGATGTAACCGGTGAAGCGTATGACTGCATGGGTTGTGAAACCTGTACAGCTACTTGTCCTACAGAGGCTTATACCATTAGCGAAGTATAAGAAATAAAAACCGCTGGCTAATATGGCTGGCGGTTTTTATATTTACTGCATTCTTTAGACTTGAACATAGCTTATTCAGATTTAAAGAATGAGGTAAAATCATTATCGATTTTTGTAAGAAGACGGGCAAGGGTATGGAAAAATAAAAGAATAACTTAACCTGTTGCCATGGAATGGAGGCTATTGTCGGAATAAAATACTACAAATGTTAATATTTACCTGTTATAATTTACCAAGACAAAACATATAAAGGGGTGCCTGGAAGTGGGAAAAAAGGTCACATTCTCTGAAGGAGCTGAATTATTAAGGGTGCCAATTAGTACAATTAGCAAATGGTTCAGTCAAGGATTTTTTAAAAGTGTAGAATTAGATAAGAAAGGTCCTAATGGCCCTGTATATTTATTGAAGGTTGAAGAGTTACTGGCAATTAAGGATGCTTTGGAAGCGGAAGCCAGGGGTGAAGAGTTGGCCAAGAAAGAGATTGCAGCCAGTAGTGAAAAGAAAAAGAATAATGCTCCCGATGGCGGAGGTAGAAGGAAGTTAAGCTTAATCAAATCCGCATCCAAACCTAAAGAGACTAACCACCTTGAACAACCGAGCCCGGGTAAGGAAATTGTGCTTAGGATACAGGAAGATACAGCAGCAGGATTAATTAATACATTACATCAATATCTTAATAATTTTGAAGAAAGATTTATTGAGCATATGGAACAGCAAGCTGACAAAAACATAGTAAAGTATAACACCATGGCTATTGAACATCTCGAGACTTTAAAAGACCTGTCTAATAAAATGGAAAAAGTGGTTGATGCACTGGTTACAACACCTCACCAGGTATCTAGCGATACATTAAAGATAGTTAATGAAATTAAGGATATGATGCCTGAAATTAATTATATTGGAGAGATGAACAAAGGGACTAATGAAAAATTAGAGGCTGTTAGCAAAAAGCTTGAAAAATTGGGCGAAGAGATAAAGGATACTAAATGGGCGGTCGTAAAAATGGCCCGGGAAAAAAATAAAGTAGGAAAAAAAGCTAAGGTGGTTGGTGCAAAATCCTTGTTGCCATCCTTTGGTGTAACCGGATGGGTAAGTGGGATAGGCAAATTTTTAAGAATTAGCAAATAAGTTATGGCTCACTGATTTTCGGTGAGCTTTTTTGTGTCCCATGATTGGACAAAACAGGCCGCCTAATAGTAGGAATATTGACAAAAATGCTTTGTTTAATAATGCACAATAGATTAGACAAATGGCAATCTGTCAAATGCAATGTTTAGGCTAATTAATTAGAATTAGACACTATTTGTACAAAAATTTTATAAAAACGACCAAATTTTTATCCAAATGACTAAATATGAAATTGCTTAATGTTTTAAAAAATAATAGTATACGAGATAGGGAGCTATATCCGCCAGGAGTAGACATTAGGTAGGATATGGCTCTCATACATAAAACCGGGAGGTAGACGCGGAACTATGTTGAAGAGAAAGTATCTTACCTTTGTGGCCTTGCTGCTCATTGCTGCAATGGCTCTGGCAGGATGCGGTGGTGGCGAAGAAAAGAAAGAAGCCCCCAAGGATGCTGCATCTGACGTTATCAAGATTGGTGTTTTTGAGCCCCTAACCGGAACTAACGCAGCCGGTGGAGAAATGACAGTTGAAGGTATTAAGCTAGCTAACCAATTATTCCCCGAGGTTCTTGGCAAAAAAGTTGAATTAATAATTGTAGACAACAAGAGTGAAAAGCAAGAAGCTGCCAATGCGGTTGAACGTTTAGTAAGCAAGGATAAAGTTGACATAATTATTGGTAGTTATGGCAGCTCCTTATCTATGGCCGGTGGTCCCATTGCCAAGGATGCAGGTGTTTCTGTAATTGGTTGTTCCCCAACTAACCCTGCAGTAACTTTAGGTAATGACTACTACTTCCGCGTTTGTTTTATTGACCCCTTTCAGGGAACTGTAATGGCTAACTATGCAGTTGAGAAACTTGGTGCTAAGACTGCCGCTATCATTCAAGATGTTCAGCAGGATTACTCCGTAGGCCTAAATAATTACTTTGAAAAATCCTTTAAGCAATTAACCGGCAATGACAACGCCATTGTGGCAAAGGTTAACTATAATACCGGGGATAAGGACTTCTCCTCCCAATTGACTTCTATTAAATCCAAAAACCCCGATGTTATTTTTGCTCCTGGTAACTTCCTGGAGTCAGGAATTCTGGTAGAAAAGGCTCGTGAACTTGGTATTACTGCTCCTATCCTTGGTGGTGATACATGGGAAGCAGAGGAATTCCTAAACCGTGTTAAGAATACCAAAGATATCTATTTCAGCACCCACTTTGATTCCGAAAATCCGGTTACCGAAATGTCAACCAAATTCATGGAAGAATACCAAAAGGCTTACCCTGACAAACAAGTTAATGCCTTTGGTGCCTTAGGTTTTGATACCTATATTCTGGCTTTGGATGCTATCACCAGAGCCGGCTCTACCGACCAACAGGCTATCCGTGATGCCATAGCCGCCACCCAAAACTTCCAGGGAGCCACCGGTATGATTACCTTGGATGCTAACGGTGACGCAACTAAGACTGCCATTATCAAGAAGGTTGTCGACGGTAAATTTGCCTATGAAGGTAAGGTTGAACCAAAATAGTAATTGACAACTAGGGTTACCAGACTCCCCTCCTGGCAACAGGGGGGGAGTCAATATTATGTTTGGAGACTTGGAAGGGGTTAAAAAATGAACGGCGAAATATTTTTGCAAAGTTTGGCCAACGGCATTTCCCTGGGTAGCCTGTATGCCTTGATCGCCATCGGCTACACCATGGTTTATGGTATCTTAAGACTAATTAATTTTGCTCACGCCGACCTCTTGATGGTGGCAGCCTATGTTGCCTTTTACGGAATTATCTTATTTACTTTACCCTGGTGGATGGCCTTTGTTATTGCCATTCTAGTTACCGCCCTTTTAGGAGTAAGTATTGAAAAGGTGGCCTACCGGCCCCTTCGGAATGCACCAAGGATATCTGTCCTCATATCTGCCATTGGTGTTTCTTTTCTGTTGGAAAACCTGGGTATTGTGGCCATCGGGGCCCGTCCTAAATCTTTTCCCCGGCCTGAGGAAGTGGTATGGAACATTACCATAGGGGATATTTCCTTTTTGTCTTTAACAGTAATTATTCCCGTAGTAACGATAATCTTTTTGGTTGCTGTTACATATATGGTTAACAAAACTAAGACAGGTATAGCCATGAGGGCTGTTTCCAGGGATTTTGAGACAGCCAGTTTGATGGCCGTTGATGTTAATAGAGTTATTAGTACCACCTTTGCAGTTGGCTCGGGGCTTGCTGCTGTGGGTGGTATTATGTGGAGCCTGCAGTATCCCCAAATTGACCCGCTGATGGGTGTATTTCCTGGTCTAAAGTGTTTTATTGCCGCTGTTATGGGTGGCATTGGCAGTATACCGGGTGCTATGCTGGGCGGATTTATCCTGGGTATGGGTGAAGTTTTCCTTGTTGCCCTAATGCCGGAACTGTCAGGCTACCGGGATGCCTTTGCCTTCGTACTATTAATTTTTATCTTACTCTTTAAGCCCAGTGGGATTTTGGGCAAAAATGTCGTGGAGAAGGTGTAAGTGCATGGATAGCAGACAGAGAATAAAAAGTTTTTTAACTGTAGGATTGCTGGTCTTAAGCTGCATACTGCTTTATTTTGCCCAGGACAGCCTGAGCAGCTTTAATACAAGGATACTTAACCTGGCGGCTATTTTTATCATCCTTGGAGTTAGTATGAATTTAGTCCTTGGATTTACAGGTATGTTTTCTTTAGGGCATGCGGGCTTTATGTGTGTGGGGGCTTATGTATCGGCTATTTTAACCATGTCGCCGGAAAGTAAAGAAATGATTTACTTTATGGAGCCGATTATTCCTCCTTTGGCCAATATACACTGGCCTGTATTACCTGCCATCCTAATGTCTGGGGTTGTGGCGGCCTTTTTCGGGTTTATTATCGGTTTTCCCGCCCTTAGGTTAAGGGATGACTACTTAGCCATTGCTACCTTGGGCTTTGGGGAAATAATTAGGATTATTGTGACTAATACCATTAGTATCACCAATGGGTCATTAGGGCTAAAGAATATCCCCTCAATAAAAAGCCTGTGGCTGTACTGGGGCTTTGCCATTGTTACAATACTGGTTGTAAAACGGTTGATCAACAGCAGTTGGGGCTATGCCTTTAAGGCTATCAGGGATAATGAAATCGCTGCGGAGGCTATGGGTATCGACATCTTTAAACACAAGCTGATGTCCTTTACCATTGGGGCCTTTTTCGCTGGTATTGCCGGAGCCTTAATGGGTCATTTAATAACTTCCGTTGACCCAACCATGTTTAGATTTCTCTTCACATTCCAAATACTGCTAATTATTGTGCTTGGTGGGCTTGGTAGCCTGACGGGTTCGGTAATTGCAGCTGTTGGCGTAACGGTCATGATGGAGGTGCTTCGTTTTGTGGAGCAGCCTATGAATCTTTTAGGGCTGACCATACCGGGAATTCCCGGTATGAGAATGGTTATTTTCTCTCTATTGTTACTCTTTGTAATCCTCTACTATCGCCAAGGCCTAATGGGCACCAGGGAATTCAACTGGGATTGGATACTGGATAAAATAGGTGTAAAGCGTGGGCAGAGTAAGGGGGTAAAATTAGATGGCTAAGGTAAATATATCAAATATGCTGCAAACCGATAATATTACCATGCAATTTGGTGGTATAAGGGCGGTTTCCAACCTGTCTTTGAATATTAAGCCTAATCAAATTGTTGGATTAATCGGACCTAACGGTGCGGGTAAAACCACAGCCTTTAATATGATTACGGGGGTTTACAAGCCTACCACAGGTAAAATTACCTTTAATGACCATGATATTACCGGACTTAAGCCCAATAAAATTACTGAATTGGGAATAGCACGGACCTTTCAAAACATTCGTCTCTTTTCCAGTATGAGTGTTCTAGAAAATGTAATGCTGAGTAAGCATGTTCGTTTAAAGGCAACACCCTTCGAAGCAATATTAGGCTTACCTAGATATACTAGAACCAGAAAGAAACACTACGAGGAATGCATGGAGCTATTGGAGCAGGTACAACTGGCGGATTTGGCAGATGAGAAGGCCATCTCCTTACCATATGGTAAACAGCGTCGGCTGGAGATTGCACGGGCACTAGCAACTCAACCTGGAATGATTCTGTTGGACGAACCGGCAGCCGGTATGAATCCCCAGGAATCCCTTGAACTGATGGAATTCATAGCTAAAATCAGGGACGAGTTTAATCTTACTGTTTTGATGATTGAGCATCATATGGAGGTTGTTATGGGTATCTGTGAGCATATCCTTGTACTGGATCACGGAGAAACCCTGGCCCAAGGAACTCCAGAAGAAATCCAAAATAATCAGAAGGTAATTGAAGCTTATCTTGGGGCGGTGGATGAAAGTGCTTAAAATAGAGGATTTACATGTTTATTACGGTGGTATCCATGCATTGAAGGGTATTTCCTTGGAGGTTCCTGAGAATAAGGTAGTCACCCTGGTTGGTGCTAACGGTGCCGGCAAGAGTACCACCCTTCGGGCAGTTAGCGCCCTTGTTCAGCCTGCCAATGGTAAAATCAGCTTCAGGGGTGAGGATATAACAAAGACAAAAACTGCCGATATTGTTAAAAAAGGTATAACCTTAGTACCCGAAGGCCGGAGAATATTTGCTAATCTAACTGTTCTTGAAAACCTGAAAATGGGTGCCTATGCCAGGAATGATAAAGCTGGTATTAAAAAGGACATGGATGATATCTTCCAAATGTTTCCCCGTTTGAAGGAAAGGGAGTGGCAGGCGGCCGGGACCCTCTCGGGTGGCGAACAGCAAATGCTGGCAATAGGCAGGGCCTTGATGTCCAGACCATCCTTGTTGATGATGGATGAACCTTCCCTTGGTTTGGCACCTCTGATGGTCAAAGAAGTATTTAAAATCATCAAAGACATTCATGGTAAGGGTATGACTATCCTGTTGATCGAGCAAAATGCCACAGCGGCTCTGCAGGTTGCAGATTATGGATATGTTTTAGAAACAGGAAATATTGTGTTGCAGGGTTCTGGAAAGGAACTTGTTGCAAATGAAGATGTGAAAAATGCTTATCTAGGTAAAGCTCACTAATAATGGAAAAGGCGTCTGGGAA
>NZ_JARPTC010000035.1:0-18128 GCF_030577015.1 Desulforamulus aquiferis | reverse complement strand
ATGGATGTCCGCTCAAGCCTGAGGTAAACACGATGTTTACTCGAAGGCGGCCCATTTTCGCCCGAAGCAAGGGATTAGCGCTGTCCACTGCGGAGAGAGGAGTCGTGAGGGATTATTAAAACCCGAAGGTAGTTTCTCGACTCTCAACAACATAAAACACCCGTAGGGTGTTTTATGTTGTTGAGAGTCCTATCAGATATATACAGATTTCCAATCTTTACAATATACTATTATAATTAGAAAGAGACTGCTTACCAAATAGAGGTGAAAATATGGATTTATTCAGCGTTGCTGCAGGGGCAATGACTTTACAGGCAGCACCTTTGGCCGAAAGGATGAGACCAAGGAACTTAGATGATTTTATCGGACAGGAGCATATTATCGGGGCGGGAAAGCTGCTTCGGAGGGCTATAGAGGCAGATAGACTAGGTTCCATAATCCTATACGGGCCACCAGGTACAGGCAAGACAACTCTGGCCACAATTATCTCTGAAATGACTGCCTCAAATTTTATTAAGATTAATGCTGTGTCCGCTGGTGTG
The DNA here is from genome assembly GCF_030577015.1 of Desulforamulus aquiferis. Taxonomy (NCBI): domain Bacteria; kingdom Bacillati; phylum Bacillota; class Clostridia; order Eubacteriales; family Peptococcaceae; genus Desulforamulus; species Desulforamulus aquiferis. The sequence continues at coordinate 17,586 of NZ_JARPTC010000035.1, read as the reverse complement.
GGTGAAATAAGAGAAGAAATAAAAAAAGCCAGGGATAGTCTTAAATTTTATGGCAAAAAGACCATCTTCTTTATTGATGAAATACACGCACTAAAGCGTGGCAGTCAACAGGACAGCCTCCTGGAAGCAGTGGAAAGGGGTGAAGTAATCTTAATCGGTGCAACCACACAAAACCCATATTTTGAAATAAACGGTGCACTGCTCAGTCGTTCAAGAATATTTCAGCTTAAGGAGCTTACTGAGGTAGACTTAGGGAAACTTGTTCGTAGGGCTTTAGAGGACGCAGATAGGGGACTGGGAATATATAAGGTAGCATTAGAAGAAGAAGCCCTAAACCACCTGGTGGATATTTCAAACGGTGATGCCAGAAGGGTGTTAAATTCCCTGGAATTGGCAGTATTATCCACCGGGGTGTCCGAGGATGGTTACCGTCATATCACCCTTGAAGTAGCCGAGGATTCCACCCAGCAAAGGCTGGTAAGATATGATCGAAGTGGGGATAACCATTATGATGTTATCTCCGCCTTTATCAAAAGCATAAGGGGATCGGACCCAGATGCGGCCCTTCATTATTATGCTAGGATGACGGTGGCCGGTGAAGATCAACGATTTATAGTACGCAGGCTTATCGTTCATGCCTCTGAGGATATTGGCCTGGCGGACCCCCAAGCTATGCTCATAGCCCATGCGGCCTGGAATGCCTTGGAAACAGTTGGTCTGCCTGAGGCCAGAATACCCATAGCCCAATGTATTGTTTACCTGGCCATGGCACCCAAGAGCAACAGTGTAATTGCTGCCATTGACCAGGCTATGGCTGATATTAAGAACAGGCCGGTGGGAAATGTGCCACCCCATCTCCGGGATGCCCATTACAGGGGTGCTGATAAATTAGGGCACACAGGCTATAAATACCCCCACAGCTATCCAGGGCATTACGTAGAACAACAGTATATGCCGGACCAATTAATGGGGGTTAGTTATTATCATCCGTCAGATCAGGGTAGAGAAAAGGATACAAAAAAGAAAACCTAGCTTAAGAGTAAACCCACCTATGGTGGGCAGCCTGTTGAAAAAGATTTAACCGGGTTTTAATAATCCCAAACAGCGACATTCGAAGCAGTGGAAACAGCGCTTCGCGAAGCTGAGGATGCGAAAGCCTGAGGTAAACACGATGTTTACTCGAAGGCGGCCCATTTTCGCCCGAAGCAAGGGATTAGCGCTGTCCACTGCGGAGATAGGAGTCGTGAGGGATTATTAAAACCCGAAGGTAGTTTCTGGACATTCTGCCCACCTTTGGTGGGTTAAATTTTTGCTTTTGATATCACCTTCAAGGTATACATGAATAAAATACCAATAGCAATAAATGGTAACATGTCGAGGTGATGAAATGGGTTTTAGAGAGGAATTTATCAATGCCGTTTTACCCGATGCTGTTAGTATTCAAACGAAAACCGGATTGCCTGCAGCCATTATGGTGGCCCAGTGTATTTTAGAAACAGGCTTTGGTCAATTTGTTACAGTCGATAGAATAACGGGACAGTTTTCTTTCAATTTGTTTAACATTAAAGGGATAGGATCTGCAGGTACTGTTTTATCCACAACCTTTGAGTATTTCGGAAGTAGGTATATTGAGGTTGATGCGTATTTTCGGGCCTATCATTCCTATGAAGAATCCTTTGCCGATTATGGGGTGTTTATTTTAGAAAATAAAAGATATGCACCTGCGGTGGCTGCCGCGAATAATCCAGTTGAGTATGCCCGGCAGCTCCAGGCCTGTGGATATGCTACAGACCCTCAGTACGCAAACTCCCTGATTAACCTAACTAAGAACTGGAATTTGATTGAAAGGGTCAATGAAATTTTTAAGGAGCAGGAGGAATTGGCAATGACAAATTCGCAGATACCTTCCGATTGGGCAGTGGCTAGTATAGAAAAAGCTAAAGCAACAGGCGTTATGGTGGGGGATGGGTATGATTGGAATCCCCATAAGCCGGTTACCAGGGAGATGCTGGCTGTAATCTTGGATAGATTAGGATTTCTGGATATGATCAATACAAATGCCGATAAAGAAATTAGCAAGCTTTATGAAGAAAAATTAGTAGATAAGAAATATAAGAGCAATATTGCAGTGCGTTGGGGGGAAATAGCCGAGTTAATAAATAAAATTAGATAAGATAAACAGATATGTATTAGAGGATCTAAACTAAGGTAAAAGCTACCTTGGTTTTTTTTTGCCATTAATGAAGAAACTATTAAAAAACTTATGAGGATGGAATCAATGAATAAAGAAAATCCAATAAAAAGAGAAGGGTTTGCCACCAGTTTAGGAGTAATTGCTGCCACCTTGGGTTCTGCTGTGGGATTAGGAAATATATGGAAATTTCCTTATATGACCGGGGAAAACGGTGGTGCCGCCTTTATCTTACTTTATCTGGGGGCCACCTTATTGGTAGGATTGCCCATAATGATTTCTGAATTTATCATTGGACGCAGGGCCCAGAAGGCTGCGGTGGGTGCCTATAGAAAACTGGCCCCGGACAAACCTTGGTTTTTAACTGGTCTGGCAGGGGTTCTGGCAGCCATTTTAATTATGTCCTTTTACACCAATGTGGCTGGCTGGGTATTTGCCTATGCCTTTAAAGCTGCCACTGGAGGAATAGCAATAAATAGCCCCGAGTCAGCTAAGGAGGTTTTTGATAGCCTGGCGGGTGGAGTTTGGGAGCCACTTGTTTGGCAGTGGATAACCTTAGTATTAACTGGGACGGTCATACTGGCTGGGGTTAGGGGCGGCATCGAAAGGATGACCAAAACCCTGCTGCCAATTTTATTTGTGCTATTAATAGCCTATGATATCAGGGCATTAACACTCCCGGGGGCAGCCCAGGGGTTAGAGTTCTTGTTTAAGCCTGACTTTAGTAAAATAACAGAGCTTACCGTGTTATTGGCCCTTGGTTTGGCATTTTTCAAGCTTTCAGTAGGTGTTGGGACCATGACTACCTATGGTAGCTATATTGGTCAAGGGGAAAGCCTACCAGGCACTGCATTGAAAGTTATGTTCTCAGATATACTGGTTTCAATTATGGCTGGACTTGCTATTTTTCCGGCAGTGTTTGCCTTTGGGTTTGCACCTGAGTCCGGGCCGCCCCTGTTGTTTTTTACAATTCCCATGGTATTTAACGCCATGCCCCTGGGTCAATTCTTTCTAGCTGTTTTCTTTATTCTTACATCCATCGCCGCCACAGGTGCTATGATATCCCTATTGGAGGTTCCCGTTGCCTATCTTCATGAGGAACTTCGCTTTAGCAGAAGGATAGCTACTATAATTAGTGTATTGGTTATCGCTGCCCTGGGCAGCACAGCCACCTTGTCGGGAAGTGCTTTGGCTGAATTCACTATTCTCGGGCGAAATATGTTTGACCTGCAGGATTTCTTATCTTCTAATGTTTTGATGCCAATTGGTGGTATTTTTATCGCCCTATTTGCCGGGTGGAAGCTAGGTTCCAGGGTTATTTTTGATGAAGCTACCAACCAGGGTACATTAAATAACAATTCCTTTCTTGCAGTATATACCTTCATTGTTAGATATGTCGCACCGGTGGCTATTGTCGTAGTGCTCTTATATGGACTTGGGATTATAAAGGCTTGAAGTCCTTGAAGAATTAATTATACTCTGTTATTCTTTTGAATAGTAAGAGAATGAAAGAGTGATAGTTATGGCTAAGGTATTGAGGTGGCCTCCCAGTATGGAGAATTATATTAAAAATAAAGAACCAAGGAGAGGACTCCTTGGTTTTCTTTCGAAGATTTTTTTCGACTCAAGTTCGGTGGGAAAGGGGTCAGATGGAGAAAAAAAGGTGGCTTGGGAACTGTTTACCAGGCTAAGTGATCATTGGCTGGTCATAAATGACCTTAAAATTACTAGGGGAAATGTTAAAAGCCAAGTGGATCATCTACTTTTAGGTCCGCCAGGTATTTTTAGCCTGGAAACGAAAAATTGGAATACAGCAGCCTGTGATTGTCAAGGTGAATGGCTAAGATTTCAACATGGGATGTGGATTCCCCAAAAGAGTCCGGCAGTTCAATGTAAAAAACAGATATTCTCATTGGAACAAATACTAAAGGAAGAGGATGAAGCTGTTTTAGTTTATGGAATAATAGTGTTTGCATCTGCAGGCAAATTTGATTTTTCAGAGGCCAGGCTGCCAGAGAATGTTATGGTTTATGGCTTACCAGGCCTAATAGAGTATCTTAACAGGTTGGAAAAGACAAGGCATCAATATAATCAAAGGCAGATTGAAAGGCTGGCCGGGCATATCTATAAAGGCTTTTGTTAATTTAAAAAAGTTATTACTCAGATAACTCTAACCATTCTTCCAAGAACTTTTCATGTTTAAGCTTTGCATTATTTAAATCTTCACTAATTTTTAAGCAGGCGGTATAATCCTGTGCAATTTCAGGTTTTTCTAGATCCTTCTCTAAGTCCACAATAACTTTTTCTGACTCAGCTATTAGATATTCCAATTCCTCAATTCTCTTTTGACGTTTTCTTTCTAAACGTTGAGCTTCTTTATTTTGAAGAAAACTCTGCTTATTTAATTGAGGCTTTTCTTGCACTTCTTTAACAGTAGGGTTAATTGGTTGTTGAGGCTTCTTTTCTAAGTAATAGTCATAGTCGCCGGGAAAATTGACAATCCCTAAAGGGGTCAATTCCATGATTCTGGTGGCCATCTTATTAAGAAAATACCTATCATGGGATACAAAAATTAGGGTACCTGGATAGTCCATAAGGGCACTTTCCAGTATTTCTCGGCTTAATATATCTAAATGGTTAGTAGGCTCGTCCATGATCAATAAATTGGCCCTTTGGAGCATTAGTTTACAAAGGGATAGGCGTGCTTTTTCTCCACCACTAAGATTTTTTACCCTTTTATATACATCTTCTCCTCGAAAAAGGAAGTTACCTAGAACTGTTCGGATATCCCTTTCATCTACTAATTTGTGTTCATCCCAAAGCTCATCTAAAACAGTTTTAGTGGGATTTAATTTTTCCTGTTCCTGGGCGTAATAGCCTATGCTAAGGTTAGCACCTTTACGAATAACTCCCGACAAAGGCTCCAATTCACCGATGATTGTTTTTAATAGGGTTGATTTGCCAGTACCATTGGGACCAAGGAGAGCAACACTCTCGCCACGCTCTACTGTAAAATTAATTTGGTCGGCTAATATTAACCCTGGATAACCTATACTGAGGTTGTCTGCCCGAAGTACATCCTTGCCGCTTTGTCGGTCCACCTGGAATGAAAAATAAATATGTTTTTGCTTGGCTGCCGGTGCTTCTACCGGTTCTATTTTTTCCAGGGCTTTCAAGCGACTCTTGGCCCTGTTAGTAGTAGATGCCCTAGCCATATTACGCTGTATAAAATCCTTGGTTCGGGCAATGACCTCCAGTTGTTGCTCATACTGCTTTAACTGACTTTCCTGCTGTTGAGCTTTAACATCTATAAAGCCTGAGTAATTTGTCTTGTAAGTATTTGCTTGTCCATATTCAATCTCTACAATCTTTGTAACCACTGCATCAAGGAAATACCTGTCGTGGGATACAACCAGCACAGCACCCTGGTAAGACTGTAGGAATTGTTCCAGCCAGGCCAAGGTTTTAAGATCAAGATAATTGGTAGGCTCATCTAAAATTAGTAGGTGGGGCTTTATTAGAAGATTCTTAGCCAAAGCTAGTCTGGTCTTTTGTCCGCCACTTAATTTTTCAATGGGTGAATGATTGTCAATATCTGGAAATTCTAAGCCCTGTAGTACACCCCTTATTAAGGAACGGAAGCTGTAGCCACCTGCGTCTCTAAAGTTATCCAGAAGAACTGAGTACTGGTTCAAAGTACGTTGATGCCTATCAGGATATTTCTTTATGTCTGGGTTACCCATTAACTCTTCTAGATATCTTAGCTGTTGTTCTTGCTCCACTAAGTCTGCAAAGACAGATAACATTTCTTCATAAATTGTTTTCTTAGATTCTAATCCTGTATCCTGGGCCAAATATCCTATGTTTAAGCCGGTAGCAAGGAACAGGTCACCAGAATCAAAGCTAAGCTGACCAGTAATAATTTTTAGTAAAGTGGATTTACCCGCACCGTTAACTCCTACCAACCCGACCTTCTCATTTGTCTGAACAGTCAAATTTACATTGTTTAATATTTGATTGCCGTTAAAGTACTTATTAATATTGTTAGCTTGTAGTAAAATCATAATAAACTCCTCCAGTATACCAGTTTACCCCATAAGGGGGTATGATACAAGAGTGGGGCTATTGATAGGAGTAGGTAATAAATATGTGCCATTCAAATAAACATTTTATCAGGGCATTACTGTCCCTATTTATTAGTTCCTTTGCTACATTTGCAGATATATATGCTGCCCAGCCGTTGCTGCCAACCTTTACCGGGCATTTTGGGGTTTCTCCTACTGTGTCCAGCCTATCGGTTTCCCTGGTGGTGTTGGCCATGGCTATATCGTTATTCTTCTATGGACCCCTTTCAGATGCCCTGGGGCGAAAAAATCTGATGACCTTTGCCCTAGTTACCGCTGCAATTCCAACTATGGCAGCGGGCTTTGCCCAGGACTTTAATTTTATTCTTTTAATGAGGTTTTGCCAGGGACTATTGCTGGGCGGCCTTCAATCAGTGGCCATGGCCTATATAGCAGAGGAAATTGATAAAAATCGTTTAACCCTGGCAATGGGCTTGTACATAAGTGGCAATTCCCTGGGTGGAATGACAGGTAGGATAGTAAGTGGTTCTATAGCCTACCATTTTTCCTGGCAGGAGGTCTTTTGGGTCTTTGGTGTTTCAAATCTCGTGGCTGGTATTCTATTGTTTATACTGTTGCCAAAATCCCAAAACTTCACGGCCCATCCCTTTTCCCTGGGTAGGGGTGTCACCGATATGATGGCACATCTTAAAAATAAAACATTAAGGTGTAGTTATCTGGTTGGATTTTTCTTAATGTTCAGTTTTGTTGGAGTGTACAACTATGTGGGCTTCTTGCTGGCTGCTCCACCCTACTTACTTTCCACCAAAGCCCTAGGGTTAATTTTCTTAACCTATTTGGCAGGGACCATTAGCTCAACCCTGTCTGGTGCAGCGGCAAGTCGTTTAGGAAACCCATTGACCATTGGTGTCAGCGTAATAATTTCTATCCTGGGATTATTGCTTACCTTTAGTGATGATATCTTTATTTTTATTATCGGTTTAACTCTTTTTTGTTTTGGTTTTTTTGCCGGCCATTCTGCGGCCAGCTCCTGGGTCAGCATTAACGCCAAGGGAGCAAGGTGTGGGGCATCGGGGCTGTATTTAATAGCTTATTACCTTGGAGGCGGGTTAGGTGGGACAATGCTTGGACCCCTATGGGTAAAATGGCAGTGGTCGGGAGTGATAGTGGGTACTATAGGCTGCTTAGTTTTTGCCATGTTAATTGCGATTTATTTAAACAGTTTAGCAAAGTTAAGGATTGACAAAATAAATATAGAATCATCTGGCTAAAGTCGTAAAATTGGCAAAATTCTATAAACTTAACGGTGGAAATATTGCCGCAATAAAATTACAATATAAGGGGGAAATATATAAGCATGAAACAGAACTTATGGACCAAAGACTTTATACTCATTTGTCTGGCAAATCTAATGATATTTACGAGTTTTTACTTCCTTTTGCCTACATTGCCGATTTTTGTTACAGATGTATTAAAGGGTGATGAGAGTAATGTCGGTTACATAATTGGTGTACTCTCCTTGACGGCAGTCCTGGTTCGTCCATTATCCGGCTTTGCCCTGGATGTCATTGGACGCAGAAAAGTATTACTTTTGGCACTGATTGCATTTTCCCTGGCCATGGGAGGATATTATTTTGTCACAAGCCTAACCCTCTTATTTGTTCTCAGGGTAGTCCATGGCTTTACCTGGGGTTTTACCACCACCGGTGCCGGAACAGTTGCCTCAGATATTGTACCTGCTGCCCGAAGAGGTGAGGGGATGGGTTATTATGGCCTATCAAATACCTTGGCCATGGCAGCCGGCCCAGCCCTGGGCATAATAATTCTAAACCATGCAGGCTTTGATTCATTATTCATTGCTGGCTTTGTAGTGGCGTTGATAGGCTTGCTAGCCCTTTTTGGGATATCCTTTCATCAGGATATAAAAATAGAGGTTAAGGGGAAACTAAGCCTTGACAGCTTCTTTGAGTCAAAGGTATATTCACTTTCCATCCTTATGTTTTTTACAGCCCTGGTATATGGAGGAATTGTATCCTTCATTACATTATACGGAAATAAAATTGGTGTAGGTAATCCCGGTATTTATTTTCTGATTTATGCTTTAACCCTTCTTATTATCCGACCTTGGGCAGGAAAAGAATTTGACAAGAATGGACCTATTAAAATAATGGCCCTTGGCTTTATTGCCATAGCTGTTGCCTTTGTACTTCTGTTTCTGGCTAAAGGGGAAATTTTATTTATTGCCTCTGCCATAGCCATGGGAGTGGGATTTGGTATTATTCACCCTACAGCTATGGCCATGGCCATAAATAAAGTCCAACCCTTTCGTCGGGGTGCTGCCAATGGCACAATCTTTAGCGCCTTTGATCTAGGCATCGGCTTAGGTTCCATACTCTTGGGAATCCTGTCTAAAGAAGTTGGCTTGGCCTTTATGTATCTAACCTGTGCCTTTGTTATACTCATACCAATGCTTTTATTTTATTTAAAGGATGCGAAGGAATATCAAAGGGTGCAAAACAAGCCAAACAATTAACTTAATTTAAAATAGTTAAAAACCAAAAACTACATATATTAAATGAGCCAGCATAAGTATTATCGATAATACTTTTAAACTGGAGGGGATTGTATGGGCACCGCCCTAGCGGTAGCTCCTAAAAAGGAGTGGTATAACAGCATAAGTCAAAGGAATTCCCGAAGAAATTTCAAAGAACAGGCCTTAGATGAAAGTGCAGTTGAAAAACTAGTAGGCCTATGCCAGGACTTTAAATTTCCAGAGGCTAGGGCAGAACTGGTATTAAGATCTTCCAGTGATATATATAAGGGCGCCATGGGTTCTTACGGTAAAATTAAAGGAGCGCCTGCCTATATGGCCTTTATTGCAAACACCAGTTTTCCCCATCACTTAGAAAGATTAGGATATCTAGGTGAAGGGCTGATCTTAGAGGCTACTAATCTAGGATTATCAACCTGTTGGGTAGGAGGTTTTTTCAGACCTGAGACGGTGGCCAATGCTTTGAGTATAGGGCCAAATGAAAGGGTTATGGCTGTAACACCGGTAGGCTATACCAAAAAAAATTATTCCTTAGAAGAAAGACTAATGTCCGGGATGGCTAAGAGTAAAAAAAGATTGCCTATAGCAGAATTGGTTTCTGGTTTGCCCCAGGACGAATGGCCCCGCTGGGTTAAGCTTGCGGTGGAAGCGGCAAGGCTAGCCCCTTCGGCGGTAAACAGGCAGCCTTGGAGATTCCATATTGGTAATCAACAAATTATAGTAATGCTAGATTCAATAGTAGAGACCTACAATATTCCTAAAAGATTGGATTGTGGCATAGCTATGCTGCATATTGAATTGGGTGCTTTGGCGTGTGGTGTTCGTGGAGATTGGCAGTTTTTAAATGAAGAGGGAGTAGCGGTCTTTACAGCAGAAAAATAGAGCCCTTGGCAGGAGAGGGGCTCTATAAACCGTAGGGATTATATGCTAATTTTAGTTAATTGCACATTCTGGAGAGTTTGGGTTAATGGAACATTTGACTTTTCTATAGGCTTTTACTACCGGAGCCACCACAAAATATACAAACATCATGGTCATAGGATTAACAATGGCTAAATATCTCATTGACGAACCCCCTTTTAATCTTCTAAAAGAATGATACTATTTAGAAAATTAAAATAACGTCACTGTCATGACATTTAAATGTCTGCTTAATGACCATTATATTACACAATGTGTAAACAATCTCAAACCAAATTTAAATGTTAATACCATAGAATACCATATACACAGTGGAATGAAATTGTGAATAAATAATCAAATCATATTATTAATGGTAAATATGATTTTGCTTTGTGCACGTCTGTACAAAGTTTTTTATTTTTCTATACCAAGCTGTTTAAATAATTCTTCATAGAGTTCTTTATAATAAGTATTGTTTTGGTGAATTTGCTCCAATTCCATTATTCCCTTCAGTCCATACATATGAATTAATCCCTTAAGGTTTGCTTCACCTTCATTGCCGGGGATGGTTTGTAGAATCGTTGAGCCTTGATAAACATAAGTTTTTAAGCAGCAGATGGGTTTCCAGTTATGTTTTAACCCCATATAATATCGGTAGCCAAGCAGCAAACAGTCATTCTCGAAGCCTTGGGGACCCTTCAAAAAACTGGTATTGTATCCTCCCACAGCCTTTAGGGCCTCTGCCCTGTGAACCACAGGATATGCAAAACCTTCTAGTTCTTTTTCAATGGATAAACTGGAGAGAAATTCATTCATGCCGTTCAAGTCATTGGTAGGAATATTCTCCAGGATCAATCTATCTGATTCCTGAGGATATCGTTCTCCCCGGTAATTAATGATTCCTGGGCAAACCATGGGTTGGTCTTGATGGGTGTTTAAAAAATTAATCATCTCATCCAGCCAATGGGAGGGGAAGAGCATATCCTGGGCTATTTCTGAAATATACTTAATATCAGGCAGGTATTTCCAAAGGTAATTGAGACAGGTTCCCCGGGCTAGAGCTAAACTAACCATTGAGCCTTTCCCCAATATGTGAAAACGAAGTTTGAACTGGCGTAGGTACTTGGTAAGCTCTGCGTTTGTTAATTTGCCCTGATTAAAGAGTACTATCAATGAATCTGGATAATACTTGGCAAGGCTGGAGAAACAGGAATTAGCTAATGAAAGATCATGCTTATCCTTTATAAACAAAGGCATAGTGTGGACTATTATATCACCTCCATTGGTACTGGCAGTAGGGGGAGGTTTTATTTCATCTGAGGTATGTTTCTCCTCCTCTTCCAGCCAGGGAAGTAGATTAGGGTTTTCATCTAATATTGATGAGTATTGTTCAAGAATACCATAACGACCCTCAGGGTCCAAGGTCATGTACCGATTATACTTCTCCTGGCGATCCTCCTGCTTCATCCAGCCAAGATGCTTTATCCTTAATTCACTGGCTGCTCCACTTAATTTTGAAATATTTATTGGGAAACGCCCGCAATGCTGGGGTGTTTCCTTCCATTTATATGGGAACCCCTTTTTATATCTCACCATGAATGGGCGGTATTGACGGTGGGCCTGCCAATATTTATCCTCCCTATAATGCAGCTCATCCCACATATCGTATAATCGAAAATACAATACATCAACATCTTTGCGGCTGGCCAGGATAGGCAATTCTTCGAGGGCCTTATCTTCAAAAATCTCGTCCCCATCCAGGATTAATATCCAATCTGGGTCGGTATTAGCTGCTAAACGCCAGAGCTGTTTTCTTAACACTACCTCATTATCAAAGGCTGGTTCTGGATTTGATACAATGGTCAAGGGAATGCCATTAAGGATACTTTGACATAACTCACAGGTATTATCATCGCTGGCATCATCTAGAATGATTGCTTGTGTAATATAACGGGCAGCATGTTTCAAAACCTTTTCAAGATACCTAGCCGCTTCATTTTTAACCAGCATGGCCAGGGTGATCTTGTTTGAGGGTATAATGCTGTTCATAGCTCCTTTATCTAATTGATCATCACCTTTTAAATAGGGATAGAGCCTTTCTTTATATTTCTCGACACCTGCTAATTCAGATTCTCGATAGATATGGTATGGTTCATAATGGGTATCTGCGTATAGTTCTAAACCCAGGGCAACTGCTCTGATACAAAAATGGCGGTCTTCACCCACAAAGCTCAAGTTGTATATTTCAGAAAAAGAGGCACCCTTTGCAAGGGCATTTCTGCTCATTAAAGTACAGGCACCTAAGCCACCAACCTTATAGGTGCCTGGCCGGGCAAGCATTTCGAAAAATTCCTTCTTACGCCTGATTATTTCGCCTGCAGCTATTTTTTCATTTCTTGTTGAATGAAACATTCTATATGAATCAGACAGCCAAACCTGAGGCTGTGGAGGTAAATCAGGCTCCCACTTGGTCCAAAATACTTCACTGACAATATCTTTACTTAACCCTACTAAATGAACCAGGGTTTTGGGATGTAAGATTAAATCTGAGTCAACCATAAAGACATAGTCAAAATTTTTCTCTGAGGCCAGCTTTAATAAGTTGTCTTTGTAAGCAGCTACCTTCCAAATGAGATGTTCTTGCCAATGATGGGTTGTTTCATCGCAATGATAAAAATCATCTGCATTTGCAGGAATTATGTCAATATTATCTTTATTTAAGGCAAACTGCTTCAGAAGTTCTTTACTTTCAAGGTCATTGTTATCATCTACGAAGGCATAACTAACAGATAAATTAGTTTTATCCAATATGTCTAAGGACCATAAAAATTCCTTTAGTATGGCAGAAGGTTTTCTAACTGGCCCGGCAATTAATACACTTAACACGCCACACATTCCTTCCTAACAAATATTTTGTTTATTGGGACAGATCCACACCTAAGTTAAAGAGAGAAGAGATTTTTTTAATTTTATAGTCGGTAGATATGGAAGCGGGGAACTTTTTAATAACTTCCGCACAGTTTTTTAGTATAATTCCTAGCTGCATCCCCGCCAGCTTCATAAAATCTGTTTCCAGGGGCTGCTGAATCAACAGCTCGAGGGAGTATTTAATAAACCCTTGCCTTATGACAGGTCTACCTAACTGATTAAAAACATCCGCAAGGATAAAACAACAGCTAAAATCCAGGGGTTTAATTTTCTCGATAAGTATTTCTACAGCTTTATTAGAGTCATATTTTTTTTCTAATAGACGGTAGTAGGGAGGGGCAATGGATAAGAGACCTTGTCTTTTTTCTAAAAACTGTTCTAACAGCAATTCAGCTTCCTTATTTTGCCCCATTTTTTCAAGGCAAACTGCCAGGACTGCAGCTGTACGGAATGTGCCAATCCCCTTTGGAAAGGTATATTTATGCCAGGGGGGATCACCCGTGGCTAATGTTGTTTGCCATATTTTACAAGCTTTTTCCAGGTTGTTTTGCTGATATTCCAGCATTCCATAGAGATACCACAGACTTGCGAAGTCAGGAAATAGCTGCAATCCCCTCTTTACCATTTCCACTCCTTGATAATATTGCTCTTGTTCTAAGTAACAGATGGCTGTTTTAAAATATAGGTCGGATAGCATTCCGTCGTCGCAGTGTTGTCGGAGGGCCTCGCAATAGTAGGAAGAAGCATCTTTGTATTGTGCTTGTTGAAAAAATTCTGTACCCATAGCATACAGGGTATAGGGGTCGTTATTTTTTACTACCTCCTGCTGCAAAATTTGCGTATTTCGAATATTTTTCTTTTTGAGTATTGGCCTGGTTAAATATCCCCAGTGGTCAATATGGATTTCTGTAGGGACAATGCTAGCTGAACCGGCAGCTCCAATAATAGATTGGGAAATATTTTCGTGAATGGCTCCGGCAAATTGATATTCAGGTTGATTTCTAAATAATCGACATACGGCGTCTACCACATAATCATCGGGATCTACAGTGCCAAAATAATTAATTAGCTTAAGATAAAAGCCTTGGGTATCGCCAGCTTTGTTAATGATATCCCGAATTTGTTTATGTTCTTCAAGGCGCAGGGTTTCATCAGCATCCAGGATTAATACCCATTCACTCCTGGCCATTGCCAGGGAAAAATTTCTCGCCTCTGCAAAATTTCCTGACCAGTCGAAGTTATAGACCCTTGCCCCAAGTTTGCGGGCAAGGGTAGCTGTATGATCCTGGGAACCTGTATCAACCACAATGATCTCGTCTGCCACTCCCTTGGCGCTCTTTATGCACCGGGCAATATTTTTTTGTTCGTTTTTGACTATCAAGCATAGGCTTAGGTCTGCCCTTTTTTCAGGAATATCACTTTGTTTTAATAGCTCAAGAATACGATTGATTGACCTTTCGGCTTTAAAGGAGCCGACCCCCTCCTCTGAAACATAGCTTCCGGGAGCTTCACCGAGCTTAAGGCATTCCCGAAAGGTTTGAAGTGAATTTATAAAATCCTTTTTATGATAGTAAATAGATGCCTTGAGAAACAATAAATCTGTGTAGTCCGGATATAAATGCAAGTATTCATTTGTTACCTCTAGGGCACTTTGGTAATCCTCCAGCAGTATTAAACACTGTATTTTTTTCTTGCCTAACAGATGACTATAACTAACCCAGGGCTCAAGCTGTGGTTCGGCAAGGTCATAAAAATGAAGAGCCTTGGGAAAATCACCTGAACGTAGGTATTCGGTGGCTAAGTTAAAAAGTAAAAAGGGGCTTTGGTTTCCCTGCTCAAACTCGTAATTTAAAATACTAAGATTTCTTTGAATCTTATCCTTTTGTGTAATTGACTTGCCCTGGTAGCCGGTGTGTTTAACAATAAGATCAAGGTGTTGAAATTGGGCCTCTGGATTATGCTCTAAAATAGAGTCTATGATTTGCTCATGAATTGAACCTCGAAATCTGTGCAAGGGATTGTTTCGAAATAAACGGAGGGCTGACTGCTTGATGGTGTTTCCTTTATCGTCCCTATTAAGGATTTGTATGAAGAAGCCATCTGCATTTTGAGAAGGGAGATCCCTTAGTTGCCATAAATTATCCGGCATAACTTCTTCATCTGCGTCCAGGAAGAGTATCCATTCCCCCTTGGCCTGGCAAAGTCCGACATTTCGAGCATGACTGAAATTATTTTGCCAGGCTTCTTCGATAACACGGGCTCCGAACGAAAGGGCAATTTGTATGGTATTATCCTCCGAGCCTGTATCAACAATGATGATTTCGTCTATATAATCCTTAATGCTTGAGAGACATCTAGGCAGGTTCTCTTCTTCATTTTTAACAATCAAACATAAACTGATACATACCATTTTAATCATTACTCCCCGGTAGATTTATGTCTCTGAGTGAAGAAAGAAGGTCTTTGAAGGAGTTGTTAGTTGGAAATATGTCTATGGCTGCTTTTAAAGTTTCGATAGCTTGTTGAAGTAAAATATCAATCATTTTTTCGTGATATTCTTGTCTCTCAGGATCGGTATTGATAGCCCTTTGTATTAGCTGCTCAGCTTCCCAAAGAACATTCCTTTGGCAACAGATACAGCTAAGCATAAAATAGAGTTCACCTGTTTCAATTCCTGCTGTCAATGCCTTTAACAGGTGGTCTGCCGCCTCTAAGATATAATTATTATCAAAAAGAAATTTTCCTAGCTGGAAGGAACTTTCCCCTGGAGAATCTCCGTATTGATTTTCTAATTCTATTTCTAGCTGATCCAACCGGCCCATGGCTAGGTAGCTTTTTAATCTTAGCTCCCTAACCCCAACTATGGACATATTACACTGCTCCAGATACAATAAACAGCCAGGGTAGTCGCCAGCTGAGTAAAGAATTTCAGCCAATTTAAGGGAATGGGAAGGATTTGGATTAATAATGTTATCCAAGAGGTATTCCCTTAAATCTAGGGGGGTTGTTAATACTTTTAATAACACACGGCCGAGGTTCTCCATGACCTCGGGGTAATCTGGATTTGCCAGGTAGGTTTTCAAATAGTGGTAGGCTGATTCTTCAAATTCATCCAATCTTTCCATTAACTGTCCCAGCTTATTGTGTGGCAGGTAATTGCTTACGCCGGTGGTTGTCACATAATGTTCCGGCGCATTCCCTAATTCTAAGCAAAGTTGGTAACTTTTTTTGGCTTTTAGGTATTCACCTAGTTTTTCTAAGGATTGACCTTTAAGATAGTATAAATCGGTATAATTGGGGAAATAGCTAGTGGCCTTTTTTATAATCTCTAAGGCCTTCCCTGGTTGATTAGCTTGATTTAGGCAGATGATATAATTGCGGAATAGGGTGGGTGCATAGCCAAGGGTAATATCTAGATTTTCGAGTGTTTTTTCCCAGGCATCAATGGCACCTGCTAGGTCATTTGTTTGGTATAGTGCTACTCCGAGATTATATAGATAAAAGTTGTTATTAGGTTCCTTTTCCACCTGTTTTTTTATAATATTCAGGTTGCGCAGGTTTTTGTTTTTTTCTTCAATTGAGTGTGTTTGGTAACCATGATGATATATTTTTAGTTTAGAATTTATTAGCTTGGCTTGGGGCTTGGCGGCTAGTATAGAAGGAATTATTTGCTCGTGAATAGCACCTGTAAATCGGTATTTAGGATTATTTCTAAACAGGCGAAGATTGACGTGCCGGATACTTTGACCACCAGGCTGATTTGTGGTTGGATTTATTATTGTGAAATAATAGCCCTCCACTGGTTGGTTTAACAGGTGTACAATAGTTTCCCTGTTAACATCTATTAATTCTTCATCTCCATCAAGATATAGGATCCAATCGCCGGTGGCTTGGGCCAGAGAATAGTTTCTAGCAGTACTAAAATTTTCTTGCCATTCAGAGGTAAAAATCTGAGCCCCAAATTCCTTGGCAATGTCTAAAGTGTTATCTATGGAACCAGTATCTACAATAACTATTTCATCTACTAAATCCTTTACACCGGCTAAACACCTTGCTAAGTTTGCCGCCTCATTTCTAACGATCATGCAAAGACTAAGCTTCTGAGTATCCTTCACTTAACTCACCCATTTTCATAAAGAATAAACCTGAGAACTAATGCCTCAGGTTATCCTATGCTTGCGGATATTCACATGTTAACGAGGAAATAATATGTTAGGCCGCATTAATTTGATTGAGATTGAAAATAAATATCCAGGATTGTTGGCTCAGTCGGAGTGGTTGATCTGTAGGACAGTCTAGTATATCTCAAAAAGGTTCTGGCCACAAAGGTGTCGGTGGCACCAGAAGCAAGGGTTCGGGCAGCTACATCGATATAAAATACTTCATCCTCACCTGTTGGGCTCACATCTAATCTAACGTCTGCAGAGTTGGCACCAGTATTATAAACAAAGTAGGTATACATAACCTGGGTGGAGGTGTCAACGTAAGCAAGGCCGGTGAAGTCATCGTCTGTGGTAACATCTTCCGCTTCTTCCTCAGTGTAAGTAGGGGTGATGTTAGATATTACCTCTAGTCTTCCCTCGTCATCGGTTCTAATAGGTTGGACATCAGAACCATCGAAACCAAATACCAGGACGTTGTCATTATTGGCACAGAGGTCCCGGATATCTAAATCAGCGGCAGTAATGGTAACAGAGTCAGAGATGCTGGCAATTTCTAGCCGGCCGTCTTCGTCCGTTGTGATGGGTTGAACATTGGTTCCGTCGAAACCAAATACCAGGACGTTGTCATTATCGGCACAGAGGTCCCGGATATCTAAATCAGCGGCAGTAATGGTAACAGAGTCAGAGATGCTGGCAATTTCTAGCCGGCCGTCTTCGTCCGTTGTGATGGGCTGAACATTGGTTCCGTCGAAACCAAATACCAGG
>NZ_JARPTC010000034.1:0-18839 GCF_030577015.1 Desulforamulus aquiferis | reverse complement strand
GCAGTTAGTGACTTTGCAAGGTTTTCTTCTATATTTGACATAGCCCTCGCCCCTTTCTCCTCAAACCAGTTCACCAGGAGGATTTAACAGACTCAAGCAATCTCTCTTCAAGCCATGAATCCATGGGCTTTGATAGGCTTTTTATATGTGATTTTACCAGTCTATCTATATTTTTAATACTAGATAGTATAAGCTCAGAATTACCCAATCTCATCTACCTCCAAGACAATTCCTGCCTGTTTCAAAATTATTCCTTACAAAAGGTACGGTGTTTGCTGAGAGGTACCCTCCACAAATACTGATAACTGAAGAAACAATTTGTAGATCTCCTTATAATTCTTCTCTTGTATATTCTCCCATAATATTTCGCCTTAAATTATGAACTTACTGTAAATATTCCAATAATTAATTAGCCTAGGTATATGGATAATCCGAAGTTGTTGTTTTTTTATATGGTGTGCTCGATATAGCATTCTTATAAGTATCCCTATGCATTAATTAATCCAATCTATTAAGTCATAATGGTCATCATACTTTTGTCTTAAATCTCTTGTAATTTCTATTAGTCTGACGCGATTTTTCTCAATCAATTCTTCTAGTTCAAAAGAAGTAATCTCCATTTTCTTCATAACACCTTCCACTAATTTGTTACTAAAAAACAGTCTTGGGGGATTATCCTTATATATCTTGGTTGCACTCACTATAAAACTAGTCTTAAGCTTTTCCAACTCATCATTTCTCTTTAAAATTTCTTCTTCATTCACTTTTTGAATAGATGAGCTGAGTTCTTTATCCTTAAAACCTTCTAAGGTATTCTTACTATCGTTTATCACTTTATATAAAGTGAACATACTTTCTACAAGGCTTTTTATAAGATTGTCAACTTCTAGTCGTGGATAAATTTTTTTAAAAATCATTGACTTATCAAATAGTGCAAATATATCTCCTTCGCCAATTTGGTAATATTGAACTAGCTCAATATCTTCAGCTATCTTATCAAAATAGAATTCTATTTCTTCTTGGGAACTATATTGAAATAATAAATCCCATAATTCTTTATTACATTGATTTTGATTAACTGTTACATTTAGCAAAGTTTCAAATGCCAACTTCCTTTTTTCTGGACTCTTTAATAAATCTTCTTCATATATATCATTAATATTAGCAATCCTTCTATCGTCATAATTGTACAACAAATCAATTACTTCTCGTAAAGCAATATAAAATGTTTTGTTTAATTCATTCCTCCTCAAGACTTCTACTATAACAGCATCCCACAATATATAATTGTTATGATGATACCCATTCCACCACAAGGGCTGCGGATATCCACAGTGAATATTAAGACATTGTTCCAGAAGACCTTTTTTAGTTAATATATCAACCACATCAGATATAGACTTATTATCAATACTTTCACCTAATATTTCAACTTGGATTTCATATGGAATGGTCTTCGTGTTTAAAGAAACAGCTTTTACCCAGTTTACATCCTTTCTGGTTGATTTATATAAGTCTAATACCATTCTTTTCTCTTTATCAGACAAATCATTCCAACAATCAATGAAAACCTTAATGTTGGTTGTAATAAAACTTGTTTTTTTAGTTGAAAGCAATAATTGAAAAATATTTTCCCTAGAATCAGTTTTATTTCCAGTCCCATCCATCAGATACTGAGCTACACTCATCCCATAATCATGTGGTAAATTATACTGTAAATATCTATCTAGCCAGTTAAACCATGCCCTAGACAAATCGATGACTTTTTCTTCATTTTTTATATACTCTAAAGAATGCTCTGTGACTCTTACCATATGGGGCTCATCCATTCTAACATATCTAGAAGGAAATTCATTTAGAAATTCTACGAAAATCTCGTGCCATACATTCCATAATTCAATTTTATCTTTCTCCTCAACTTTACTCCAATTGATACTTTCTCTAGAATATTCATCTTCAAAGTTTTCTAAGAATTTTTTTGTTCTTATAGCCACAGACATGATATTTAAGCAATTTTTAAAATAATTTAATATAAGCCTTCTGGATTCACTACTATATCTTCGCCATGAACTAAGCGCTCCCCTAAATAGACTATATATAACTTCAGGGTGTTCATGACTATTTAAATATTCATCCACTTTTTCAAACTTATAAGCATAATTTTCAAAGATTAACCTAATTGCTTTTCCACGTATAAAACTTTCATCATATGATAACGCTTTCTCTAAAATACTTAGTGATAAAACTTTACTATTTCTAGATTTTAAAAACTTCCACATTTTTTCAGGGGAAACATCAATCCCATCAGCTATTTTTTTTGATAATGAGTCAATTTCACCACTACTTATTTCATCATGTAACCAATCAAAATAAGAAAATCTTCTTCTTTCTGAAACCTTAAAGTAAGGCATACCGTCATACCAACTAATACCATCATTTTTAATACTCGGACCATACATTAATACTTCAATAAATCTTTTTTGTTCTGATTCATTTAAATCATTTATTCTTCGGTCAAAAAACATTATAATTTTGTCCCTAACAGAAGGGAAAATAGATTCCATTCCAATTAACATTAGTTGTTTTAACTCAATACCAGGATTTTCTTTATATAAGTTTTCAAGCATTGTCAGGGTACACAAGTTAGCATTAATCGAGAGTGAGCTT
Source organism: Desulforamulus aquiferis (assembly GCF_030577015.1). Taxonomy (NCBI): domain Bacteria; kingdom Bacillati; phylum Bacillota; class Clostridia; order Eubacteriales; family Peptococcaceae; genus Desulforamulus; species Desulforamulus aquiferis. Next base: position 16,172 of record NZ_JARPTC010000034.1, on the reverse strand, counting down.
AAACTCTTTCGAATTAACTCTATAACTTCCTGCTGTTCTAGAATATCTATAAATTGTTTTTTAAATAATAGTTGCGTAGCAAAATGATAGATTGGATGCACAAACATAATTCTTTTAACATTATCAATTTGTATATATCCATGCTGCTGTAAATACTTAAGTTCATTCTTGTATTCACTATTTAATTTATAATCTAAATCGTATTTAGGGTAATTATCATGCTTAATATCTTCTAAGTCCTGACCTAAAGTAAATTCCGAATAATCTTTTTCACCTTTGCATATCCCTGGTTTTTCTTCACAATTACTTAAAATAAAAGCTAAATCATTCAAGGTAACAGTTTTATATGTGTTACAACTTAATCCTAATGCTACAAAAACCTTACTTGCTGAACTTCCTCTTCTCTCAATAATCCCGGCCAAATCATTTGAATCTATCCTGGCAGTGCGTATTATATCTTCTGGCTCTAATACTATTAAATCGTTCAACTTTTTCTTAGCACTATAAATATTTGCTATATGTCCTAGTTGAAGTGATGAGGTTTTCTCAGTTTCTTGAAGCCACTTTGTTACATCATTGCATAGTTTTCTTGATTCTACAGAATCCCCGTAGTAGCTTTCCCATAGTTCTATCATTTTTTCTGAACTACCCAGTGTTAAATCAACCCAGCGATGTGAATCAATAGAACATTCACCTATATTTTTTTTGGATGTTGTATCAAGGAGAATATCTTTTCTTGAAGTTATAATAATTTTCCTATTTGATCTTGAATCTCGTATTAAATTTCTTATTTCATTCAAGATGTTTATTGCATCTTTTTTCGTTTCAACCTGTCCAAAAGGGTCTTCTAAAATCAATAATCTATCTTCAATACCTCTGTGTCTAATAAATGAAATAGCTCCCCCATCACCATAAAGTTCACCCACTCGCTCAACTTTATAACCATTTTCAAGATATTCTTGAGCAATATCTTTTGCTAAGTAACTCTTTCCACAAAAAGATATACCTGTGAGTAATAAAATATTATTAGCGCTTAAAATTCTTTCACATGATTCACTCTCTATCCTTTTAATATAGTTTTCATTTCTATTTAAAAGAATTTCTCCACTATGTTTATCAATTATATGTATTAGTTCAGTAGTAATGGAAATATCAGTACCTCTACTATGTCTTATCTTATCTATCAACTCAATTATTACATCATCAGTTTTACCTTGAGATATGTAGAATTTTTTATTTAATAAGGATTTTATTCTTTCTGTCGAGTAGGATTCCGTGTATCTTTCTCTCAATTTTATTTTTCTCAATATATTTCGAAAATGATTATTTGTTATACTATCTATAAATTTTTCTAAAAAGTTTTTTCTAGATATACTTGTAGAGCTATTATCTGAATAGCAATTCTTTATGCATCCCTTTATCTTATTTAAGTATTCGTTATTAAATCCAATACTTAATTCTGTATGAATTATTCCTTCATCAACAAATAGGCTAACATCATCTTTACTTCTCGCGTCAGAAATAAATACAGCATACCTGTTATTATCTTTATCCAACTTATTCAATAGGCTGGAATTTACGCTTCTGTTTTCAAAATGGCTTATCCAATCGGCAAAACTTTGTAGATCTATCTCCTCACTTCTATTCTTCACTTGAATATCAATTATATATTTTATTCCGTCTTGACTGAAAACAATTTGGGAATCTTCTCCATTTTTCTTTTCTACATATATTTCTACTTCGTCTTTATCCAAGTATTCTAACGCAAATAAAAGTGAATTCAGGTACTGAAAGTCATATCCCTTAGGTCCAGATATTTCAACTGACATATTCATTCCTCCCTCGTTACCCATACAAAGCACTATATTATTTTAACGTTTAAAAAAATTCTATTATTAGCCATGATGTTAAACTTCAAGAACTGCCAATTATAGACACAATGGCACTCCCCTATGACTATTGCCATTCACTAAAAAAGTCATAAAAATTTTGTAGTTAAAATATTTTATCATTCAAAATTAGAGAAAGATTGAGAAATGTGTCGAAAGCAAAGAAAATACAACGAAGTATTATTCGGTGCATATATAGGATATATATAATGCAAAAAACCCACACTAATGTGCAGGTTCAGTAAGCCTGTTTATCTTCGTACATTATGTCTTTGGGTCATGACATTCAAGAGTATAGACATGCCCTCTTGGCTCATACATAAAGCATAACTGAGCGGTGCTGCTAATTAAAGCTGGATGTATTCAGCAATTACAATATTTCGATATACCCTTCTGTCCCATGCACGCGAATTCGTTGCCCATCTTTTATCAGTTTGGTAGCATTCTCCACTCCGACAACTGCTGGTAAGCCATATTCACGTGCGATTACTGCTCCGTGGGTCATCAGTCCGCCAACTTCGGTGACTAGGCCTTTTATTAATACAAAAAGCGGTGTCCAGCTAGGGTCAGTAAAGGTGGTAATTAATATATCTCCGGCTTCTAGGTCAGCATCTTCCATGTTTAAGATGACGCGTGCTCGTCCCTCTATAACTCCGGAAGAAACAGGTAGACCTGCAATGGCTTCGGCGGGGAGATTTTCTCGTTTATACTCACCTGTAATGATTTCACCATCAGATGTGATAACACGTGGAGGAGTTAGTTTTTCATATAAATTGTACTCATCTTTTCTTTTGTTGATGATCTGGTAATCCAGGTTATGTGTTCGTACGACTTCGTGAAATTCTTCCAAAGTAAGATAGTAGATATCTTCTTTTTTATGAATTACGCCCTCTTGTACCAGTTGTTCGGCTTCTTTCAGTAAGGCCTGTTTATAAACGAAGTAGCGATGCATCCAGCCATATTTGGGGTATTCGCGATAACCGATGAAATTACGTATTAGGTCGATCATTCGTTTTGCTTCTTGGACTTTTTGTTCACCACCCGGTAATTGCCTCAATCGATCTAATAACTCTTGTTCTTTTTTTAGTGCTTCCTGTCGCCCTTGCTCAAAGATCCCCTTGCCAGCATTGGGCTTAAAGTTTTTGATGTTACTGAGAATCATAGGGATAAGTGTAGTTGGTTTTTCGCCCCAACGGGTTTTCGTAATATCGATCTCTCCGGCACATCTCATGCCGTATTTGCTGAGATAAGCATTGATAGCGTCTTGGGTTTTCTGTCCACCAGCAAACTTAATCAGTTCATCCAAAAAGCTATCATCTTTTACATGTTGTAAATAATTAATTACCTCTGGATAAGGACGAATCACATCTGCCACATCCAATAGCTCCAGCCCCATTTCCGAAGTAATATTGTTTGGTACCGATTGCGAAAGGATGTCTGCTGCGTTTTTTTCACCTAACCACTGGTTCATTTTTTCATTGATCCAGGCTGAAGCATTGATAGCAGACATAAATACAGCTACACTTTTGGGGTCAAATAAATTCTTCTTTAATTGCTGGAGATCTTCCAGAATAAAATCAAATAAATCCGATCCTGATTTCCTTTGGATGTTTTGCTTTAACTGTTCTATCGATGTTTGACTACCCTTAATCAAATCAGCAACGATGGTCGGGTCCTTTTCACTAGGTGCTTGAAAATCCAAAGATTGCATACCTTTATTGCTATCGGGAACCTGTTCTTTTTGATCATTTGGTAACAATTTTATAAAATCTCGCTCTATTATAGTCATAAGTGCGTCTTTTATAAGCGGATCGTGTTGGCCCATGTTATCTAATAAATTTTGTCTGCTGTTAGGTGAAGCCAGCATTTGAGTGACATCAACAAATAATCTTCCACCGGCTTTACTCATGGGTCGAAAAGCTGTTAACTGCCATAAGGATATTCCCAATGGTTTCATGGGGTCGGTCATCATTTGTTGGTGACCGACGGATATATAGACGTGATTTTCTTGATCATTTGCTTCGGGGATGGGGTATAAGGTAGTGATTGGCCGACTCTGGACAATATAAAATGTATCATCAGCCAAACACCATTCGATATCTTGTGGGCAACCAAAATGAGCCTCGATCTGTCTTCCTATGCGTGCCAGTTTTAAAATCTGTTGGTCAGTAAGGGTTTGTGTCTTTTGCTGATCAGGTTGGAGCTGCTGTGTCTCTGTGCCGCCTTCTTTTAGTCCATAGATAGCGATTTTTTTGGTTGCTATCAGCTTATCAATGATTGATTCTTCCTGTACTTTATAACAATCCGCAGATACCAAGCCAGAGACCAGTGCTTCTCCAAGTCCAAAACTTGCATCAATTGATAGCAGCTTACGGTTAGAAGTAATCGGATCAGCAGTAAATAAAATCCCTGAAGCCTGGGGGAAAACCATCCTTTGCACAATAACGGATAAATAAACCTGGCTGTGGTCAAATCCGTTTTGCATGCGGTAGATTACCGCACGCTCGGTAAATAAGGAGGCCCAGCATTTGCTGATATGCTGCAAGATTGCATCTTTGCCGATGATATTTAAATAGGTGTCGTGTTGACCGGCAAAGGAGGCCTGTAGTAAATCCTCAGCAGTGGCACTGGATCGCACTGCATAAGCATGTTCATCTCCAAAGTGGGAGAGATAATGAGCAACTCCTTTGACAACCTCGGTAGGAATTTCCACTTCCATAATGATTTGTCGAAGCTTCCTGCTGATTTCACCAATTTGCTCTCGTTCCTCTACCTTTAGCAGTGTTAACTGCTTCAACAATGCCTTAAGTGTTTCATTTTGTTCGATGGCCTTTTGATATCCCACGGTTGTAACACAAAACCCTGCTGGCACTTGTATGCCTTGAATTTTTGATAATTCCCCTAAATTTAATCCTTTTCCGCCAACGAGTAAAAGCTGTGTTTTTTCTATATCTTGAAAGCCTAGAACCAAGGATCTCATTCTACATCTCTCCTAACCATCTTGGCATATAAGTTCTATTGCATTTTAGCAGTAGTAAATGAGAATGAATAGTCTATATTGACCATTTTTTATCTGCTATAATTAAACTAGGAAGGGTTCAATTTTTTCGATACCCCGGTTCAGCCCTTCGAAAGCAGCTACCTTGTTAGCCTACCATGTATATAGTTATAATTAACTTTTTTTCAATTAATCATTTCATTTTACCCAAAAATATCATGCTCTTTCATTTGAGACAATGAATTCGGAAGGAAAGTGCATTAAATTTGAATACTCAGACATGGAACATATGAGCAGTATTGAACAAGACAGATATATTGAATTTAGCAGAAGCATTATTAAAGGCGTGGAGATTAAGAAGTGTAGAAACATCCCCCATGCATATAAATCCCATGTGCATAATGAACTTTCTATAGGGTATATAGTTGAAGGATCTACAGAATTAACCTTAAACGACAGGAATATCCTTTATGGATCAGGGGATGGAATAATTATACCACCTCTGATGACTCACAGATGTGCACCAAACGATATCAATCACTGGGCATATGTAATGTTATTTGTTGATCCATCTTACTATGGCGATTTAGTAAGCTTTAATCAAGCAAAAAAGTTAACTGGGAATCAAGTCCAGAAATTGATTGGCTTTATTGAACAATTACTAACAGAAAAGATTCCAGACACGTTGGAAAACATACTTATTGAATTATTGTTAGAGTTTGGAGAAAAAGATATTTCGGAAACCAGTGCTACAAATGCAAGGGATATAGCCAAAACAATCCATGAATATATAATAAGTCACGTCAATGATGTAATAACCTTAGATAAACTCCAGCAAATTACCGGATTAAATAAATTTACTATAATAAGAAAATTTAAGAAATTATATGTAACTACACCTGCTGCATACCACCTACAATATCGAGTAGCTGAAGCAAAAAGATTGTTAAGTAAAGGCGTGGACGTGTTTGAGATTTGTGAGGAATTAAGATTTTACGACCAGGCCCATTTGATTCACGAATTTAAAAAGATGTATGGTATTACTCCCGTAACATATATTAAGCAATTAAAAGAATAGCGTTAATTTATGACCGATACCATTCTGTATTATTAATATATTTCGGTTTAATTTTTTAGATTTCTTATAGGTTACTTTGATTAAAATTGGCTAAAATAATTTCATGCATATGACTTTATCTAATCATCAAATAAAATATCGTAACCCTTGGATAGCTATGGCCTGGTCTACACTATTTCCAGGATTTGGCCAAATATATAACAGAGACTATTTACCTGCTGTGTTATTTCTCGTTAGCGAGTTTCTTATTAATGTTATGGCCAATCTAAATATAGGGATTTATCATGCCTTTAACGGTGATTATGGTAAATCCCTCAGTGTTCTTGATTTTCAATGGTTACTCTTTTACCCCTGTATTTATGGCTTCTCAATATGGCAGGCCTATAGATATGCCATAGATAATAATACAAATTTACCTATTGATGAAAACACCAAAAGGGCTTCAATAAAAAATGCGGGTGTTTATATTGGTTTGGTGGTAGGTATGACCTTGGGAACAATATGGTGGACTTTCATGGGCAACCCGATTATTAATGGCTTAGTAGGTGGTGGAATAGGGGCGATTATTGGTTTTTCAATAGAAGCTTTATTTAATTGGTTCTTAATTGGTATTGGTCCCCAGGAATAGCAGCATATTGAATTCTCGTTTTTCCTATAATTTATTAATTATGCTGGCGCAATAAGCTGCGCCGAAACCATTATCAATATTAACTACACTCACACCGCTAGCACAACTGTTCAGCATAGTTAACAATGCCGCAAGACCACCAAAGTTTGCCCCATAACCTACACTGGTTGGAACTGCAATAATGGGTTTATCAACAAGTCCTCCTATAACACTGGCAAGGGCTCCTTCCATGCCTGCAACTACGATAACTACCCTTGCTCCCCGTATGGTGTCTATTTTTGAAAAAAGTCTATGTATACCTGCAACTCCCACATCCATTATCTTTTCCACGCGATTGCCCAAAATGGTTGCTGTTTCTGCTGCTTCCTCCACTACCGGCATATCGGAAGTTCCCGCTGCAACAATGGCAATATAGCTGTCTGTGAGCTGTTCTTCTTTTTTTCGAATAGTGATAGTTCTTCCCAGGGGGTTATATTTGGCTTCTGCACAGATATATTTTACTGATTCGTACATCTTTTCGTTAGCTCGGGTTGCTAATATATTATTATCCTTAGTAAGCATGAATTGGATGATGCTTGTCACTTGTTCTACAGTTTTTCCTTCACAATAGATAACCTCTGGATATCCTAACCGTAATTCACGGTGATTATCAATCTTAGCAAATCCAAATTCCTTATAAGGTAAGTCTTCAATCACCCCCAAGGCTGCTTCGACTTCTATTTCATTATTCTTTACCTCTAGCAGCAGTTTTCTTATCTCGGCTTTATTCATCAATTTCCTCCCTCCCTCTTTCCACTCAGAGATATTGCCAGAGTTTCATTATTTAGCAATTATTGTCAGCTTCCATAATTTTGTGAACTTCTTGGTAGACCTTGGCAATGGGGATGTTTCTTTCAATAGCAATCCTTTTGCAGTCCTCAAACTCTGGTTTATACTTCACCTTTTCGCCTTGATAATATGCGTTTTTCACATTTACACTTCCATATTTGGTGTTTATCTTTATGAAGTCTCTGGGCAGCATAATTTTTTCAACCTTGTATTTTCTAACACCTATGGAAGTCGTCTCTCTAAAAATTACATCAACTACGCTTTTTTCATGTATCTCCTTGACCAATACACTAAGTTTAGTGGCGGCCCGGCCCTTTTTCATAGTAATTGCCGATTTAAATACATCCAAGGCCCCTTGAGCGAAAAGCTTTTCTTCAATATAACCGTAGAGTTCCGGGTTCATATCATCAATATTAGTCTCCAATATATATTGCTCTTCTCTAGCTTCATCTCTATCCTGGTAGCCAAGATATATTCTTAAAACGTTTGGAATCTCAAGCTCTCTATGACCTATCCCGTAACCGACCTTTTCTATTGAAAGGGTCATATGATCTGTAAAGGTACATACGTTAGCTGCCAATATTGCTGCACCGGTAGGAGTAGTGGTCTCAAAAGGCACTATACCGAATTTCACAGGAGCATTCTTTAAAATTTCAACGGTTGCCGGAGCAGGAACCGGTATAATTCCATGGGCACACTTTACGAAACCTCCTCCCACTTGGACGGAAGAGGCCATTATTTTATCTACTTTTAGGAATTCAATGCACACAGCCGCTCCAACAATGTCAATAATAGAGTCAACAGCCCCTACCTCATGAAAATGCACTTCATATAAAGGCTTTCCGTGAACCTTTGCCTCGGCCTCTGCCACCTTATTAAAAATAGCTAGGCTTAAGTTTTTTACTTTATCATTCAGGTTGCTGTTTATGATTATATTTTCAATATCCTTTAAATTTCTATGTTCATGGTTGTTATGGCTATTTTGTGATTTATGTGAGGTCTGTGCTTCATTATGGTGGTGTTCATGATTATGGTGGCAGACTACATCCACTCTGGTTCCACTTATTCCTCTTTTGTTATCCTTTTTTATATGCAGCTCATATTCAGTATCCAGATTTAGTTTAGATATCTCCTGCCTTAAATAGTCCTCATCAACTCCTAAATCCAGCAATGCACCTAAATTCATGTCACCACTAATGCCGCAAAAGCAATCATAATATAATACCTTCATCGTCGATTCTCCTGTACTATTTTTGGGGGATCTACTTTCTTACTAGGAAATAACTCTAAGTCAATATGTTATTATATCCCATCTATTAATAGGTTAGAAATGTATAAAGCAACTTTTTTGTTAAGGGTTTATTGTAACTAAGTAATAACCGACACCAGAGATACTACCTTGAGCAGTATCCCTGGTGTTGTGAGAGTGTTTTTATTATCATCCATTCAGAAACGATATCTCAAAACAAATTAAGCCTTCAGAAATATTTTTTTATCCTTAATTTCATAAACTAAATCAGCCACATTCTCCAACAAACGGACATCATGGGATATGAAAATAATTGTACCAGCATAGTTTTTCATTAAATTTTCTAGTGCTTCCACTGTAGGAAGATCGAGAAAATTGCTAGGCTCATCCATTAGTAAAATGTTATATTGTCCCAGCAACATTTTAGCAAGCTGCAATTTAATGATTTCGCCACCACTTAAAACAGACAACTCTTTGCGTACATCATTAGAAGAAAATCCCATAGATGCCAGTACAGCGCGAATTTCAGATGCCTGGTAATCACAGTTTTCCAACATGAACTCCATAACACCTTGATTACGGTCAAACTTATACCCGTTTTGGGCGAAGTAGCCGATTTCCGCTTTAGGCGATAAGGAAATGCCATCTTCGCGATCTAATATCATTTTAAAAAGTGTCGTTTTACCTGCTCCATTTGCACCTGTTACTGCAATCTTAGCACCCAACGGAAATTGGAAAGATGCTTTATCAAAAATGACCTTCTCTCTAAACTGTTTAGAAATCTCTTTACCCGTGATCGGGAACGGATTGTGAAGTTCCAAGGAATTACTCTGCCGGAATCGAACGGAACGAATGACTTCGGGAGGCTTCAAATCACCAAGGCATTCGATTCTATGCTCCATATTTTTAGCGGCATTATGGAGCTTCTTTTGCTTGCTGCCCATCGTCTTTTGATGGCCAAGTCGTCCGCCGCCTTCAGAGTTATTTTTTCTTGAAGCTCCCTTCGCCTTTTTGTCAATACTCCGAGCCTGACTCTTTTTTTCGGTAATTGCTTTCTCTAAACGGTCTCGTTCAGCGGTAAACTGCTTATATTGTACAGCTAGGTTTTGTCGTTCTTCTTCCTTTTGGGCCAAGTATTCGGAATATCCGCCCCAATACTCGGTAATCTTTCCCTCTTTCAACTCCCAAATCTTGTCGACAACTTGATCAAGGAAATAACGGTCATGACTTATAACAAGCAAAGCGCCAGAGTAATATTTAAGCTGATTGATCAAAATGTCAATGCCATTCTGATCCAGGTGACACGTCGGTTCGTCGGCAAAGATACCATGTACCTCTCCAGACAGAGCCTGTGCAATTTTAAGCCGAGTCTCTTCGCCACCGCTCATATATTTTTCTTTTAAATGGTCAATTCCTAGCTTGCCCATTAAAGCGTAGTCCTTCGCCTGTTGTATAGCTACATCATCCAACTGTGGGATATAGGTGAAATTGCCCTTCCGAACAATTTTGCCATGTGCTATAGGGTGTTTACCTAGCAGCAATTTTATCAACGTGCTCTTTCCTACTCCGTTCCCACCAACAAGACCTATCCTATCATAACCATAAAGCTCCAAGTCATCAATGTCTAAAATATCACGGCCCATATATTCCACATAAATATCTTTTGCTTTTATCAATAATTCCATCATTGTTGCCTCCTTCAAAAATCGCAGTTTTCTGTTCGCAGGATAGCCTGCGATTTAAGAAGCAAGGACTATATAAAAAAGAAGTACCAATGCGTGTATCGCATAGTTTAGCTCCTTTCTAATGTTAAAAACTGATATTTTGGAAATAAAAAACAGATCTAGTCCACAATGCGGGCTTAGATCTGCATTTATTACGAGAGAGAACACGGCGATACAAGGTATAACAAAAAAGCTATCCTAATCGCGATCTATGTCTACATACGTAATAATAAGCATCTCAAAAAAGCCCACAATCGTGGATAAGGCTTTTTTATTACCAGCTTATTTAATACGCATGGAGTGTAACATAGATAACGAGCCTCCTAATATTTAATATATTGGATCATAACATTGACTATCTTAATTGTCAATTCAGTATGACAATCACTCAGATTCGGAAGTTAGTTCTTTGTTCATTAAGCATACGGTAAAAGGTAAATGACCAATTTTCTTTGTTTCTATTTCATAATAACCATTATTTATATACCATTCCTTCAAAATACTATTCTCATTGATTATTCCTATGGATATCCTAACACCTCTATTTTTCAACACATATTGTTCACAATAGTTTAAAATATCTTTTCCATATCCATTATGTCTATAGTTTGGTAATATACATAGTTTCTCTAGATAATATGTTCCAAGCTTGGCATGCTTCAATGCAAAGAAGCCAATAGGAACTGTGCCTAAATAAACCCCAAAGGTTTTTGCATCTTTGAAAATATTAAATAAGGTAGTTTCATTGATAAATGCTCCATTTGTTGGTGCATTTTTTTCATTAAGGCCAAAATTTTCTGCCTCAGTTGCGAAGGATTTCCTTATAATGTCAACAAAACAGGATAATTCATTTGTGCTCTTAATTTTATCTATCCTTATTTCTTTCATATTAATTTACTCCTATTTGATCATAGGGGTAGATACCTTGTCTTTAAGCGTTCTTCAACATGGTTCCTGATTTTCCCTGCTAAAGGCTGGATAGAAAAGCCCGCTATTTCAGATTTTAATAAGCACAAATTTTAGGGAGGCTTTAAATTATCTTTTTTCCTCCCAAAGTCGTGTGCGTTCTTCAAAGCTTACTTCTTTGTGCAATTGATGAAGCATCCATTGATAGCCGAAGGAATCTATAAATATAGCATTGGAAACTCCGTAATCAGGCAGTTCGGTCACCGGTTGCAGCTCTGTACAGCCCAAGCTGATTGCCTTTGAATATGTGTCCTTGATGTCAGGGACAAGGATGTTAAACCAAATCGCTTTGGGTTCATCTGGTTTTGGTGCTTTCAAATAAAATTTCGGGTTCTCATCCAACATGTGAAAACGTACCCCGTATAATGTAAAAATGACTTCATTTTCACCTTTGGGAAAAGCTGTAACCTCAACACGTTCGATATCAAACACTCTTTCGTATAATTCCAATGCTTTCAAGCTGTCTGTAACAACCATGTCAATTTCTACCCCGATCATTTTGAAAACCCTCCTTCTTCTATAAATCAACCCAATAAAATGCCTTCTCATATTATTTCCAAAGCTACAGCTTTATAGTTAAGGTCTCTATTTACTTAGCATTAAGCTCTTTTCATTTCTGTCCTGGGAATGCTAATGCTAATTTTCTCTTTCTTCCTATCATGTAAGAATAGAGTTAGAACAAATGCTATAAAACACAAAACAGCACCTATAATGAAACAGTCTGAGATAGCCATCACCATGGATTGCTGGGCTAAATACTTGTATAGTACAGACATACTAAGGATCTGTCCTCCTTGTTCCCCAAGACCCGCATTTAACCCTATTCCCTGAAAGACGGAAATCATATTCAAACCTTCGGGATTATCCAAAACCACACTCTGAGCTAAATTAGCAGAGTGATAGGTACTGCGTGATTGCATCAGATTGGTCATGAGGGCGATTCCAAATGTGGTTGTTACGCTCCTAATGACATTCCCCAGGGAAGAGGCTGTACCGGTAGACTCCTTAGGAATTCCTACCATCCCCACATTGATAGCCGGTGCTAGTGCTAAGCCAATTCCTATTCCCCGGATGGATAACCAAAACATCATGGTGTCAAAAGATGTTAAGGCATTAAAATCCTTCATGGCGTAAGATGAAACGGTCATAATTAGCATACCGACAAGGACCAGAGTCCGGGCACCATATTTATCAAACAGCTTTCCACTGATGGGCATCATTATAGCTGTAACTACTGCAGGGGGCAGTAAAATTAGTCCGGTCTGCATGGCAGACTGCCCCAGCACATTCTGCATTAATAGTGGAAAAAGGTAAACAGCCACTATCATAGCCACTTGAACAAATGAAGAAATAATAGTGGACAAAGTGAAAAGCTTGTTTTTAAATAACCTCATATCTAGAACCGGCTCTGGGCATCGTAGTTCATGAACTACTAATATAAACAGGTTTATAATTCCAAAAAACAACAGGGCGACAATTAGCGGATCTCCCCAGCCCATCTGATTGCCTTTGCTTAATGCAAATATTAAACAAAACAATCCAATGCAGATGGTTGCAATGCCTACAGAATCCAGTGCTGAAGTTGTCTTTTTCTCTGTTTCCGACAATAAAGTAATGCCCATAAATATAGCTAGCAGGCCGATTGGAACATTTATGTAAAAAAGCATTCGCCAATTGGCAGCCTCAATTAGATATCCACCCAGGGATGGTCCTATAGCCATAGTTGCCATTCCGGCAATACCCCAAACGCCAAGCACCATGCCAATTTTGGATATGGGATTGATCCTGAAACACATTGCCATACCCAAAGGCATGATAATCCCGGCCCCGATACCCTGAATGACTCTGCTGATAATCATCATATTAAGATTAAATGCTGCACCACATAGGAATGAGCCTAGCGTAAATAGTATTAGCGCAACAACAAAGGTTTTCTTATAGCCATATTTGTCCCCCAAATAGCCAGCCAGGGCTATTATGATACCCTGGGTCAGCATGTAAGCGGTAAGCACCCATTGAATATCATTGGCATTGGTACCAAAGACAGCCATTAGCTTTGGAATTGCAACATTAACGATACTTCCGGTAAGGCCTTGCAAAAAGGTACCCATTATGATCACCGAAGTGGCAGCCCAGTTAACCTTATCCTGTAATTCACCGGTTTTCATCATTAAATCCTCACTTATTGAGTCTTAATCGTCACTACGGCGGACATACCCGGCTTTAACTTATTATCTTGCTGAACCACGCTTATTTTTATCGGTAATCGCTGGGCTACTTTGGTGAAATTACCCGATGCGTTCTCAGTCGGTAATATGGAAAAACTTGATTGGGTGGCTCCGGCAATCTCTTCAACCTGTCCGTCAAAAATGATATTGGGGTATGCATCCACCACAATATTAACCTTATCCCCTATATGTATCCGTGCTACCTTTTTCTCTTCAATATTGGCTAATATCCAAACCCGTTCAGGATTTACAAGGGTAAACAAGGAGGTTCCTGAATTTACATTTTGTCCTTCTAAAGCAGCAACCTTTACCACGTTTCCGCTAATAGGTGATTTAATGGTTGTACGTGACAGAGACAGTTGAGAATTATCATAAGTCGCCTTGGCTTGTTTTTCCTGGGCAGCATAGGTGGCACTGCCTGTTTTATTTAAGGTATCCAATTGGGTTTGAGCAGCTGCCACAGAATCCTGAGCAGCATTCACATTAGCATTGGCAGCTTCCAAGGACTTTACCGCTGTCTCGTATTTAATTGTATAGCTGTCCAAGGTTTCCTTAGGAACCGCTCCCTGCTCGTATAAAGCAGTGTTATTGTCCAATACGCGCTTGGCATCTTCCATAGCTAGCTTACTAATATCAGCCTGTGCTATGGCTGCAGATAATGCACTTTCTGCTTTGGTAACTGCCAACTGGGCAGAGGTAATATCATTGGCCAGCTTGGTAACGGCTATTTTGCTAAGCTCCCATGCTGCCTCTGCCTGGTAGGTATTAATAAGATATTGGGTATCCTCCAACTGGGCTAACACCTGCCCTGTTTCCACAGTGTTTCCCTCCTGAGCATAGACATGGGTAAGCCTACCGGAAACCTCCGCACTGATGCTAACTAGATCTGCAGACACTTTTGCATTATCCGTTGACACAGTAGTTTTCAGCTGAATATACCAGCGAATACAAAATACGGCTAAGGCGATTACCACCAATGCCAAAAGAGCCATACGTACTCCCTTGAATAGGGATTTTTTCTTTGAATTATCCACCGAATTATTTGCTTGAGTACTTGGCTTGGTCATTTAGTTATTGCTCCCCCTTAGATATCCCTTTAATTATGGTAGAGATAAACAGCTCAATTTCCGGGCTTTGAATATTAGAGGATTTACGACTATAAAAATATTTACTAACTCCTTCTGAGGCAGAAAGGATCATGTTGGTCATGACGTCCAAATTGTCAATATTAAATGCTCCTTCCTGTTGGCCTCGCTGGAGTATTCTTGATATTAGATTTTTTTTCTGATGGTATAAATCAAGTATGTTCTTATCTACACGGTAATCTCTAAAGGGAAAGGTTGCTACTACCTTGGGAATCCATGGATGCTGCTGAATAAATTCGAATTCAAGCATTATATAGCTCCTAAGCCCCTGGATAGGATCAGCCTGAGACAAACATTTATCTTCGATTAATTGGCATTTTTCCTTTAAATTCTGAGAAAAGACTTCATTCATTAATTGTTCCTTGTTTTTAAAATACTGATAAATGGACGCTTTAGAAAAATCAGAGCGTAGGGCTATATCGTCCATAGTAATTGAGTCAAAGGTCTTCTCATTTAGAAGTTGCTCGGTAGCTTCAATTATTATTTCCCGTCTATATTCCCGTTCTCGCTCCTGCCTGGCTCTCATCTCACCATCTCCAAATCCTAATTATTATTCTGACTAATAGTTATAATAGTAAACTTCAGTTATTATTTCGTCAATGAAATATTTATAAAAGCAAGAACAAAAGCCTTCACCTATTTGAACTGCCCCCTGTCAAGTAGACAGTGGAAATAATAAAAATCCCTGACACCAATCATTTCCTTATGGTTGGTGTCATTTTTATGCTGCTGAACTATTCAGGAATTGTCTGTATTCCAAAGGCGTCATACAGTTTAATCTCTTTTGATATCGGTTAGTATTGTAATAATGTATGTATTCTTCAACTGCTGCTTCCAGATCTTCATAGTTGTTGAATCTATTAAGATAATACATCTCCGATTTCATGATTCCCCAGAATGATTCCATCGGGCCATTATCAATGCATCTGGATACCCTTGACATGCTTTGGGTCATTCCTGCATCATACAATTTTTTCTTGAATCTTTTACTCGTATATTGGAAGCCACGATCGCTGTGAAAGAGTGGTTTAGCATCCGGATATGTCTGATGTGCTATATCAAAAGTTCTAAAAACAAGTTCATTGTTGTTGGAATGTCCAACCACAAAAGAGACAACACTTTTATCTGCCAAATCAAGGATTGCACTAAGATAAGCTTTGCTTTGAAGACCATACTTCATTTCGGTCACATCAGTTAGCCATTTTGTACCAAATTCATTGGATTGAAAATTTCTATTTAAGACATTTTCTGCCGTGATTTCAGGTGTTGATTTGATGTAATTCTTACGCTTCCTACGGCATACAGATTTCAGATTTAAGATATTCATAAGTCTGTATATCCGCTTATGATTAACATTAAGATTATTTTCCCGGTTTAGTCTAATTGTCATCTGGCGGTATCCAAGAATTCCGTTTCTTTCTTCATAGGCATCCTTAATC
>NZ_JARPTC010000033.1:0-20769 GCF_030577015.1 Desulforamulus aquiferis | reverse complement strand
CTTGACGAGAATTCATTTGTGGTTGTCATAGTCTCGAGTTACCTCGACTTATGACTAAACCAAGTTGCATTCATCATCTACTGTTTAGTTTTCAAAGACCGTTTTGTTTGCCTGTCCTCTCGGCCAGGAATTACATCTTACCATGTCTCTCGCTCTGTTTCAAGTGCAAGTTTTTGGTAATTTTCATTTTCCCTCATCGCCTTAAGTAGCGACAAAAGCTATCTTACCATTTTGATTGCTTTCTATCAAGTGGTAATTTTTCTCTGTCACCTTGCAGCGACATTAGTTAGTTTAGCACCTTCAAACGGTACTTGCAAGATTCAATTTCTAGGTGCTCTTCCTTTATTTGGACAAGTACCGCGAACGTTTTTAATATTATCATAACATTCGACAATGGTCAAGTTTAAGTTGAAACTATTTAGGCTATCCTTATTTATACCAAATCTGGAGAATTAGCTGGATTTCAATCTTTCCTTAACTCTGTTTGCCCAGATAGAGCTAATCTCCGCCTCTACCTCTATTCCTTTTTCACCATACTTTTCACGAATAACCCTGCCCTTTTGATGTAATATGGAAGCAAGGTTAGCATTGTAATAAGGGATTGTTAATTTTACGGTAGTATATCTCTCCTTTAAACAATCTGTTATTAAGGATAGCAATTCCTCAATTCCTGCCCCTGTTGCAGCGGAAATTGGTACATTTGGACAGCCTGCTGAGTAAACATTATGCATATCTGCCACTAAATCTACTTTGTTATAAACCATAATGGAAGGTTTTTGCATTGCATCTAAAGAATTTAGTACTTTTTCTACAGCAGCAATTTGGTCTTCATTATTAGGATGGGAGGCATCAACCACGTGCAGAAGTAAATCCGCCTGCTGTACTTCCTCAAGGGTAGCACGAAAGGCCGCCACCAAATGGTGTGGTAGGTTTTGAATAAATCCCACCGTATCTGTTAGTAAAATAACATCATTGTTAGGAAGAACTACTCGCCGGGTTGTAGGGTCCAAAGTAGCAAAAAGTTTATCTTCCACCAACACCTCAGCCCCGGTTAGTCTTTTTAATAATGTACTTTTGCCCGCATTAGTATAACCAACCAGACTAACCATAGGCAAAGGTTCTGTCTTTCTTTCCGCCCTCAGTAAGGCCCGATGCTTTTGTACATCCGCTAGCTCTTTCTCTAAATCGGTAATGCGTTTTCTAATCCTTCTACGATCAGTCTCTAATTTTGTTTCGCCCGGCCCCCTTGTACCAATGCCGCCACCAAGTCTTGATAAGCTAGTGCCTTGTCCCATTAAACGTGGTAATAGGTACTTCAGTTGGGCAAGTTCCACCTGCAGTTTCCCTTCCTTGGTTTGGGCTCGTTTGGCGAATATATCTAAAATCAATTGTGTCCGATCGATAACCTTTACCCCAATGATATCTTCCAAATTCCTGGATTGGGCTGGAGAAAGCTCCCTATCGCTGATTACTAAGTTGGCCTCCATTTCCTGGCAATAATTTGCCAGTTCTTCCGCCTTTCCTTTACCAATAAAGGTTGCTGAATCAGGTCTCTGTCGTTTTTGCAGAAACTCTCCTAATACTATAGCGCCCGCTGTATCAGCGAGGCGGACAAGCTCCTCCACGGATTCAGAAGCTTTCTGCTCATGATCATTAGATAGCTTTACACCTACCAGAATAGCTCTTTCTTCAAAATTACTGTTTATATCGTGCAGAACATAACCCCCTTTGTTCTCCCTGCCTAGCATTATATTGATAAAGACTTTGGAAGGCAACCTTGCTGGAAAAATAATTTGGTCATAGACTCTTCCCCCCATTAATAGTCATTATTAAGACTTACTATAGGGGGGATACGAAAATAAAAGCTAGAATTATTAAGCTTACTCTGACATTACTCTGCACCTTAGTTTTGACTTTATTATTGTCCCCATTAAGGGCAGAGGCTGAAACCGGCAAGATAATTGTTATTAACAAAAAGAAAAATCAATTGGGCTATTACGAAGAAGGTTTATTAACTAAAGTTTTTCCAGTGGCAACGGGACAAAAACGAAGTTATACTCCAGAAGGACAATTCAAAGTTATAAGTAAAATTGTCAATCCACCCTATTATAAGCTAAACATTCCCGGAGGTAGTCCCTATAACCCGCTTGGGCCACGCTGGCTAGGTATTAGTGCCCCTGGTGGCACCTACGGGATTCATGGCAACAATAACCCAAATTCAATTGGAACCTATGCTTCTGCCGGCTGTATTCGTTTGAGGAATGAAGATATTAAATGGTTATATGATCATACTTCATTAGGTACTCCTGTAACAATTGTATGGAATGATTTAGATTTGACTACAGAATTAATTGACAGCAACCCTATAGCATTATACCTTAATAATGAAAGGATAATTTTCTCAATGGAAGGCAATATATTTTCACGACAGGATAAGCCATACATCTCCCTTCGATTACTGGGGCAAATTCTAGGCTATAGTATATCTTGGAACCAAAGGCTAAATTATATAGAAATAAAACTTGATGATGTGATTACAAGGCTAACACCAAACAGTACAATAATCTCAATCAATGACCAAATAAACGAGCTGGCCGAAGCTCCTTTAATTGTGCAAGGTAAATCTTACTTATCACAACCTACCATCGAAACAGTCTTTAACGTCAAGCTGGATTGGAATGCAACAAATAGAACTTTAAACATTACCTCAATAAACCAAACAGAAGATTTTAAAACAACTAAGCAAGGAATAGCACTTGAAGATGTCAGTGATGAATTTTAATTTTTGCAGGAATTAAACAATTACAGTAGAAACCTAATAATACAAACAATATAGGAGTGATTATGGAAATGGATTTTGCAACTGTTAAGAGCCAGGCCAAGGATCAACTAAAGGGCTTTTGCCGGGTTTGCCCAATATGTGATGGCCGCGTTTGTTCTGGTGAAGTTCCAGGTATGGGTGGAGTAGGTACAGGTATGTCCTTCCGGAATAACCTCACTGCCCTTGCTGCTTACAGTCTAAACATGCGAACCTTGCATGGTTGCAAAGAGCCCTCCACAGAAACCGAATTATTTGGCATCAAGCTTTCCACCCCCATAATGGCTGCCCCCATGACTGGCACCCCCTATAATATGGGTGGAACCATCGGTGAGAGGGATTTTATTGGTATGATTGTTTCTGGCAGTAAGCAGAGTGGAGCTATAGGTTGGACGGGAGATGGAGCAGACCCGACCATGTATGATTCGGGTCTTGAAGCAATTATCGCTGAACAAGGCCATGGTATTCCGGTAATCAAGCCCAGGGAACAGGGTGCTATAATAGAGCGTATTCGCCGGGCGGAAGATGCCGGCGCAAAGGCCATTGGCATGGATATTGATGGTGCCGGGCTGGTTACTATGGCTTTAAAGGGCCAACCAGTGGGGCCAAAAACCTTTGAAGAACTGAAAGAGATCGTGCAAGCTACAAAGTTGCCCTTTATATTAAAAGGTATAATGACCGTTGATGAGGCAGAGCTGGCAGTTTCAGCCGGGGTAAAAGCAATAGTTGTATCTAACCATGGCGGGCGAATTCTAGATTGCACCCCTGGAGCAGCAGCAGTTTTACCCGCAATCGCCGCAGCAGTTAAAGATAAAGTTACCATACTGGCTGATGGTGGAGTTCGCACAGGCGTAGACGTACTAAAACTTCTAGCTTTGGGAGCTGACGGAGTATTAGTAGGCCGACCACTAGTAGTTGGCGCATTTGGTGGTGATGCAGCAGGAGTGAAAATTATTTTAGATAAAATGAATGCTGAATTGAAACAGGCGATGATTTTAACCGGCTGTAGCACCATCGGGGAAATAACCCAGAATGTAATATATCAAGGTAAATAAAACAAGCCCACCAATCAGGTGGGCTTCAGATTGTCGAGAAACTACCTATATTCGGGTTTTAATAATCCCTCACGACTCCTCTCTCCGCAGTGGACAGCGCTAACCCCTTGCTTCGGGCGAAAATGGGCCGCCTTCGAGTAAACATCGTGTTTACCTCAGGCTTTCGCGGACGTCCATGTCCGCTCACCCATTTTCGCATCCTCAGCTTCGCGAAGCACTGTTTCCACTGCTCCGAATGTCGCTGCTCGGGATTATTAAAACCCAGTTATATCTTTTTCAACAGTCTGAAGCCCACCAATCGGTGGGCTTATTTGTGTTGACTTTAGTTGACGGAGAGAACTGGAATGCCTCTGGATTCTAATTCCTTAACCAATGGGTCAGGATCAACGGTATTGACTCTCACAACAATATTTAAAACATCGTTATCTTTTCTGTGAACCACAAATCCTCGAATATTTATATTCATTGCTTTAATAATATCGGTTAATTCTGCCAAGGCACCTACACGGTCATGGGACTGTAATACTAAGCGTGTGCCCGCCTTTTTTATTCCGAAAAACTCTATGAAAGCATCAAAAATATCACTTTGGGTAATGATGCCCGCCAGTTCATCCTTTTCCATAACCAGTAAACAATTGGCTTTGTTTTCTCTCATAATTAATGCAGCTTCTTCAATGGTTGTGTCTAAACCTACAGTTATAGGATTTTTAACCATGACTTCCCCAACAACCATCTTTGAGAGCAGGTAGTTCATTTCAAATACACTAAGGGTAGTGGCTGGTGATGGAGTAACTTGTAATAACTCCCGTTCTGTCACCAAACCTGCTAACTTACCCTTTTCAATTACAGGCAGTTGACGAATTTTTAACTTCTTCATTTTTTCTAAAGCTTCAAGAATGGGGGTACTTTTAGGAATCCCTATTGGAGATGTTGTCATACAATCTTTAACAAACATATTTGCTGACCTCCTTTATTAAATCGAGTACCTTAGGCCATTTATTAAATCAATTGTAATAGAAAGCACTAATGGTCGCAAGTAAAATAATCAAGAAATGGTCAAATTGAATTAGCTTATAATTTAATGTACCACACACATTTCTTGTTGATAATCTAAGTAAGTAAGAGGGGCCTCCATTGAACCTACCTCAGCATCTAAAATCTCTCCTACAAATACAGTATGGGTCTCAAGTTCTACAGTAGCTTGGTGGTCAACCTTACAGTCGAAATAACCAGGACATCCTTCCACAAAGGGGTTGCCCTGGTTACTTAGTCTATAGGTGTAACTTTCAAATTTATCAATTTGTCGGCCACTATTTCTTCCAAAATAATGGGCCATCTCACTCTGATTACGCCCAAGAAGGCATATTGAGAAAGTGCCTCTCTCCTTAACAAAATCATGGGTTAAGGTGTTTTTATTAATTGATGCTGCAATGAGGGGTGGGGAAAAAGTAAGTTGTGTAACACTACTGCAACACATGGCATTTGCTTTCTTGTCAAGAATAGTCCCCACTAAATACAAAATATTGTTTAACCTGGGCATACCAAAATTAATCTCTTTATTTTCTGGAGGAATTAGTATAAACCTATTGGACTCTAAGCCACATTTTTTACAGTTAAAAGGGGGGTTTTTTCCATAATGTTTAGATCCACAGGATGTGCATCTCCACAAATATACCGAACTGAACTTACCTGACATCAAAACTCCCCTTCCTTTGAAAATTGGCTTCCTCCAATTCTTTTTAAAGCAAACTAATAACTAGCTGTTCCCAGGAGATAATACCTAAAAGGAGGTGTGTCTTATGAAACAAAATGAACCTGCAAAAAATAACTTAAAACCTAAACCCTATAAACTTGTCCCAGGGGAAATATTCGCCAGCGAGGGTAAAGGCGGGTGCCGTGACGGAAAAAAGTAAGAGTAAAAATTATATTTTTTTAACAAGCACTGCTTGTGAAACTCCTATGGGAATATCAATATGCCTTAATAACTTAGCTTCTAGCTTTAACAAAGAAAATAGAAAACTGTTCATTATTCCCGTGCCAAATTGGAAATCTGTAATATTGCCCTTGCTAGGTGACAGGTTTCCAATTTTCCTTACCATTGCAACTGCTGGCAGCAGCAAAAAATTAAAGTATGTAATTCTTTCAATGGATAAGCCCACTTGTTGGACAACATTTTCTAACATTCCATAGTTATACCTTCTAAAATGCTCATTTAAATCGTCATGTTTTCCCCATAACCAAGAAAAGGCAGGTACACTTATAGCAATAACCCCCCCCGGCCGGACAACCCTTTTTAATTCTTCCAAAGCTTTAATTTCATCTGGTAAGTGTTCTAATACATCCAAACATAAGATTATATCAAAGGTATCATTCTTAAAGGGCAATTCCATAATTGAATGGCAACTTGCAGGTAACCCCACCTTCTGACAATGCTCTACCATTTCGTCAGAGATGTCGATCCCTAGCACAGTTCCATATTTTGTCATAGCTTCCATGGTTCCCCCAGCCCCGCAACCTGCGTCCAATATATGCAGGTCAGAAGAAAGATAAGGAGCTAATAATTTGGTAATAATTTCCCGCCTTCCCTTATACCACCAGTGATTTCGTTCCATCTGAACCATATTTAGGTAAATGATATTCTCCATACTAAATATTTTATCTAAACTTTACCAATTCTATTCTCGACATATGTATATTACTTTTCAAAGCTCTGTCGAACGCTTCTATGATATCGACATTTGTACTCATGATTCTCCGAAGGTATATCAGCATGTTATGGTGAATGTGTTGTCATCAAAGAAATTGGAGGCGTTTATATAATGGTGAACCTTTACAAGCATGTTGAAGAAATTTCCCAAGAAAAGATTGTCAACCTAGCAGATTTCCAGGAGATTAATATAGTTAGTGATAAGCAGACAGTTAACCACATAAAAAAACTCTCTAAGGAAACTGGATTACCTGTTTCAAGGGTTATTGAGGCAATGATTAGAGCTGCGCTAGATGATCTGCCAGCTGCTGCTGGAAGATAAACCATAACACTTAAAAACAGGGTGGCTTAATATGGCACCCTGTTTCGTTATTTTGCTTGGGAGTTTATCTTTTCATCCAATTCCTTGCCTGTTGGGGTCATTGCTAGTCCTGCCAGGGAAGTTTCCCTTAGACAGGAAGGTATCAGGTTACCTATTTTATACATGGCCTCAATAACCTCGTCACAGGGTATTACACTGGTGATTCCAGCCATAGCCATGTCAGCGGCCACAATAGCCACTGCTGCACCCATGGAGTTTCTCTTAACACAGGGAACTTCCACAAGCCCTGCCACAGGATCACAGGTAAGACCCAACAGGTTTTTCAACGCTATAGCTGCAGCATGGGCACTGTCCTCAGGAGTGCCCCCTGCCAGCTCAACCACTGCTGATGCCGCCATGGCTGCAGCTGCGCCAATTTCTGCCTGACAACCTCCCGCTGCTCCAGAAATCGTAGCGTTATTGGCTATAACATAACCAATACCACCTGCATTAAACAATGCGTATATTAACCTTTCTCGCTCACAACCCAATTCCTTTGCTGTGGCTAAAAGACAACCCGGCAATACCCCACTAGAGCCCGCAGTTGGAGTGGCCACTATTAGTCCCATGGCTGCGTTAACCTCCGAGGTGGCCAGAGAATAATTAACGGCATCCAGGATGACACCCCTGGCAAGACTATGACCGCTTTTGGCATGGTTTTTCAGGCGTAAGGCATCGCCACCCGTAAGACCACTACGGGACATCACCTTTTCATTCATTCCCCGTTCCACTGCCTGCTCCATAACCAGTAAGTTCTTTTCCATTAAAGCATAGACATCTTCCCTATTTCTGCCAGTGGCTAGTATTTCTTGCTCCATGGCCACTTGTCCAATGGTTGTTCCTTCATTTTTTGCCAGTTCAACCAGTTCTGCTACTGTACGATATTTCAATGACTTGCTCCTTTCTTTAGGGATTTAAAAGAGCTACTTGATACACATGACTTATATTCTTTACGGACTGGATTGTTTCATCATTAATATCCTGGTCAGTTTCAATAACCATAAGGGCCAAATCTCCCTTGGATCTCCTAGCCACCTCCATATGTCCTATGTTAATTTGACTGAGGGCTAAAATCTGAGCAACCTGGGCAATTGCCCCATATCTATCGTGGTGAAACACCAGCAGGCTAGGACTTTCTCCACTTAATGATATTTTAAAACCTTCAATTTCTTTGATGGAGATTTTCCCTCCCCCCAATGAGACTCCGATCAATTCCAAGGCCCCTTCCTTATCACTTAATCGGATTTTCGCTGTGTTTGGATGTTCCAGATCCTCCTTAATGATCCTAAGGTCCACTGTAACTCCGTATTGCTTAGCCAACTCTATGGAATTAACTATACTTTGGTCGTCAGTATCAAAATTCAGCACTCCACCCACTATCGCAATATCCGTGCCATGTCCCCTGAATGTCTGGGCAAAGGAGCCATAGAGGGCAATCTCAGCTCTTTCCGGCTGCCTGCCAAAAATACTTCTGGCTATCCTCCCAATGCGAACTGCACCGGCAGTATGGGAGCTAGATGGACCAATCATCACTGGCCCAATAATATCAAAAATTGTATTATAACCCATATAGTATCCCCTCACAAACAATTTACAGGTAACATAATATCATTCAATTAAAACAAACTCAATACAAGTCCCAGGAAAGACCCGCCCTTTATCACCTTACTCTAAATTATTTTCATAAAGTATAAATATTACTAGAATAATTAGCATATTATGCTAAAAACAAAACATTAAAATATTTCTGAATATTTAATATGTTTTTACTATTACTGTTTACTAGTGAACGAATTAATGATATTCTTAATATACTAACTATTCTCAATATTGTATAGCGAGGTGTTACTATGGAACAGGAATTGGTCCAACAGGCTGAACAATTAAAGGACTTAATTAGGACTTTAAATCGTAAATTTCGCCAATACATGATGGCTCAAACCGCCGGTTGCGGCTTAACAGTTCCTCAACTTCACCTAATGCAGGAATTATTTCAGAACCCAGGAATTACTTTGGGTGAATTAAGTGTAAGATTGGGATTGGCTAAAAGCACTGTATCTGGCATTGTAGATCGATTGGAAAAACAGGGTAAAGTAATACGGCGTCGCAATGACAATGACCGACGTGTAGTTCATATAGATCTAGCACCCCAGGTTATGGAATTTAGTCAAAACCTATCCTTTATGAGAACTAATTACCTAGCCGGCCTATTAGCCTCAATGAACGAAGCAGAAATAAACGGCTTATTGGTAGGCCTGGACAGGCTTAATCAGTTTATGGTCCAGGAAACAGATGGGTTTGGTTCAGCTGAACCTGATCTAGATTAAAAAACTTGTTTAAAAAACCACCACTGGTGGTTTTTGTTGCTTAATTGTCGGGTTATTAAGCATTGTTAATGCGTTCTAAATATACACCTCCTTGGATAAGTTTGTAAAAAGGTAATTAAAGAATTTAAATAAACATCCAGGAGGGGACGTTGTGCAAGTTAGGGTATTAGATACAAATGTATTATTAGATCGCCCAATAACAGAAATTATTTCTTCCTTCAGCCCCTGTAAAATTGTCATACCCCTAGCTGTGGTTAATGAGTTAGACCGTTTTAAAGGATTAGAAGATGCCCGGGGGCACTGTGCTAGAATGGCCATTCGGTTTTTGGATGGTCTGCGTCCACAGTTGCACCGGGGCGTTTTTCTTACCAGCGGCCATCAAATTATGGTTGAGGTAAATCACTGCAATGTTTTATTGCCCGAATATCTGCCCAGAGACAAAGTAGATACCCGCATCTTGGCAATCGCTAAAGGCCTGAAAGAGGAGCAGTCTGAACCTGTAACACTAATAACCCAGGATATATGTCAGAGAGTAATGGCCGATACCTTGGGGATTTCTGCGGAAAACTACGCCGTCGAACAGGTAAATCTTGATGTTTTATATTCAGGCTGGACCACCTTGGAGATATCCTACGATGAGGTACAAGATTTTTACCAGTTTGGAAGTATAAATGTTTCCAACAATTTATTAGAAAATCAATTTGTTTGTATGGAAGATAATCTTGGGGGGAGACATCTAGGTTGTTATAAAAAGGGGAAAATATTCCCTTTGCGTAGGGAACTTCACGCCTTTGGCTTAGGTCCCGCTGATGGTAATCTAGAACAAGCTTTCTTAATGGACGCTCTTCTAAATCCACATATTCAATTAGTTAGTATATTAGGCCCGGCAGGTACTGGTAAAACACTATTGGCCCTAGCCGCTGGACTACAGCAGGTGGTTAATCAACGTCTTTACTCAAAGCTGATAGTTACCAGAGCCCTTATTCCACACTGTCGGGATATTGGCGCTCTCCCCGGTACAAAAAAGGAAAAACTGACCCCTTGGATGGCAGCCATTTATGATAATTTAGAGTTTCTCACCAGGAACTTTGTAGCAAACAAACATGATGAGAGGTGCCCTCCTGCTGAAAGGGTCGAAAAATTCTTAGAGGAGGGTTTTATAGAATTAGAGGCCCTAACCTACATTAGAGGGCGCTCAATTCCTAAACAGTGGATTTTAATCGACGAAGCCCAAAATCTTACCAAAGAAAACATAAAAACTATAATTACCCGGGCAGGTATAGGAAGTAAAATCGTTTTAACTGGCGATATTCAACAAATAGATAATTATCGCCTTACCGCCACCAGCAATGGCTTTGTCACCTTAATTGATGCCTTTAAAAACCAAGATTTATATGCCCACATAACCCTTTCCAAGACTGAGCGTAGCCGTTTAGCTGCATTAGGTGTAGAGCTGCTGCCATAATCAAATAGCTTTTAGATAAATAAAATTCCAGGTGTTTTTCAACACCCGGAATTTTTCATTTTCCGTAATTAATTGAAATTTTTGGTCCAGAACCGCCCTTAACAACAGGATAATTCATTACAGTTGGCTTTAAAAATAAACTTTCTTGCCCCCCTAATACTGGTTCGTCGGAATACACTGCCCCAGGCTGAATGGCTGCTAAATCCTCTTCCTGATCAGCACTATCATCATTTGCTTCAACTGCAGTTTGTTGATCAACTAATAATTCTATCTCACTTAATTCATAAGTATGGTTTTCAATCTCATTTCCCAACTCTGATTCCATATCTTCCGGCTCAACTAAGGGTTCCATCTCATCAACCATTTCTTCGTAATCCTGCTCATTATATTCCGGTTTATGGGCAGGTTGCTGATAATTGTACTCCTTCTCAGGATAGTTATCTGCTAAAGGTTTATTAAAGTATTCAGAGATTTCCCCATCTGTTAAGCCTACAGCCACCTTTTGCCCCACCTGGTCCTTATCTTCATCCACAATATCCGGTCCCTCATTCTTCTTTGAACTCAAGCCAGTTACAGACACTGCTTTTTGTGACAAGTATAGCAGAATGAAGATGAGAAATAAGCTGAAGCTATTAGAGCCGAATCCACGATCACCTGCCACCTGCATAACCCCTTTCTCCATCAATTTTGGTAAATTTAACCCTGGTATATATTACGGAGAAATATCCCAGATGTTACTATATAACTCAATCAATTGGCTATGAGTATTGCAACCTTTTTCTGGGTAAACTTAGCAGTACATCAAAGAAAGGATGGCAGATACCATGGAATTATGGCTCTTCACACTATTAGTGTCATTAATTGGCCTAGCTACTGCAGCCTGGTTTAAAATTTTGACCTTTCTGGATGAAAAATAACCTTCTTGAAACAAATTAATTTTTTAACTTTGCCAATATTTTTGT
Source organism: Desulforamulus aquiferis (assembly GCF_030577015.1). Lineage (NCBI taxonomy): Bacteria > Bacillati > Bacillota > Clostridia > Eubacteriales > Peptococcaceae > Desulforamulus > Desulforamulus aquiferis. Next base: position 9,074 of record NZ_JARPTC010000033.1, on the reverse strand, counting down.
AACACTGGAGGGTTTATTTTCAATTGCAACAATCTCCTTTTGCAGCACCTCAATGTGTTTCATCTCCTCATCCCTAAACTTTAGAAACATTTTACGGGCAACAGGATTTCGTATTTGTACCGCTGCCTCATTATAAAAAAATTGGCTGAATATTTTATCTTCTAGGACATCATTCAGCTGATTTAGATTATCCATGGTAACCCCCTATTTTATATCTAATTTGATCATTTCTTGTTCTATTTCAGCCACATGACTTTGTGCTGTAGAAGAAAACACTTGGAATAGCTTCTTCATTCTTTTATCCCTGCTAGTCTCGGCTAAATGTGTAAATTTTTCCTTTCTCAACATCTCCTTGTCTAAAGCAAACTTAAAGATATAGTTTGTAATTTCCTTTTCGGTAAGCTTAGCCATTTTTTCACCACCAATCTAATTTGTTCCTTTAATATATTGGCAATATTAACTAACCTTAATACCTAATAAAAGGCATATTATTAATAATTCTGAGGAAAATAATTATTAACTTATGATCAAAAGGGGGATATCCATGCCTAAAGTTGCCATAATCGGTGCTGGAATTTCTGGCCTTGCTGCAGCAATAGAATTGAAAAGAAATGGAATATCTCCCGTAGTTTTTGAAGAAAAAAATAAAGTTGGACCTGCTGTTTCTTTTGCTAATGTATCCTTCAAGTTTCTCTTCCGCCCTATTTGTGATCAAATAAAATACCTAAAAGATACTTATAACCTAGAAATAAAGCCCATAAGTGATATTAATCTTTTAAAAATACAGGGGCCTAATAAAAGGTTTACAGTTTCGAGTCATTTGGGATATAGCTTTCTGAGGGGAAAGGATGCCCATTCAATTGAATCCCAATTGGCCGCCCAACTTGCATACCCGATAGAATATGATTCCAATGTAAAGCACGAGGATTTACTCAAGGAATTTGACTATCTCCTAGTAGCCGACGGTAATGGATCCTGGAGTAAAAAACTCACTATTTGGCAGAGTACTCTACGGGCCTGGATACGAGGTGCAACTGTTCTTGGCCGTTTTAACCCCCATGAAATTAAAATGTGGTTGAACACCAGCTATGCAAAATCAGGCTATGCATACTTAATCCCCATGGGCCAGGAAAGGGCTTCCTTAATATTAACAGTCCCTTATACCACCCATGAAGAACTAAATCAACAGTGGAAATCCTTTATTGATACAGAAAAGATTAACCCTGAGGTGGTTGAGTTATGGGATATAGAATTTGAATCAGGTCTAAGCTATCCTCATCAGGTAGGAAACACCTTCTTAGTTGGTGCCAGTGGAGGATTTGTCGGAAGTTTATTATGTTCGGGGCTATTTCCCAGCCTAATAAGCGGCTTTGAAGCTGCCCGGGCAATATCAGTGGGTACTGATTACAGCAAAACCATGGAGCCATATTTTACAAACATGAAACGTCAATTCAACCTCCGCCAATTATGGGACGGCTTAGACAACCATAATTTAGATCGAATGGTTTCATTGCTTAATATCAAACCGGTTAAATATGGCCTCTTAAATAGCAATTTCGATATCTTAAAAAGTGCTGACTCCTTAATAGGATATTTCAAAAGGAGAGAAAAATCTATCTTAGGTCAGAACAGATAAGTAGCTGCTTCATATTATAAAAAGAGATATTACTCCCTGGAATTTATTTGAACTTTTTACCAACCGGGGCAAGTAGCTATTTACCGAAAATTAACAGTAAAACGTCTAATTATTAATACATATGCTTTATAATCAGATAAAGTTTGTCAGAAGGGAGAGTTAACATGCTAAACAGGGTTTTTCAAATTAACCCCAGGGATAGGCAGTATAAAAAACCCACATCCTTTGTTGAGGAACTGGGTTATGGCGAAACTAGTAATAATCACCAAAATACCTATTGGCGTGTAAAAAATGACGGTCATATGTGGTTGGCTGAATCCTGCGTAAGAGGTTTTGGTGATAGTCGTGCTTTTAAGGCCTCCTCCGATGCGGAGAAGTGGGCCCGGGATTATGCTTATTCCAAGGCAAAACCTTGGGGAGGCTTTTAGCCTTTGGTTCTTTAGTGTGAAAGTAGCAGCATAATAAAAATTTATTTGCTTTCTCAAAAAGAACCCACTTTCCAGGTGGGTTAATTTATTTTCCTTCTAGTCTTCCAGGTACCCTCCCTTCACTAATTTCCCACAAATATTAGTATGCGAATAGTTCCTATCCGGTTTTGTTCTGTATTTTAGCAATCTTTGATATTGTTTTCCTATTACAACATCTTTGTGCTTTTATTCACAAACTAAATTTTTTATGCTATAATTTCCTCAATAAACCAAAAGGGGGAATAAAAAATGACAAAGGATACTATGGCTTTGGTAATGGAGAACTGCAACTACATCCTGGACCGCATCATGGACATAAAAACCACTCCTGCTCAGGGACCAATCTTCGATATCGTTATTAAAAAAGGTCTTAATCAGTAGCCCTCTGTAACCCAAAGAAACCCCTGGAAAAAATCCTGGGGATTTTTTTTTGCTCTTTTAAATCCAGAAACCCTCCAAGGCTGGAGGGTTTCCTTTAACAAGCTAAAAGAGTAAACATTACTCTGCCAGCCTGGTAATAGTATTATGAGCATTTTAGCTTAACAATATTAGTAGTTTTATTTAGTAATAGATGTCATAAAACATAAACATTTAGAAACTGGTGATACTGTAATTCAAATTGGTTTTTGGAGGTGTCCATTGTCTTACCATATTTCTGAAGATACCCTATTTGAATATATGGTTGCCTTCATTCTAAGAAACAATGGCTACATTGCAGGCGTACCTAGACGCAAATTGGGAGGTCGTGGTACCCAGCACCAAATAGGAGTTATAGGCATTGATTTAAACAACAGTCCCTTTTGTTTAAATACAGTATTACTGGTGGCTTCAAGGGGTCCCAGTAATTCTGATCCTGTTAATGACATGCAAATCGTAAGAAACCTGAAGGCAACCATTCTAGATTTAGAGCAAACCCTTCCTTCAAGGAGAGAATTGATTAGAGATTTGTTAGATAATAATAGGGGCGACCTATTCCATCGTATTTACGGTGGAAAGAAACTAAAGGAGACTCTCACTGTAAATTATGTAGGAGGCATATTTGTTGCCGGGGAATTTTCGCAGCCTGCCTGGGAGTATGCCAATGCCCATGGCATTTATGTCGTTCATCTCCCTGACACCATCGCGGACAATCACATTTCCCTCTGGCAAGGAAAGATTCGTATGCTCATAAAAAATATTATGAATAGTGACGGCTCCTTCAAACTACCTGGACTTGCTAAAAAAACTAAAAAGCTCCCCGAATTTAGGGAGCTGCTTAGCCTGCTTCAAAGACCTTTAACCGATGATTTACCTCCGGAAAAGAGTCATGACTTATTTACAATCTTTAATGAACTCATTAGAACAGAAGAGATGGTGCCCCTTTCCCGGAGTCTGAGTAGAATAGCCTTGGCAACCATCAACGGCTACCCGGTCGTCCTTGAGTACAATCTAGGCTACAAGTCTCTGGTTGATGCGGCCTTGTCAATTTATGAAAGAAAGATTCGCAGGTTAAAATCAGTGGCCACGGCAACAACCTACAAACCCCTGGATGTTGTACATCTGAAAATCACAACTGTTTCACCCACCATGAATAATCAGGTATTGAAATTTGACTATGGTGTTAGTGATGAAGATGTTCCTACTTCCATTGAGGGGTTGGCAGGATCAATTTATATCCCCAGCACCCTATTAGATAAGAGGTCTGTAAAAAGGTTTCGCCTAAAAATGCCCCTGAAGGCCGGACTTAGTTTAGTCTGTGAATTTTCATCCTCCCCAAGAGAGACGGCAACTAAAATAAGTGTTTAAACACTAGCAGCCCCCCGGTAACAGCCATTGTAACAATAATCCCAGCTATAATAATTCCTGCTGCCACCACAGCAAGGGCTTTGACTGGCCGTATCCCTAATAAAAAGGCTAGGATACAGCCAGTCCAGGCCCCTGTGCCTGGTGCAGGAATTGAGACAAATAATAACAGCCCCCAAGGACCATATTTTTCTATTAGCTCTCCCCTTTTTGCTGATCTATTGTAAAGCCAGTTAAACCACCTGCTGATCCATGGCAGCTTTTCTTCCAGAAGCTTTTGCAGTGGTCCTAGCAAATATAAAATAGCAATGGGTGGGGCAATATTTCCCAGTACGGACCAGCCAAGGGCAGTTAACGGCTCCATCTTAAGTACTCCAATGGCATAGGGAATTGCTCCCCTAAGCTCTATTACAGGTAATGCTGCTATAATGAACACCATTAGCTCTTGTGGTAAACCCCTTAGTAGCTCAAACAAGTCCTCACACCTCAAAGTTGTTCATAATTTCCATTTCTCTCTATTATTCCATAAATATGCATAAAAGAAAATCAATTGTTAATTAATAAAAAACCCGTTCTCTCGAACGGGATAGCACCTATAAATTTTCTTCCCTTAGATCAAAAACCCTTTTGCTTTTTCTCTCAGTTCGAGGTAGCGAGCCATAACCCACCACTTCAATCTGTGTAAGAATACCGATGCGAGATTTAATATTCCTGCGGCATTCTTCTGCCACCATTGCAGGATCACTGCCATCCTGTCCTTCGATTTTAATCAGGATTTGATCCTTACCCTCGGATCTGGTTAAAATAATCTGATACTCACTACTTGCCCCTTTGGACAGCTTGAGGACATGATCAATTTGACCAGGATAAATATTAACTCCTTTGATTTTAATCATATCATCGGTTCTTCCTAATATCCTATCAATCATTGGGAAAGGCGATCCACAGGTACAGGTTTCTAAACGTAAGCGTGTAATATCATGGGTGCGGTATCTTATAAGGGGCATACCTTCTTTAGTTAAGGTAGTAATAACTAATTCTCCCTGTTGCCCAGGACTTTTTTGTTCTCCGGTAGCCGGGTCTATAATTTCAAACAGCAGGTAGTCTGACCAATAGTGTAAACCGTCGTGGTTACTACAGTCGATGGCGATACCGGGGCCGTATATTTCTGTTAAGCCATAAATATCAAAGGTTTCGATACCAATGAGATCAGCGATTCTAGCTCGCATTTTATCTCCCCAGCGCTCACTCCCGAAAACACCCACCCTAAGGTTGGTTTTCTCTTTGATACCACGTCTGCTAATCTCCTCTGCCAGCAGCAAGCCGTAGGAGGATGTACCAATTAATACTGTGGAACCTAGATCCTCCATCATTTCCAATTGCTTTTCTGTATTTCCTGGTCCGGTGGGAATAGCCATGGCACCTAATAGCTCCACTCCGGCCTGAAAACCGATTCCAGCGGTCCAGAGTCCGTAACCAGGGGTTACCTGTACCCTATCCCGCTTAGTTAAACCTGCCATGGCCAAACAACGGGCCATCATTTCAGACCAGGTATCCACATCCTTGGCTGTATAGGGAATGACAATTGGTTTGCCCGTGGTTCCAGAGGAGGAATGAATCCTCACTATTTCCTCATCTGGAACAGCTTGTAAGCCCAAGGGGTAACCAATCCTCAGCTCAGATTTGGTGGTAAAGGGAAGCTTGCCAAGGTCTTTGACAGTTTTTATCTCCTCAGGTTTAATGCCTGCAGAATCCAGCTTTTGACGGTAGAAGGGTGATTGCTCATACACCCTCTTGATGGTTTTTTGAAGTTTATCAGCCTGCTCACTAAAAAGATTATTATAGTTATAAATGGTTTTTTGCTCAAGTACCACCGACATCTTAGGCACCTCCCATGGCTTGTTGACCCAACTCAAAGGCCTTTAAATTGACTTGGTGCAGCCTGGGCGGAATTAGGTCCAACATAACTTCTTTTAATAAATAATCCTCGAAGGGAAGCACATTTAATGACGATAGGGCCCCTAGCATAACTATATTAGTTGCTTTACCCGTGCCAGCTTGAACCGCCAGGGCAGTAGCATCAATGAAATGCAGGTTTTCAGTATTTTCCTTGAGGTACAGGGCTAACTTTACCGGATTATACTCTGATAAACCCAGGGAAACCGATACAGGAAAAATGTTCTCTGTATTGGCCAGCACAACCCCTCCCCTTTTCACTTTAGGCAGCCCACGAACTGTTTCCGCCAGTTCAAAACCTAACAATACATCTCCCCCACCATCAGGTATTAGGGCGCCATACTGGCCAAAACCCATTCTCACCTGACTCATCACCACACCCTCCCGTTGGGCCATGCCAATGGCCTCGGAGGTTTTAACCGGCAGACCAAATTCCATGGCTGCCCTGGCTATAATTCGTGAGGCTAACACGTTGCCCTGACCGCCAACACCTGTTATTACAACATCTAATCTCACTTGGCCACACCTCCCTCGCAAATTGCCCCGGCAGGGCAAATTTGCCCACAGAGGTTACATCCGGTACAGGCTGCACCGATAACCGGTCCCTCGGTTCCTCTGGATATGGCAGGGCAGCCTAGCTCTTCGATACAGATCCCGCAATCTAAACATTTTTCTTTGTTTAACTTCATCGGCATATTTTTCCCTTTAGTTAAGGCCACGCATTCCCTTCTCATAACCACAAGGGAAACTCCCTCATAGTCCAGGGCCTCCTTTGCAGCGGCTACTGCCCTTTGATGTTCAAGGGGGTCAATCACCCTGACATGCTTTACACCACAGGCTTCGGCCAGTTTGGCAATGTCAAGGGGTTCCACCGGCTCACCGATGGCATTGCGTTCCAGCCCTGGATGGCTTTGATGGCCGGTCATGCCTGTAGTTCTATTATCAAGAACCACAACCGTTTGATTGGCTCCATTATGAACTGCGTTTATTAACCCGGGAATTCCTGTATGAAAAAAGGTGGAATCCCCAAGGAAGGCAACTACTTTTCTATCCTGCTCTACTATTTGCAAGCCCGAGCCTATGGTGATGCTGGCTCCCATACAGAGACAGGTATCTACGGCATTTAGGGGTGCCATGTTGCCTAAGGTATAACAACCTATATCCCCAGTGAATATGGCATCCCTTCCGGCCGCTTGCTTAAAGGCATAGAAGGAGGCCCTGTGGGGGCAACCGGAACATAGTACGGGAGGTCTCACCGGCAGCGGTGGAAGTTCTCCCACTGCTTCCTTTTGCCTATCTATCTTTAAAAATTCTCCCAGGATATTCATTACCTTATCTACATTTAATTCCCCTTCCCGGGGTACTAACTGACCGTGCTTTCCCCTTAAAATCAAGGGGCGCTTGTGCTGCCAAATAAGTTTTATTATTTGATCCTCTACAACCGGCTCCTGCTCTTCAATCACCAGTACCCGATCAACCTTATCCAGGAATCCCAGCACCAGATTTGACGGCATGGGATAAGGGGTACCCAATTTAAGCACAGGTATCTCTAAGCCCATTAAATCAAGGGCTTCCATGACATAATTATAGGCGACACCGGTGGTAACTATCCCACTGGCTCCAGTCCCATTAATAAGTTTATTAAAGGGACTCTGCTCAAATATTTCCCTAGCAGTTTCCTGCTGCTTATTAAGCCAAGCATGACGCTTGATGGCTAAACTGGGAAAAATGACCCAGCCAGGACTTTTTTCAAAACCATCCCCCTGTTGGAGTTCCCTTTCTTCTCCCAAGGTTACATCCTGACAAACGTGACAAGTCCTTGTGGTGGGACGAAGAATCACCGGTAACCCCAATTTTTCAGAAAGCTCAAAGGCATCTTTCAACATATCCTTGGCTTCCTGGGGTGTTGAGGGATCTAATACAGGTAGTTTGGCAAATTGGGCAAACTTCCTGGTATCCTGCTCATTCTGGGAACTATGGGGACCGGGATCGTCCGCCACAACCAGTACCAATCCACCTTTAACGCCAATGTAAGCCAAGGTCATCAAGGGATCACCCGCTACATTTAAACCCACCTGCTTCATGGTGACCATGGCCCTGGCTCCAGCATAAGCTGCACCAGCCGCCACTTCCAGGGCTACCTTTTCATTAACTGACCACTCAGCATGAAAACCATAATCCTTGGCCATGTTGGCCAGGGTAGAAAATATTTCTGAAGAGGGGGTACCTGGGTATCCGGTAACCACACGAACCCCTGCTTCTACTGCCCCGTGAGCCATGGCTTCATTGCCCATTAACAATTTCTTCATAAAGTTTTACCCCCGTTTAGTATTGAACAGTCCCAAGGCCCTGAAACCTAAGTATCAGTGCCACAATAATAATTACAACCGTTAATGCTATAAAAATCAAGTCAGCTTTGCCTATAATAGGCTCTTTATAATAGGTGCGGTTACTGCTGCCGTAGCCCCTGGTCTCCATAGCAATGGCCAAACGCTCAGCCTTTTTTAGAGAAATGAGTACTAAGGGCAGTGAAACACTGATATAAGACTTTACTTTTTTGAAAGGGTTGCCACTATCCACGGGGCACCCTCTTACCTGCTGGGCGTAGCTTACCTGGACTGCCTCACTAAGAAAGGTTGGTACAAAACGAAGCGCGGTCATAAACATAAATACATAATCGTAAGGCAGCTTCAGTTTCTCCGTAAGGGCTAATACAATATCTTTAAATTGAGTTGTTGCCAAAAAGACAAGGAAGCTTAAAACAATAGTCATCATTCTTAGTCCCATGGCTAGACCCAGTAAAATTGCTTCCGTGGTAATGGCCAATCTATCCCCAGGCAGTAAATAAAAAAGTACATGTTCACCTTTAAAAAATAATACCTGCAGTAAAACCAAAATTCCGGCAAATATGGTAAGTCCCTTTAATACGAAGGCTAAATCCTTCATAACCTTGCCAATGGCAGCCACAGCCACCACCGAGGTAAATACTGCCATTAGATAAAAAATATCGTTAAAGGCTAAGGCTAAAATCATTACCCCAAGTGCCCAGGCCAACTTACTCAGGGGATGTAAAGTGTGCACCATGGAATCGCGATATACATATTCAATAACTCGAGCCATTTAATCTCCCTCCTGTACCTTCTGAAGATAGGTGTACATCTCATCCACCGTTAAAATGACTTCGGAACTTGGGGCAAGCCTACTTCCCAGCATTGTTATCTGGGGCGGTTCTA
>NZ_JARPTC010000032.1:0-23486 GCF_030577015.1 Desulforamulus aquiferis | reverse complement strand
GATATGAACTATGGCCCTGGTAGGGTTATTTTAAATAAAGGTATTTTCCAGGAGTTCTTTGACAAGATTGAGGGAGACTCCTTTGATGTGACCACTGCCGCCAATGTATTCCATGAGATGGTAAATAAAGAGAAGAATCTGCATGTGATCACCTCGGCCCAGGCCATTTATCCGGTGGTTAACGACCAGGTGCTTCCCCTGGTAAACCCTGGCCAATCGGTGGCCGTAAACAGTGCCGCAGTGAATTACCAGCAGGCTCCTGGGCAAGCTAACCCTGAGCAGGCTGAGGCTTCTGACTCAGCTAATACCAATGCTGTGGAACCAGAGAAACTTGTTGTTACCGGGGTAGAAGTCAAGCTGCAGGATGGTACCTCCAGGAAGTTTTCAGCCCAGCGGGTTATTGATGCCACCCAGGATGCTGATATTGCTGCTGCTTCGGGAGTACCCTATACCTACGGACAGGAAGATTATGGACGGGGCGATAGCTTAATGGCTGTGACCCTGGTGTTTAAGCTGGATGGCATCAGTAAGGCAGACTGGCTCAAAATGATGCTGCATCTAAATTCCAGCCGTGAACCCCATACCGGCGCAAACCTGGTAAGCGCCTGGGGATTTGGTACCCTAATGAAGGGCTATCAGTCTAATGTTCCTGAGGTGGCCATGCGTGGTTTGAATGTGGGCCGCCAAAAGGACGGGACAGTTTTAATAAATGCCTTACAGTTATTTGGTATTGATGGACTGAAATTAGAAGACCGCAAGCGGGCTAGGGAATTGGCCCAAGAGGAACTGCCACATATAGTCGAGTACCTAAACGAAAATGTACCAGGGTTTGCCAACGCATTTTTGGCAAACACAGCACCTGAACTATATGTCCGTGAAACAAGGCATATCGAGGGACTTTATCGCTTAAATATTGATGATGTGCTGGAGAATAGGGATTTTTATGACCGGATAGCCTTTGGCTCATATCCCATTGATATCCAGGCAACAGACCCTGAATTTAAGGGGAATGTGATTGGGGTGCCCATCCAGTACGCAGTTCCATTCAGAAGCATTGTACCCCAGAAGGTTGAGAATCTGTTGGTGGTAGGCAGGGCAGCAAGTATTGATTCATTGCCCCACGGCAGTGCCAGGGTAATTCCCATAGGCATGGCTACCGGACAGGCTGCTGGAATTGCCGCAGCCATAAGTCTGGAAAGCAATTCTTCCTTCAGCAGTATGGCTAACAATACTTTCTTAATTGACCAGCTTCAAAAGAATCTGACCAGTCAGGGTGCAGACATAAAGCCCTTTAATTTACCAGTTCCACCTGAAACCCAACACTGGGCCTACCCGGGGCTAAAGTTCATGCGTCATTATGGGATGGCTGCAGGTGGTTACGATAATAACTATAGATTGGATGCCCAAATGCCCGAAACCCAGTTTATCAATGGCTTGAGCTGGATGACGAGGCTCACCGGCGTTAAGGTGAATGAGCGTCCCAAGCTTTATGCCGAGGGCAATGAGCTTACCCTGGAAGACACGGCCTATATGATGTCCCGCTACCTTGGGTTGGACTTTAATAAACAGCAGGCTCTAGAGTATTTTGACAATGTTGGTTTCTGGAATCCTCAGACTATGGATAAGATCAAACAAAATAACAACGTTGTAACTGTAGGTGCCGGATATATGTTGTTAAAAGAGTTCACTGAATGGTTGGCGGCTAATCCCGGAGGCGAAATTTAGGGGACAAGCTAATGAGAAGTTAAATAATTAACAACAAAAACCCTAATTATGCCGCACTTAAAGTGCGGCATAATTTGTGACCTGCTGGTCCGCGGGTTATAATACATATTGGAGAAGCATGTCGCAGGAGGAGATAAAATTGCTAAGTAGGTGGTGGAAGTACGGGCTTTGGGCAATGGTGGTTGTGGCGATTTTTACCGCAGCCCATGTGGCCTTCTGGCAGCGAATAATGGTGGAAAAGGATTTCCGCCAGGTACAATTGGTTGTTAATTATGAAGAAATTGCCTCCCTGGCGGGGTACAAAGGTCTAACTGCCCGGGAAGGAATAAAGGAGTTTTCACAGCACGGAGTCTCCGGCGTGGTATTGCGGGAAGCAATGATTGATGACCTGAGGCTAAATGGAGATATCCATGTGTTTAGTGGTCAGGAGCTAGAGTACCAATTACAGGACGGAACTGGCTTAGGTTTCAATATTGTGGGCAGCAACACCTACATCATTACTTCCAACAGGGACACTTATAACCAGCTGGCCTCTCACATGAAGGTTAAACTGGCCGGTGTCAATACCTATGAATTGTCGGATACCTATGTAATTGAGACCGTTGCTCCCTATATAGGAATAAAGGAATTGGGGGTCGGCTTTACCAGTGCCTCTCTGGCGGATGTCCAGGAGTCTGGCATGACAATAATTCCCCAAATCCGGACTTGGCCCGGTGCAACCCAGCAAAGTATTATCCAGGCTTTTGATTTGTACCGTGACATTCCTAATGTCTCAGCAGTCATGTTTAATGACGACACCTTGCCGGGTTTTTCCGAGCTGCTTCCTGTTTTGGCCTATGAGCTTAGTAAAATGGATGTGCCCATAACCCAGGTTGAGTTTTTCCCCCAGAGGGGCTTAACCAAGGTGGCAATCCTACTGGACAAGGATGTTGTTAGGCTGCATACCATAGCGCAAAATGAGATGAAAAGGCTTACCTCAGCGGAAGCCTTGGACCGTTACACCTTGGCAGCGGCCGAGAGAAACCACCGTATTTTACTGGTTCGCCCTTTATTGATAGGGGGCGATTTATTTAAGGAAAATATGGAGTTTATGGACCGACTGGTACTCCGCCTTCAGAATGAAGGTTTAGAGGTGGGCAGTGCCGATAAGCTGCCCCCTGTTCCGGTATCCAGGGGACTAATCTTCTTGATAGGCATGGGAGTGCTGGCAGGCGGACTGCTATTGCTGGAGCGTTTAGCCCCTACCAGGTATTCACCCGCCCTTGGGGCTGTTGGTGCCGGTTTATGGGCAGCGGCACTCTTTTTATCCCCGGAATTTGCGCGAAAGCTAATGGCCCTGGGAGCTGTGATTGTATTCCCAACCCTAGCGTTATTAATGGGTGTAAAGCAGGAAGGTAGAACCCCGGGGGCTGCCATATTGGCCTTTATCCGCATTTCCCTGTTTACATTATTAGGGGCCCTCTTCACCGTGGGCCTCCTGGCAGATGCGGGATTCATGCTGAAACTTGACCAGTTCCTGGGAGTTAAGCTGGCCCATGTTGTTCCTTTGTTAATCGTCATGCTGTATTTTCCGCTGCTTTCTGCCAGGGGGAAGGTATTGGTTGAAAAGATCAAGGAACTCCTGGAAAGTCCCGTTAAGCTGGGGGTGGCCCTGGCCGCCGGCTTTATGGCAGTAGCAATCGCCATTTATGTAATGCGCACGGGGAATGAGGGAATGGCCGTCAGTGGGCTGGAGCTGCAATTCCGCAGTCTTTTAGATCAAATACTGGGAGTAAGGCCAAGGACCAAGGAATTCCTCTTGGGGCATCCTGCCTTGCTGCTGCTGTTGCTTTACGGCTACCGTGACAATAGGTTTTTACCCCTGTTGTTATTGGGTGCCATTGGACAGGCATCACTGGTGAATACCTTTGCCCATATTCATACCCCGCTGGTGATTTCCCTGCTGAGGGCCTTTCATGGACTGTGGATAGGTATATTACTGGGGCTGGCTGTATACCTGGCTATTAGGCTGGTCAGCCGCTGGGGGAGAGATACCAAATGGCTAAAGTAGTGATTTCAGGTTATTACGGCTTTGATAATCTGGGTGATGAAGCGGTTCTTTTTAGCATTTTGAAAACTCTGAGGGAGCTCAATGTTGGGCTGAGGATTGATGTCCTGTCCAACCAGCCGGGGCAGACTGCAGAGGTTTATAAGGTGAGTGCCCATAATAGATGGAAGCTGCGGGAGATTTACCGAGCCCTTAAGGATTCGGATATGCTGATAAGCGGCGGCGGAAGCCTATTGCAGGATGTTACCGGATTGAAAAGCCTGCTGTATTATTTAGGAGTTATCCTGCTGGCCCGTATGCTGGGCAAGCCTGTTTTCTTTTACGCCCAGGGCATAGGGCCGGTAAATAGCGGGCCGGGCAGACTTTTGATGCGGCTGGTGGTTAATGGTGTTCAGCGCATCACCGTTAGGGATGAACTGTCCTGCAGGGATCTGCAGGACATGAAGATTACCAGGCCGGAGATACGGGTTACTGCTGATCCGGTGCTTGGTCTGGAGCAAAGGTTTGTTGATGATGAGGCGGGCCGGAAGATACTGGAGCAGGCCGGGGTAAATCTTTCTAAAGAGAAAAAGCTTATTGGCGTATCCCCCAGGGAGTGGCAGGGGCTTTCGGAATATAAGCAGGTGTTGGCTGCCCTCTGTGATAAGTTATCACGGGTTGGCTTTCAGGTGGTGTTTTTACCCATGCATTATCCCGATGACCTTAAAACCTCCCAGGAGATTGTCTCCCTAATGGAGCAGCCGGCCACAGTGCTAACCGGCAATTATTCTGTGGCCGATACTGCGGCATTAATTGCCAATATGGATTTATTGGTGGGTATGAGACTACATGCCTTGATTCTAGCAGCGGTGATGGGTGTCCCCCCGGTGGCGATTTCCTATGATCCTAAAATAGATCGTTTTATGAATCTTCTTGGCCGGGAAGCGGCCATTAATGTGGCAGAGCCTGACTTTGACTGCTTGTGGGAGGATGTTCAAACAATTATTTGCGACCCCTGGGTAGCCCGGGAGGAGTTGGTTCAAGAGGTTGAGCCCCTTAGACAAAGGGCTAGAGAATCGGCGGTAATGGCTTTGCAGGTTTTGGATAGGCACCTGCGTGGTGATCGAAAGGCGGCTACCTATATTTAATGCATTATGGAGGGAAACAATGAAAAAGAAAAGCTGGCTCCCGATCCTGTGTCTATGTTTATCACTTTTGTGGTCCTTGCCTGCCTGGGCGGCTAATCAAGTGGCTCCCGGCGTACGTCAGTGGTCCTTTCAAAAGACCAACTGGGAAGGTAAGCCCTATCTAGGTCATGTCCTGGAGGTAGATCCAAAGCAGCGATTTACCGAGATACGTCCCATTATGGGCAATGATCTGGTGGGCAGTAAAGAGGTTTTAAGCAGCATGGCCGAGCGTACCGGCGCGGTGGCTGCCATAAACGGTGGTTTTTTCGATACCGGCTCGGGGATACCGGTAGGTAACGTGATTATTGATGGTAAGGCAGAATATATTTCCGATATTCTGAGGACATCCTTTGGCTTAACCAATGACGGGTCAATGGTGGTTGGCTATCTATCGCCCCAGGTAAAGCTTGCTATAAACGGCTCTGAGCTGAAATTAAATGGAATAAATATGGACCCCTTAAGCAATGGCTTAGTCCTATACTCTCCTGCCTGGAATAAGGACATCCCTGCCTCAATGAAGCTAATGCTCTATCCTGCCGAGGAGGGTTCCTTTCGAATGGAACCGTCCTACAGTGGAATTCCTGCACCGGCCGGTGGCTACATCTTAGCGGGTTATGGTCAATCAGCCAGTCAATTAGTTTCAATACAAGCTGGCACAAGGGCTAGGGTATCCCTGGATATGCCGGAGAATTGGCAGAATATCCGGCATGGCCTTTCCGGCGGTCCCCTCCTGGTGGAAGGTGGACTTCCCGTGGAGCAGGCAATCAACGAGGGCTTGTGGGGATCGGTATTACAGGCTGCACCCAGGACAGCCATAGGGATCACCGCGAACCAAAAGATTCTTTTAGTGGTGGTGGATGGTAGGATTGACAGCAGTGCAGGCCTTACCCTAGAAGAACTAGCTTATCTAATGATTGAATTGGGTTCTGTTCAGGCTGTGGCTCTGGACGGAGGTGGCTCCAGTGAAATGTGGGTCAAGGGGCAAATAGTAAATACCCCCTCGGATAAAAGGGAACGGGCCCTGGGCAACGGCTTGGTAATTATTCAGCAAATGCCTGTGTACATAGATCAGCAGCGAGCTTACTTTGATGTACCGCCCCAGGTTGAAAATGGTCGCACCCTGGTGCCTATGCGCAAGATATTTGAGCAGTTAGGTGCAGAAATTGCTTGGGATGCAGAGGCCAAGAAGGTCACTGCCACCCGGGGAGAGCAGATTATTGAGCTGACCGTGGGCAGCTCTGCCGCTGTTGTGAATGGCAACAAAGTAACCCTTGACGTGCCTGCCAAGGTTTTAGACAGCCGCACCCTGGTTCCACTGCGCTTTGTAGGAGAAGCCCTGGGGGCAGATGTAAATTATGTTACCTCAGGTGGACCCACCATTTATATTGACAGCAGGGGAGGGACCGGAGATGTTAAATAAGCTTAGGGTTGCTATGGCGGTATTACTTTGTCTTAGTTTTGCTGTAATGCCGGCTTTGGCTGACGATTTGACCCAGACTGAGCCTGTGGAAGTAGAACAACCCCCGGTACTTGCCAGGGATTATATTGCCGATATTAATTGGAACTATCCCCAGTATGTTCAGTTTTTATCTAATGGTAATATCCTGCAGAGCCGGGTGGGTTCCTGGGACCCGGGCATTATCGAAGTGGACAGGTCCGGTAGGGAGGTTTGGTACTTCCGGGGCATCCAGGCCAACAGTGCCAGGAGATTGGATAATGGAAATACCCTGGTGGCAGATTCAGGGGCTCCCGGGGCACCCTATGTACCTAGGGTGGTGGAATTGACTCCGGAGGGAGAAAAGGCCTGGGAGTATGTGCTGCCTTCCATAAATCAGGCACCCAGGTATGCCGAGAGGCTAAGCAACGGCAATACATTAATAGTGCTCCCCTTTGAGATAAGGGAAGTAAATCCTCAGAAACAAACAGTTTGGCAATATGGGACTGGGAAGCCCGGTAAGTCAGGTACTCCTGGCAACCTGGAACGTCCCCTGCGGGCCTATCGACTGGCCAACGGCAATACTTTAATTGTAGACAGGGGCTATAGCCGTGGACAAGTCATCGAGGTGACTCCAGCTAAAAAGGTTGTCTGGCAGTTTGGCTCCCCTGGAAGCAGTACTGCCGGTTCCAAGGATCAAGAAAATCCTCCTTCCCTGGTTAGACCCATCGATGCCCTTAGATTGGCTGATGGTACAACCCTGGTCACAGATAAGAAGCAGGACATGTTATTTTATGTGTCTTCCGGTGGACAGGTGTTGGAAGCCAGAACCTGGGAGGGAATTTATAAAGCTGCCCCGGTGACGGATTTATGGTTTGCCCAACCCTTAGAAAACGGCAACGTGCAAATATCGGCTACCATGGTCACAGGCCGCAGCAGGGTGGCCGAGGTTGTTGGCGACAGCATGAAGGTTGTTTGGCCTAAAGAGATTAGCCAACCTGAAGCGGAATAAGCAAGATAGCTGGAAGTGTTAACAATAGTTACCTCATAATGAATTGTATATATTTGAAGGAACGAAGGGGTTTTTGGCGAAATATATTTGCTATACTTTAAGGAGGGAATACTTATTTTGAAGAAAAAACATTTGTTAATACTCATTCTGCTAATCGCCTTTAGTGTAGTAGTAGCCGGCTGCAGCCAAGAAAGAAAGCTTGAGGTAAAGGTATTGAGTCCCGAAGAAGCTGCCTATATGGAGGGGGACCCAATTGAAAACCTGGTTAAGAAAGAAACAGAATGGTTAGGTCGCCTGGAGGTAGTTAAAGAGGAAATAGACAGTGCCTATTCTGGATGGGATCAAGGTAATATTAGTAAGGAAGAATACCTTAATAAACTATCCAGCAATATGGATGTAGTCAGGACAATTGTCAAGGAATTCGATTTACACATGGAAGTAAACACCTTTCCCGCTGACGTGAAGAATCAAGATATCTATCAGGACGGATTGGCCTATGGGGAAAAACTCAGAACTACAGTAAATAACTATATTTATATGGTTACAAGGGGAATCAGGGATATGGAAACGGGAAATCTTAAAGCGTTGGATGATGACCAAATTAAAGGCTTGCACGAAAGTCAAATGGTTGAAACCTACAATGACTATAAGACCAAATTAGAGTGGGGTCTTGAACAAGCTAAGTAATAACAAAGATGCCGGGAGGTCATGACCCCCCGGCATACTTTATTTATCCAGTCTTGCACCGAATTGTTTAAGCTTCACCTGTATCCAAGCAATGTCCTCCTGTGAAAAATCCCGGGGATTAGTTTTCGCATTCAAAGCCCTGACAGCGGCTACTCCGGCAGCATCACCTAACACTGCCAGGTTGGGCAGTACCCTTAGTTCCGCCCAGGCAAAGGAGGATATACCGGAGGCATAGCCTGGAACCAGCAGATTCTCCGTGTTTGTGGGCAGCAGGGTTTCCAAGGGCATGTAAACAGGGTTTTTCGGCTGACCTCCTGCCAATATCCAATCAGGTCTCAGGTTATCTGTCACCGGCCAATCATAGGGTCCCGGGGCAGCCAGATCCTTGTC
The DNA here is from genome assembly GCF_030577015.1 of Desulforamulus aquiferis. Taxonomy (NCBI): domain Bacteria; kingdom Bacillati; phylum Bacillota; class Clostridia; order Eubacteriales; family Peptococcaceae; genus Desulforamulus; species Desulforamulus aquiferis. The sequence continues at coordinate 15,024 of NZ_JARPTC010000032.1, read as the reverse complement.
TGTGAAAGCATTTATATCCATCATATAGTAGCCCAGGCCTATTCGGGTAGGAAAGTTTTCAAGGTCAGCGCCGATATTGGGAGCTGGCCCCGCCAGCTGGGCTTCTCTGGTGGTAATGGCAAAGTCTTTATTCTCTTGCAGCTTGTCTTGATTGCTTTCTAGGGGACTGTGCACAGATTCCCTAATGTACATCATTTGTCCCACCACTGGATGTCCATTGTTATCACGCACCAGCTCAGCTTCGCCAAAGCCATACCATTGACCAGTGGAAGGGTCTTGAACCTGGAACCGCCTAAAGACATTGATAAACTCCGGCTTGTCAAGGAACTCCCTGGCCCTAACCCAGGCCTGATCTGTATTTGTGTAGTAGGGCAGCATATCTGCCGGGTATATATCGGTGCCCTTGTCCCGCTGGTGGGCTCTCCCGTCCACATTAAAGACCAGCAGGCAGTTGATCCACCAGGTGTCGCTGTCCTTGCCTGTGGCAGCCGCATTTAAGGGCTTCAGGGCAAAGCCCTGGGGGCCAAATTCATTGTTGAAATCAATGACCTCCCGGTCTGAGGTAAATATATCCGTACCCCCGGCGATTCCCCAGCTACCTTTGTTGTCCCGGACGAATTCCCAGCCTTCAAAGTGTGTGTTCTTCGAAGGAGTCTTGACTCCGGTCACCTTAAACATCAAGGTAGCTGCCTGCTGCCTGGCCAGCGGGCTATTTTGCTCTTCCTTGGGGAGGTATTCGTCTGGCCAGTCAGCCCTACCAACTGTCACCGAGTTGCCGGACATTCTTGTAAGACGTCCGTCCATGGAGGCGTCAATAAATATTTTTCCCTTGATCCTCTGCTTTTGTTCGCCCCAGGCAATATGACCCTCCTGGTTTCGTTGAATGTTCCTTATATTTATTTCTTTGATTGTATTATTCTCAGATGTAAGACTTTCCAGGTCGTAACCATAGATTATCTTTATATTGGGAAACTGTCCCAGATCATCTTTAATTATCTGGGACATGCGGTCAGGGTCATAAAATTGGCCTGCCTGAGATAGCCAGCGACCAAAGGAGCCCTGGGTAACCACCTTGCCCTGCCAGAAGCGAATATCGGTAAAATTCTGTGCTCCCACTGTGCCCAATCCACCCAATTCGGGTAGCGGGTCGTTTACAACAAGCAATATCTTATTTTTTGGAGCGGCAGCTGCAGCACTGCGGGCAGCTGCGCTGCCGTCAAAGCCACCTCCCAGTATTACTATATCCTCCTTCAAAACAGGAGTGCCGCCGGGGAGTGTGCAGCCGGTAAGGAACAGGGTAAAGAGCAATAAGATTACTAGTCTAATCATAGGGTCACCTCTCTAAAATATAAATAGCTTGCCTAAAAAAAGAATATATAATATTAACTGCCAAATATTTGTTTTTTTAGCAGGGAAACAATATAATAAAGCCGAAATACTTCGTATTATTAGAAAATCTTGGGGGTTGCTATGCTAGATATCAATGCTATTCAACAAATTCTACCACACCGCTATCCAATCCTGTTAGTTGATCGAATTTTAGAACTGGAAGAAGGAAAAAGGGTAGTGGGGATTAAGAATGTAAGTGTAAATGAGCCCTTTTTTCAAGGTCACTTCCCTGGTTATCCCGTAATGCCGGGTGTTTTAATTATTGAGGCCATGGCCCAGGTGGGTGCCGTGGCTATCCTTAGTATGCCTGCCTATGCCGGTCGTATTGCACTTTTTGCCGGAATTGATAATGCCCGCTTCCGCCGGCAGGTGATTCCCGGGGATACCCTGCGCATTGAAGTTGAGGTAATTAAGCTTAGGGGAACTATCGGGAAAAGTAAAGCACGGGCCTATGTTGGTGAGGAACTGGCCACCGAAGCTGAGCTGATGTTTGCTATTGCCAAGAAAGAGGACGAATAAGGGCGAATTTCTCTATATTTTTTCGTTAGGGCACCCTTATGTGAGAACAAACACAAATATTAGCACTAGTTAGTTAAGATAGCTAAAATTGTTACTATACTTTTTTGAAGCTCTTAGGGTAGAATTAATTAGATTATGACTTGCAACCGGTATATTATCGGAGGGATATAAATTGAACAACATAATTCCTGCCTTATTTGTGGCCCTGGCTGTGTCTCTGTTGATTACTCCCTGGGTACGCAAGGCCGCCATTAAAATTGGTGCCATGGATCTGCCGGATCACCGGAAGGTTCATAAGGGTATCATGCCGCGCATGGGTGGACTGGCCGTTTTTTTGGCATTTGTAGCGGCAGTTTTGTTAACTCAAGAGTTAGATAGAAAGTTAATCGGTCTGCTGATTGGCGGGTTACTTATAGTATCCCTCGGCATTTTAGATGATACCAGGGGTTTATCGGCCAAGGTAAAGCTGGTGGGGCAAATTGCTGCGGCGGCAGCGGTTATTCCCTTTGGCGTGCAGGTTGAGTTTATAACCAACCCTATTAGCGGGGAGCTACTGCAGCTAGGTTATCTGGGTGTTCCTGTAACTATCTTTTGGATTATTTCCGTAACCAATGCCGTTAACTTAATTGACGGGCTGGATGGTCTGGCGGGGGGCACATCCTTAATAGCCGCCCTGACCATAGCTGCCGTTACCTGGCGCCAAGCAACTCATATAGGCGGAGATGGCATGGAAGTGGCAGCCTTGGCATTAATTCTTGCCTTTGCTATCCTGGGCTTCCTTAAGTACAATTTCTACCCTGCTAAAATATTTTTAGGAGATACCGGCTCCATGTTTTTGGGCTTTACCCTGGGAACCATGGCCATTATGGGTGTTGCCAAAACGGCCACGGCCATATCCATTATCGTCCCCATCGTTATTTTGGGGATTCCCTTGATGGATGTTTTCTTTGCCATCCTACGTCGTTATCAGAGTCACCGCCCCATATTTCAGCCCGATAAAGAACACCTCCACCACCGGCTAATGGCCCTAGGCTTAAGCCATAAGCAGACAGTGCTGGCCATTTATGGTGTGAGCCTAGTTCTGGGAATTAGTGCCTTTTTACTCACGGTCTTGACCACCAGCCAGGCGGTAATGCTGCTATTTATCTTAACTGTCACAATAATTGTCTTAGCTAATAAAATTGGGGTCATTGGTTCAACACAAGGGTTTCAGCAGCGGTCCTCCAAAATGTAGGGCCGCTTTTTATTAAGAAAGTCTACCATTATGAGGAAAGGATGGGAAAAATGAGAGTTCGCAAGGCCATTATTCCGGCGGCAGGTCTGGGAGTTAGGTTTTTACCCGCCACCAAGGCTCAGCCCAAGGAAATGCTCCCCATTGTCGATACCCCAACCATTCAGTACATAATTGAAGAGGCTGTGGCTTCGGGAATTGAAGACATTCTGATTGTCACCGGCCGCAATAAACGGGCCATTGAGGATCATTTTGATAAATCCTTAGAGCTAGAAGTGATGCTGGACAACAAAGAGAAGCATGAGCTGCTGGGTATGGTGAGGGATATCAGTGAAATGGTGGATATTCACTACATACGTCAGAAGGAGCCCCTGGGCCTTGGTCATGCCGTTTATTGCGCCCGGAAATTCATAGGGGAGGAGCCCTTTGCGGTCCTTTTGGGCGATGATGTAATCCGCAGCAAGGTACCTTGCCTTAAGCAAATGATCAATCTGTATGAGGAAGTAAGGTATTCCATCCTTGGTGTGCAAGAGGTTCCCATTGAGCATGTAAATCGCTATGGCATTGTGGAGGCCACCACCGAACGCCCCGGGCTTAGCAGGATTTATGATTTGGTGGAAAAGCCAGACATAGATAAAGCCCCGTCTAACTTAGCAGTCATGGGCAGGTACATCTTAAGCCCGAGAATTTTCAACATATTGGCCACAACCCGCCCAGGAGCCGGCGGGGAAATCCAATTAACCGATGCCCTAAGGATGCTGGTCCGTGCCGAGGCAATTTACGGCTGCATCTTTGAAGGAAAACGCTACGATGTGGGAGATAAGCTAGGCTACCTTAAGGCTACCGTGGAGTTCGCCCTCGACAGACCCGACTTAGCCGACGACTTTAAGCAATATCTAAAAGAGCTGGTTTCCGATAAATTATAAAAGCAGAAATGAGTCGGGAGTCCGACTCATTTTTTTGCTCCTGAAGAGCCCTTTGATTTACTATCCTTGCCAAGCTTGAGATAGCTTTCAAGCATTTTTTGACGTTCGCTAATATGTTTTATATCAATTTTAGCCATTTTAAGTACTCCTTTGGTATTGATTACTAACTAATTATAGTATTGACATAAAAATGAGGTTATAAACCTTGCCAGCATTTGGAATTTTATGCATAATAAAAAAGAATAGACCATAAAATAAACCTTGGATCATACTGGATATCGGGAGGTAGATTTTTTGAGCCATAAGATAGCCTTTGGCACCGACGGGTGGCGGGGAATAATTGCCGATGATTTTACCTTTGATAATGTAAGGCTGGTAACCAGGGCGGTGGCGGCCTATGTAAACAGCCAGGGGATAGGTCAGAGGGGCTTGGTTTTGGGTCGGGATAACCGTTTTTTGGCAGAGGAGTTTGCACAGGCAGTGGCAGAAGAATTAATTAAGCAGGAGATTCCTGTTTATTTGTGCTGTGGAGCAAGCCCCACCCCTGTGACCGCCTATGCCATTACCCTCAGGAAGGCTGCGGGTGCAATTATGCTGACGGCCAGTCACAATCCCCCTCCATATAACGGTTTTAAATTTATTCCTGAGTACGCCGGACCGGCCTTACCTCATATCACAAAGGAAATAGAAGAGAATATCCGACGTTTGCAGGCCGGGGAACCCTGTGACTTCTATAAGCTAGAACCCGCCGAAGGACGTTACGGACATTTAATTGAGGAAAAATCTTCACAGATCTGTGACTGCAGTGAGTTTTCACCCTTTGAGGACTATGTCGGACAGGTTTCTGAAATTGTTGATTTGGAGGCTATCCGGCGGGCAGGACTAAAAATAGTCATTGATCCCATGTATGGTGCGGGTATCGGTTACCTGGAGCACATCCTTGGGAATGCCGGTGTTGAGACGGAGGTTTTCAATAATATCAGGGATCCGCTCTTTGGTGGAACCTTGCCGGAACCAACCGGGAAATCCCTGACTGAATTAAAAAACAGGGTTAAAGTGGGAGGGGCTCACCTGGGCTTGGCCCTGGACGGTGATGCAGATAGGTTTGGCATTATAGATAGCAACGGGGAGTACATTACTCCCAACCAGTTTTTACCCCTGCTCTACTATCATCTGCTTACCGTAAAGAACTGGCGGGGCCCTGTGGCCAGGACGGTGGCAACTACTCACCTATTAGACAGAATGGCCGGTAAATATGGGCAAAGGGTCTTTGAATCTCCTGTGGGCTTCAAATATATTGGTCAAAACCTGCTGGAAAAGGGCTGCATCATAGGTGGGGAGGAAAGTGGCGGACTATCCATCAAGGGACATATACCTGAAAAAGATGGTATTCTGGCGGGACTCCTTGCAGCAGAAATGGTTGCCCACCATGGTAAAGGCTTAACGGCAATTTTACAGGATATTTATACCCAGTTCGGGCAGCTGTATAGTGAAAGGCTGGATATACATACAACGCCTGAGTTGAAAACTGCCATCCTAGAGCAGCTAAAGACCTTTGCACCTGGAAAGTTGGCTGGGCAGCAGGTAGTTGAAAAGATCACCCTGGACGGCATCAAGCTGGTCCTTGCAGACGGCGCCTGGGTGTTAATTAGAGCCTCCGGTACAGAACCTCTATTTAGAATTTATGTTGAGGCCAATAGCCCGGAGCAAAAAAAGCAGCTTCAAGAAGAAATAAAGCAGCTTTTGAATTTGAATTAAGATTTTATAATGAAACCATAATTTTCTTATCAATAACTATTTAAGTTTGTATTTATTTAAAGGAATTGAGTGTTATGCTGTCGAAATTCTTAGACAGCATATTTTTTCTTTGAATAACTTTGGGCATATTGGGCTTTTTTGGGGTGAGTATCTTTGTACAGTAGGATTTATAAATATAAAACTGCATTAAAAGCGTTAATTCTCATTAACGTTTTTCTTTTGCTGCCCTGGCCCACTTCCCTATTGTACGGGGAGGAGTCAAATTACCGTACCGAGAATAACCTGGCCGCCGGCATTATGGGTGTTCCCGGACTCTGGTCCTATCAACTGGGCTCTTCCATTACCGGGTTGACTGGAAAGGGACAGATAATTGCTGTTGCTGATTCGGGCCTTGACGGAGGGAGTCTTGAATTATTACATCCGGATATAAAGGACCGGCTGGTGGGAGTGAAGGATTTTAGCGGGGATGGTTGGGCCGACCCTAATGGGCACGGGACACATGTGGCGGGAAGTATCGTTGGCACAGGCTCAAAATCCGAGGGGGTTGTCAAGGGAATAGCCCCGGAGGCCGGTCTATATTTCCAGGCTACCTATAATGATAAAGAAAAAACCCTGCGTATTCCATCGGTTTATGAACTGCTGGCAGACGCATACAATACTCCCGGTCAGCCCAGGATACACGTAAATAGTTGGGGAGCCAGCTTCAGTGACGGAGTCTATGATTGGGATACCCATAGTTTAGATAAGTTTGTTTGGGATCATCAGGATATGGTGGTGCTCAAGTCGGCAGGTAATGGCTATAAGACCTCTAAGCCCTTTGTAAGTTCGCCGGGAGCAGCTAAAAATGCCATTACCGTTGGTTCCACTGAAGGAACCAGGGGTGTCGATACCAGCTCAGATAATCCGGACCAGGTGGCGGGTTTTAGCAGCAGGGGGACCCTTGATGGACGTATTAAGCCCGAGGTGCTGGCTCCGGGTACTTGGATTTTGTCTACCAGGAAGACAAAGCCTAACCTAGCCTCGGATAGTTATATCGGTTTGTATAATCAAAACTATGGCTATATGAGTGGAACCAGTATGTCCACCGCCCTGACTGCCGGCTCCCTGGCACTGCTGAGGCAGTATTTTCAGGCCAAGGGGGTAACACCCAATGCATCACTGCTTAAGGCAGCTCTCATATTTGGCACCCAAAAGCTGCCCGGTGTTTCTGCCAGTGACCAGGGTTTTGGTCGAGTGAATGTGGAGAATACCCTGGTTGCTTTGGAAAATGGCAACCTGTTTTATCAGGACAACCCTGGCCTGCAAACAGGGGAAACAGTTACCTATACTTATACCAGTAACGGGCAACCCTTCCGGGTAGTCATGGCCTATTCAGATTATCCCAAGACACCGGGGGTAGGCAAGGACCTGGTTAATGATCTAGACTTAAAGGTTATCGGTCCTGATAGTAAAGGCATTTATTGGGGTAATGGCTACATTGAGGGTGATCGGCTGAATAATGTTGAAGAGGTAATTGTGTATAATCCTGAACCAGGCCAGACCTACACCATTGAAGTGGCCGGACATGATATTGTTCACGGACCTCAGCCCTTTTCAATTGTTTTTGGCGATATGACCTATTCGGGAACTGTTGCGGAAATTAACAGTGAAGAGATAAAATTTTCCGACGGCAAAGCCTTTAAGCTTGATGAAGAGGTTAATTTTCGGGTTATTTCCGGTGAGGAGGAGCTTATCTCTGCAGCCTTAAAGGATATTCCACCAGGGGCAGAGGCCTACCTATCCTTTGGACCAGATGGGGAGGTAACCCATATTGAGGCCATTTATATAACCATGACCAGTAAAATAATGTCCAAGGAGGGTGCCAGGCAGTTAACTATCTTTGATGGTACCCGTTGGACAATGGCTGATCAGGTCAAAATTTTTGTTGGCGAAAATAAGTTGAATTGGGCTGAGCTGCCTATCGAGTCTGAAGTAAAGCTCACGGTTAACCCTGTGTCTGCCAGGGTTTGGCGGGTAGATGTAAAAAATCTACCGGACAATTCTCCTTACTATTCTTTGCCAATATCGGATGAAGAAGTAAAAAAGGCCATTGCAGATTCTAGAAGTTCAGGGAAGGTTGTACTTTCAGCCCCGGAGGACGAAGAGCTAGAAAAGTCTGTTACCTTGGCCTTTAAAGCAGCTATGGCTACTGAGATATACAGTAACGGTCGACCGCTGGAGTTAAGGCTGCCGGGCTTGATAATTGAGATACCGGCCGGTGAGTTTAGCCGCTTCGGTGCAAATTTGCAGGGGGCGCAGCTTCAGATGAGGGTTTCCTGGCAAGCTGGAGGAGAAAAATCCCTTCCCTCAAGTGATTCCTTAATGTACCTGCGTCCAGTGGGGAGACTGGTGGATGTGCGACCGACAATTGTGTGGCCTGACGGTACCCAACTGCCAGTTAGTAATACAAATAATCCTATTAAGGTAACCATTACTTCACCCATTGGTTCCACTGCCGGGCTAAACACTCAGAAAATGGGGGTTTACCGTCTTAGCGAACTAACTCAAATGTGGGAGTTTATAAGCAACGATTATAATCCTGATACGGGCAAATCAACTATTACCGTTGACCGTTTGGGTAAATTTGCGGTACTGGAGGCTAGCCGGACCTTCTCGGACATAAATAATCATTGGGCCAGGTCGGATATTGAAATTATGGCGGCCCGACATGTTGTGAGGGGAATGACATCACAAACCTTTGCCCCCAATGATATGGTTACCAGGGGACAGTTTACAGTGATGTTGGTCAGAACCTTAGGTTTTTCTGAGGATACTGCTGCAGCTAAGTTTACTGATTTGCCAGCTGACTATTGGTGTGCTGGAGATGTTGGGGCAGCAGTGAAGATGGGTCTGGCTGCCGGCTATAGCGATGGGACCTTTAGGCCTGATGAACCTATCACCAGGGAACAAATGGCTACCATGTTAGTTAGGGCACTTACTCTGATGGCTGATAAAACCTTTAGGGATACCGGTTACACCCTTGGAAAATTTAACGATAGGGATGATATTTCCGATTGGGCCAAGGACTCGGTTGCCATTATCGCTGGTGAGGGCATAATGAATGGCCGGGAGGAAGGTATATTTGCTCCCAAGGAGCAGACCACCCGGGCCGAGGCGGCCACCGTTATGGTTAGACTGATTAGCAGTATAGCAAACAGTGGAAAACGATAGTTTATTTGTTGGTAAGATAGATGATTTTAATGGGTTCTGCAGAATAGCAGGGCCCATTAGTGTTTCTTTTCCCGGCTCTTTTTAGTATAATGCTGGCGGTTGGTGAAGGATATTTGCCGGGGGAGTAGAATATACTACTTTTATTGTCAAAAACTTGTATTAATGTACAGTAAGACTGGAGGTTCCTCTTTTGTCTACCGGAAAAATGATTGCCAGGGCGGCCCTGGTGGTGGCAGTAATTAACCTGCTGTCACGAATTTTAGGTTTTGTTCGTGAGTTGGCCATTGCCTATATGTTTGGTGCCACTGCCGTCACCGATGCCTATGTGGTGGCCTTTAATATCCCAAATGCGGTTTTTGCTATAGTTATCGGTGCCCTGGCTGTTGTTGTGGTGCCGGTTTTTAGTGAGTATGTGGCTAAGGGTCAAAAGGATGAGGCCTGGCGGCTGTTTAATACGGTTATTACCATGGTCATTGTGGTTTTTTCCGTGCTGACTGTGGTGGGCTTTTTTGCTGCCCCGCTTCTGGTCAAGCTTACAGCCCCGGGACTTCCGGCAGATACCGCCACCCTGGCCATTCGCTTGACTGTGATTATGCTGCCCATACTTATTTTTTATGGGTTGGCTACGGTTTTTCAGGGGCTCCTTAATGCTAATCAGGTCTTTGCCATTCCAGCCTTAAGTACCAGTGTTACTAACCTTGTCATTATCATTTCTGCCCTGACCCTGGGAGGCTGGTATGGAGTTGAGGGACTGGCGGTAGGCACGGTGGGGGGCTTTGTGCTGGCAGCCCTGATCCAGGTTCCTAAGCTCAGGCAGCAGGGCTTTAGGTTCAAATTTTCCACCGATTGGCGCCACCCAGGGGTACGCAAGGTTATGTACCTGGTGGGGCCGGTGGCCATAGGCACTTCCCTCAACCAGATTTACTTAATCATTGACCGGATTTTGGCCTCGGGTCTGGCCGAGGGCAGCATTTCAGCCTTGAATTTTGCCAATAGACTTATTTTAATGCCCATAGGTTTTTTTGTCCTGGCGGTGGGTACCGCTTTCTACCCTTCCATTACTAAGATGGCTGCCGAGAGCAAGTATGAGGAACTGGCCAAAACGGTACGGGGGGCCTTTCGGGTGGTGACCCTTTTTGCATTGCCAGCCGGTGTGGGACTTCTGGTGTTGGCCTATCCCATCATTAAGCTGCTCTTTGAAAGGGGCCAATTTGATGCCCGGGCCACCGAGATGACTGCCATTGCTTTGTTGTTTTATTCCATTGGCCTGGTGGGGCAGGCTGCCAATATTATTTTGACCAGGGGCTTTTATGCCCTCCAGGATACCAAGACACCCGTAAAGCTCATGGGAGTCACCGTTGTAGTAAATGTTATTTTGAGCCTTCTATTTATCGGGCCCCTGAAGCACGGTGGCCTGGCTTTGGCCAATTCTCTAGCATCCTTATTAAATACTGTTATGCTTTCCTGGTATCTAAATAAAAGAATTCCTGGCATGTGGGATGCCGGTATTTTTAAATTCTTTGGGCAAGTGGCGGCTGCTTCTGCAGCTATGGCCGCTGGGGCCTGGGGTGTCAGCTATTATGCCTCCGGCTTATTGGCGGGTCTAGGCACCCTGGGTCTGGCCCTGCAGGTTGGGGCTGGGATTGCTGCCGGTGTTGCAATTTTCTTAGTGGCAGTCTTTACTTTGAAAATGGAGGAGACTGTACTGGTTTCTACCTATGCCAATAAGCTTTTAAAACGCCTGGGTCCATCCCGGGGCTAGTTAAAGCCGCACCAAATTATTCTATGCCGCATAGCATGGGATAAGGAGGTGACAGCCATGATTAAGGCAACACAACTGGAAACCAAGGATGTTGTCAACTTGTCCGATGGGGCTAAGCTAGGACCGATAAAGGACCTACATATCGACATGGAAACCGGCAAGGTCATTGCTCTGGTATTGCAGGCCCCCAGCAAATATTTCGGGCTGATGCGCTCGGGTAAAGATATGGTGATTCCCTGGGAACTGGTCAGCAAATTTGGTTTGGATGCCATTTTGGTAGATCTACAGCCCATGGATCGCCGGTATTACCAAGATTAAAACTTTGTTTGACATAAAGTAACTGCTTTGCTAAAATAAATCTGGTAAATTTCTAACTGAATCGCTCATCAAGAGAGGTGGAGGGACTGGCCCGATGAAACCCGGCAACCTCACGTAAGGTGCCAATTCCTGCGGGAAGCTATTTCCTGACAGATGAGGTTATTATGGCTGATTAAATAACCTCTCCCATATGGAGGGGTTTGTTTTTTGGCTGTGTTGCAGTTTGGTGTTTAATTTTAAAATGACAGGGAAAGTTAAATACAGGGAGGGAATCCATTTGAGCAGAAAATTATTTACTTCTGAATCTGTTACCGAGGGTCATCCCGATAAGGTGGCTGACCAGATTTCTGATGCTGTCCTTGATGCTATTTTAGCTAAGGATCCCAATGCCAGGGTAGCATGCGAAACCTTTGTAACCACAGGACTGGTATTAGTTGGGGGAGAAATTTCCTGCCAGTGCTATGTTGATATTCCCAAGGTTGCCAGGGAGACTATTTTAAACATTGGCTATACCAGGGCAAAGTATGGCTTTGATGGAGATACCTGTGCGGTCCTTACCGCCATTGATGAGCAGTCCCCGGACATTGCCATGGGTGTGGACAAGGCCCTTGAGGCAAAGAGCGGTGAAATGAGTGAGGAAGAAATTGAGGCCATTGGCGCAGGGGATCAAGGGATGATGTTTGGCTTCGCCACCAATGAAACACCTGAATTAATGCCCTTGCCCATTGCCTTGGCCCATAAGCTGGCCCGCCGTCTATCCGAGGTTCGCAAGAATGGAATGGTAGAGTATCTGCGCCCCGACGGTAAGACCCAGGTTACTGTAGAATACGATGGTGATAGGCCATCCCGGATTGACACCATAGTTATTTCTACCCAGCACCACCCTGAGGTGGATTTAGCCACCATTCGCAAGGATATGATTGAAGTAGTAGCACATCAGGTGCTACCCGCTGAATTGATTGACAGCAATACTCGCTTTTTCATCAACCCAACGGGACGCTTTGTAATTGGCGGCCCCCATGGGGATGCTGGACTAACTGGACGTAAAATCATTGTCGACACCTATGGCGGTCGTGCCCGTCACGGCGGTGGTGCCTTCTCCGGTAAGGATCCCACAAAGGTGGACCGCTCAGCCACCTATGCTGCCCGCTATGTGGCTAAGAATGTGGTGGCTGCCGGACTTGCGGACCGCTGCGAGGTACAGGTGGCCTACGCCATCGGTGTGGCTCACCCGGTTTCTGTACGGGTGCAGACCTTTGGCACAGGCAAGGTTAGTGATGACTTGATTATTCAGCTTATTAACCGCCATTTTGACCTGCGTCCTGCGGGTATCATTAAGAGCTTGGATTTACGTCGGCCAATTTATAGGCAAACTGCTGCCTATGGCCACTTTGGCCGTCTGGATCTGGATTTACCCTGGGAGCGTACCGATAAGGCAGGTTTACTTAGGGCAGAGGCAGGTTTGTAAACCTAGCTCTATAGCCTTTATTTACCACATTGACACTACACACCCCCGGTGGAGTAATAAACATACTCTACAGCACGGGGGTGTTTTTTATGTATCAGACTCTGGAAGTTTTGCTGGTGGTTATTCTGGCTTGCTACGGGGTTTACCGGCTGGCGCAGGATGTGATAAGTGCCTTTAGGGTACAGCCGGGACCACCGGTCAGCATGCTGATAGTGCTTAAGGACCGGGCCCAGGACGTGGAATATATTATCCGTAGATTGGCTGCCTGGCGAAAGCACCAGTGGGTCCAATTGGAGCTGGTGGTGGTGGATGACGGCTCGGAGGATGATACTGCAAAAATCCTGGAGGGCTTGCAGCAAAGGATACCCTTTCGACTGGTTGCCCTGGAGTCCCATCCCAAGGAAGAGTCCCGGACTGTGGACCAGGGGATGATTAGCGGCTTGCTGCACTGTCATAACAGCCTGGTATGGCTGGTGGACCTGAGAAGGATTCCCACGGGACTGCAGGCAGAGAAGGTTTTCCGTGTATTTTTTTGCCAGGGCTGGAGGTAATTTACCAGCATTGTCGAATATTGCATGACGGAGGGGGTGACAGCTATGGCTAGACAGGGAGGCCTTAGCCTTTTATATACCTGGACAATCATTTTGCTTGGCTTTGCCTGGCTTTATAAGATATTCCCCAGTTTGAATTTTGACAGTGCCGGGATACTGGTGACTTTGGTAGTCCTTGGGATTCTGGCCGAATGGCTGGCGGTACCCTTTCCCCAGGGCTATCTCTCCGGGGGCTATGTGGTGGTCCTGGCTACCCAACTGCTTTTCGGCGGGGTAGCCACCGCCTGGGTTACCGGTGTTGTTACACTCATTGGCCTAGGAATTGCGAACCGGGGCAATCCCTTGAGAAGCACACTGTTTAACAGCAGCCAGCACGTTTTGGCAACGGCTGTGGCGGCCCTGGCCTTTGAATTGGTCAGTGCACAAATTCTTGGGATTTTTGTTTTTACCTTTGTATATTTTGCCGTTAATCATTTCCTGGTGTATATATATCTGCTGCCTGGCAGGAGGGATCACCCCAGTTTGTTTGGCTGGGATGCCCTGCAATGGGATGGCTATACTTATCTTTTTACCGCACCCTTTGGGGCTCTGATGGCCGTGCTGTATCAAAATATGGGTGCGGGCTGGGCGGTGCTGCTGTTTCTTCCGGTATTGGCGGCCCAATTGGTAATAAGGAAATATGTACATCTGGAGCTTTCCAACCGGGAGTTAACGGCCCTCTTTCAAGTGGCCAAGCGTCTAAGGAATAGTTACCAGCCGGAAACCTTTTTTGACCAAATACTGCAGGAGGCCCGGCGTATTGTGGATTTTCACACGGGAGTTATTTTATTTTGGTCCCAGGAGAGGCAGATCTTTCTGCCTGGTGCGGTCCGGGGAGCCTTCAAGGAGGATATGAGCAATCTGGTGCTGTCGCCCGGGGAGGGTCTGGTGGGTAGGGTAATTGAGACAAAGGAACCACTGGTTATCGGCAATATCAGGGATGATGCAGCCTTAGCCGATGAGGCTGGGCCCTTTAAGCCTTTCCGCTCCCTTATGGTTATACCCCTGATGTCTCAGGGGGAGGCGGTAGGGGTGCTGGTGCTGGGGCAGATGTATCCCTATGCCTTTGAGGATAAACATATGCAGATGCTCAGCATCATAGGGGGACAAGCAGGTATTGTGCTGGCTAATGATATGTTGGAGTTTAGGGTTAAAACCCTTATGGCTATAGATGTTTTAACTGGTTTTTTAAATCACAGGCAGTTTTACCGCCAGGTGGTGAAGGAGTTTATTAAGGCAAACTCCTCCGGTACCCCTATATCCCTTTTGCTGGTGGATATAGATCGCCTGCGGGATTTTAACTCCCGTTATGGTCATGGGGCAGGGGACGGCTTAATCGAGATGGTGGGCTCGGTACTGAGGGAATATACCCGACCCTCGGACCTTTTAGGCCGATATGGCGGGGGAGAGCTGGCGGTGCTTGCCCCTGGTGCGGATCATTCGGATGCGGTGAGTCTCGCGGAAGAAATAAGAATAGAGGTTAGGGATCGCAGGCTGGTGCCGGAAGAATCCAAAAGCCAGGTGATGGTAACGGTATCTATCGGTGTGGCCACCTTTCCCTATGACTCCAACGACCCGGATAAGATTTTCCTAGGGGCGGAAAAGGCTGTGGCCAGGGCCAAGGAATTGGGCAGGGACCGTACCATAAGCTACAACCAGATAATCAAGAGGGTTAAGTCACAAATAGAAAAGAGTCCTGGAGCAACGGGAAGCTAGCATTTTAGACACCTTGGTAGGGGTGTCTTTCTTTATGGCCTAAGATTACTTTGTACTGACAAGCCTATAAAAGGGCCGAGTTGTTGGAATATAAATCTTAGGTTTGTTTGATATGTATAAATATAAGAACTAACTCA
>NZ_JARPTC010000031.1:0-24775 GCF_030577015.1 Desulforamulus aquiferis | reverse complement strand
AAAAAAAACAATCATAGCTGCGGTTGTGGCAGCCATAGCAAAAATAATGGCCCTAAACCCATACATTAATAATAAAAGGCGGAGACAGTAATGTTTAAGACAATTTTATTTGACCTGGACGGCACACTGCTGCCAATGGATATAAAAGTCTTCTTGACTAACTATTTTGCTAAATTAACCTGCCACTTTACGGACATAGACGATCCCAGTGTAATCCAAAGGAAAGTTTTAGCTTCAACGGAGGTAATGGTTAGGGATAACCGCCCTGATAAAACAAACCAGGATGTTTTTATGGAGGATTTCTTTGTTAGGCTGAAACAACCGGCCGAAAGGGTACTGCCCTTATTTGAGAATTTTTATAACCAGGAATTTGCTGAGTTGATTTGCTGCACCTCCCCTACCCCCCTGGCCAAAGAGATCTGCCAGGAGCTTGCAGAAAAAGGATACCGCCTGGTTCTAGCAACTAACCCCATTTTCCCAGATGTGGCCACCTCCCATCGGATGCGCTGGGCGGGCATAGACAATATTCCCTGGGAAATGGTGACAACCTATGAGCATTGCCATTACTGCAAACCAAATCCCAACTACTATAAAGAGATCCTGGAAAGGATTGGAGCAAAACCAGCTGAGACTTTAATGGTGGGCAATGACACCCTGGAAGACTTGGTAGCTAAAAAGCTAGGTATTAAAACCTACCTGGTTACCAATAATCTAATTGATCATGGAAAGTCCTCCTATGACGCCGACTTCGAGGGTCGGCTGGAGGACTTCCTGAACTATGCCAAAACACTACCAAAAATCAAAGACTAACCACTTCTAGTGACTCGTAAAAATGCTTTATAAACCATATTAAGCTTAGCCTCAATTTGAGGGCTAAGCTTTTCATTTTATAGTCAATTCCCCTGCTATCCCAGCTTTTTCCCAGTTATTAATAATAAATGTAAGTTATCTGCAATTACCTTTATTCAATTAGGCTTATATCTGATATATGGCAGTATTTCTTAGCATTTGGGATTTGTTGCAAGACAACTTTTGCTGATATAATAAGTTGTCGCAAGAGGCAACTTATTAATAATTTCTTGGGTTGTTAGAAAAGGCTTGTGGTTACATAACGACCTAAAAGAAGGTGATAGTAAAGTTTATAACATCAAAAAAAATTAGGAGGAATCTTTCGTGCGAAATAAATTATTTGTGTTGTTTTTTTCCTTTATCTTTCTTGCAGCTGCACTAACTGGTTGTGGTTCAAATCAAGCTCCTGAAGATAATGATGATCCGGCCCAGGAGCCTAAGGGTAAGTTCAGCTATGCCATGAGTGGATTATATAAACCCTTTAATTATAAAGATGGCGGTGTGCTAACAGGCTTTGATGTAGAAATTGGTGAGGAAATAGCTAAACGCATGGGCATGGAGGCCGATCCGGTCACCAATCCCTGGGAGACAATAATTCAAGGTCTTAAGGCCGGCAAGTACGATGCTATCATCGGCAGCATGGCCTATACTGAGGAACGCAGCGAGCAGGTTGATTTTTCACGTCCCTATTATCGTTCGGGAGCCCAGATTTTTGTTAGCCCAGATAACGATACAATTAAAGATCCAGAGGATCTAACGGGGAAAGTTATCGGTGTGGTTAAATCCAGTACCTTTAGGGATGTGGCCTTAAAGTATACCGAAAATGATAAAGTTATTGGTTATGATAGTGACGTAATTGCTTTACAGGATTTACCGACGGGTAGAGTTGACGCAGTTATTACGGATCAAATGGTTGGTTTAGTGGCCATGAAAAACGGTTTAAAAATCGTTGATGTAGGTTCTCCCCTTTGGGTGGATGAAATGGCGATACCAGTCCAAAAGGGCAATAGCCAACTGCTAGAGCAAATAAATGCTGCCCTTGAAGATATGATTATGGATGGTACCTACGAGAGCATCAGCCAAAAATGGTTTGATCGCAATATTTTGGGTGAATAAAGCACTGGGTTTGGGTGCATTTGCATAATGCACCCAAACTTCGTCTGAGGTGATAAATATGCCAGATATCTACAATATTTTTCTTAAAAACTATACAGCCTTTGGAGAAGCAACAATTGTCACCCTAAAATTAACCTCTGTGTCCCTGCTGCTGGCCATGGTAATAGGTCTAATTATTGCTTTCTTTAAGATTTCCGGCAACCGCCTGTTATATGGTATCGCCCAACTATATATAACTGTTGTTCGAGGCACTCCCCTGATTGTTCAACTAATGTTTCTATACTTTGGTATCCAGGAATTAATTGTTCTTCCCCGCTTTTGGGCAGGTGCCTTGGCCCTAGCCATTCATGCCGGCGCCTATATCGCTGAAATTTTTAGAGGAGCAATTCAGTCAATCAACCAAGGACAAATGGAAGCTGCCCGCTCCTTAGGCATGAGTTATCCTCTAGCCATGAGACGAGTAATCCTACCTCAAGCCTTTAAAAGGGCCATCCCCGCCCTAGGCAACCAATTCATAATCGGACTAAAGGACTCCTCCCTTGTTGCCTACCTGGGAGTGGCTGAGATATATGGTATCGCCCTTACCACCCAGGCAGAGAACTTCCAGCCCTTTGAGACATTCTTCGTTGCCGGGCTCTATTACCTGGTATTGGTAATTATCTTTAGCTATCTGGTTGATAAATTGGAATTAAGATTGAAGGTTGATGAGAACGGGGGAAGTGGAAAATGATAGAAATACAAGGTTTAAACAAATCCTTTGGCTCACTTCATGTGTTACATGATATTGATCTTAATGTTAATGACCGGGAGGTTGTTGTCCTTATTGGGGCCAGTGGCTCCGGTAAGAGCACCCTCTTAAGGTGTATTAACTTTTTAGAGTTTAAAGATAGCGGCAGTATCAAGCTAATGGGGCAGGATATTGATCCCAAGTTTTGCGATATAAATGAAATCAGACAAAAGGTAGGCATGGTGTTTCAGCACTTTAACCTTTTTCCCCACAGAACAGTATTGGAAAACATTATCGAGGCACCGATTTATGTAAAGAAAACCCCTCCAAATGAGGCTACCGAAACAGCTCTAAATTTACTGGAAAAGGTGGGCTTATCAGACAAGGCTGATTACTATCCTTCCCAATTGTCAGGTGGCCAAAAACAGCGTGTCGCCATCGCCAGGGCATTAGCTATGAATCCTGATATTATGTTATTCGATGAACCCACCTCCGCCCTAGATCCTGAACTAGTTAATGAAGTATTGCTGGTAATGAAGGATTTGGCCCGGGATGGCATGACCATGGTGGTGGTTACCCACGAAATGGGTTTTGCCCGGGAAGTGGCTGACAGGGTAATTTACATGGATGAAGGGCGTATTGTGGAAGAAGGAGCACCGGAGCTAATTTTTGAAAATCCTATCCAAAGCAGGACCATGGATTTTCTTGGAAAGGTTTTGTAATAAAAACTTATGATAAAGGAGGGCTTTTAGATTGAACATTACTAGTTTTCTTGACAACCATGGGCACAGCATAAGTAAAGAGCAGTGGAATGATTGGCGTTGGCAAATCAGTAATCGTATTACTTCGGTGGAACAACTCTCTCAATTTATCGACTTAAGTAGTCGAGAAAAAGAAGGTATTAATGCATGTCTAAAAAAGTTTAGGCTGGCCATAACACCCTACTATGCTGCATTAATGCATCAAAGTGATCGCCAATGCCCCATTAGACGGCAGGCCGTTCCCAATGCCAAAGAGTTGGTTTGCTCCAGGGGTGATATGCGGGATCCCTTGCATGAGGAGGTGGATTCACCTGTCCCGGGATTAACACACCGTTATCCAGACAGAGTGCTGCTGTTGGTAACAGATTGTTGTTCAATGTACTGCCGTCACTGTACCAGACGTCGGCTGGCCGGGCAAAACGACAGATCCCTCCCCAAATCTCAGCTAGATCGTGCCATATCATATATCAGAAGCAACCCTGTGGTCAGGGATGTGGTTATCTCCGGTGGAGATCCCTTAACCCTGGCGGATGAGCAATTGGATTATATTTTGCGTAAGCTTCGTTCCATACCCCATATAGAAATAATTCGCATTGGTACACGTACTCCTGTGGTTCTACCCCAGAGAATCACTCCAGAACTTTGTGAAATGCTGGAAAAGCATCATCCCGTGTGGATTAATACTCATTTTAATCATCCCCGTGAAATTACCAAAGAGGCAGCTGCTGCCTGCGCTAGGTTAGCCAAGGCTGGTATCCCTATTAATAACCAGTCGGTATTGCTAAAGGGAGTTAATGATCGGCCCGATATCATGAAAAAACTTGTTCAAAGGCTTTTATCCATCCGTGTAAGACCCTATTATCTGTATCAATGTGATCTTTCCGAAGGAATAGGTCATTTCCGCACTCCAGTAAGTGCAGGTATAGAAATCATCGAAAGCCTAAGGGGCCATACCAGCGGTCTGGCAGTTCCTACCTTTGTTATTGATGCACCCGGCGGTGGGGGCAAAATTCCTGTTGGGCCCAATTATCTTCTATCCCAGGGTAAAGGTAAAACCGTTGTACGTAATTTTGAAGGAAATGTTTATCTTTACACAGAACCAGGCTTTGATGACGAACAATATGAAAGTGATAATCTAGGAGTTGCAGGGCTGATGCAAAATGGTACCCTACCCAAAGATAATGGCAAAATGATCTCGGAAGGATCCAATTAGTAATGCCTATAATTATTAGGGATGAGAAGGATTATTCTGTTCAGGTGCAGTTAGACGAGCAAAATAAGAGGATTTGGGTAAACCGCTATAAAACCTCAAACCCCTCAGCCCTGGAAGATTTTTTAATTGCCCTGGCCAGTGAATATAACCTGCAAAAAATAATCTTACCCGTTAAAACAAGGGATTTACCTAGATTTCCTCAGGACACCTTTTGTTTAGAGGGTACTATAGATGGATATTTTGGCGGTTCCAGCGGGCATTTTCTTTCGACCTTCCTGGATGCCGAAAGGGAAAAATCCCTGACTAAAGCCAGGGATCAGAAAAATTTAAAAGAAATTTTAGACTATCCACAAACCTATAATTATAAATTGCCGGGGCATTTAACAATGCGCCGGGCAGTAAAACGGGATACCCCGGCCCTGGCTGATTTGTTTAGTAACGTATTTAAAAGTTATCCAACCCCAGTATACGATCCCCTTTATTTAGCTCGTTCCATGTCCAAGGGCGACCTGTTCTTGGTTGTTTATAATGGTAATCGCTTAGCCGCTGCGGCAGCAGCAGAGATTGATTGGGATTACAAGAGAGCTGAACTAACAAATTGTGCAACCCATCCCGATTTTAGGGGACTTGGTTTAAATACACTGCTGTTAAAAGAACTGGAAAAAAGATGCCTGTCCAAAAAAATCACCTGCATCTATAGCCTTGCCAGGTCAACCTCTTATGGTATGAATCTGGTACTTCACCGTCTAGGCTATACCTTCAGGGGTACTCTGGTAAATAATTGCCATATTGGTGGCAGCTATGAGGACATGAATATTTGGGTCAGGCTTAATGGTAGAGATTTATCCTGTGAAAAGCTGCAAACCATTAGCAGATAATTAATTTTTGGAAAAGGCTTTTAATTAGTGTAAACAAGGTCATCTAAGTTAAAAATATATGGAATACATCTGATCAGCTAGCATCTATTATTAAATCAAGCCAAGGGAAATAGCCCTTGGCTTGATTTAATATGGTTTAAATAATATTTTCAATTTATTCACGACAAACTGCTGATTTGTGCTATAATCTACCTTAAAATTTAAATATTGGGAGGAAATTGATGCTCTGGTCTGGATTGTCACCCGAAGAGGCCAGAAGTTTTCTGGTCAACAAGGACAAATCAAAAAAGGATAAGCGCATGGGCTTATCTGAAGCAATAAACGCCTTTGTGCAGGACGGCCATACCCTTGGATTGGCCGGTTTTGTCAACAGCAGGCAGCCTGTGGCCGCTGTCCATGAAATTATTCGGCAAGGCAGAAAGAATCTGACCCTGGCCTTTCACTCAGCGGGACTGTCTGCAGAGTATCTGGCTGGTGCAATGGCCCTGGACGAAAACCGTTTTTCCATAAAAAGATTTGAATTTGCTTACTGGGGCATTGAGTTATTCGGCATATCCTCTATGCTGCGCTATCTATCGGAGAATGGCAAGGTGGAATTGGAAGATTGGAGTAACTTTAATATGTCGGCCAGATTTAAAGCCGGGGCCATGGGACTGCCCTTTATTCCCTGCCGAAGTCCCATGGGTAGCGATGTTCTCCGGGCCAACCGGAGCAAAATAATTGACTGCCCCTTTACAGGCAGCCCGGTGGCAGTGGTTCCGGCCTGTCATCCCAATGTGGCCTTGATTCACGTCCAGGAGGCTGATATTTACGGTAATTGTCGTATTGAAGGTCCTCTATTTACCTGTCCTGAGATTGCCCTGGCCTCAGCTCACACCATTGTTACCTGTGAGCGTCTAGTGGAACATGATGAAATGACCAGGGAACCAAATCTCATTAATATACCCTTCTTCGCCGTTGACGCAGTTGTGGAGCTTCCCTTTGGTGCTTACCCTGGCCACTGCCATGGACATTATTATTTTGATGAAGTGCATATTCGAGAGTTCCGCTGTGCCGAGGAATCCTTCCGCAAGGGAGAAAGAAAGGCCCTGGTAGATTATTATAGCCGTTATATTTTAGAGCCCCATGACACCGATGGATTTATCGGCCAGGTTCCTTACAGTCAGCTAAGATATATCAGGCAGATCGAGAAGAGGGACTTCTCCTTACTAAACGGAAAATAATTTTGTTTCCCTTGTTAGAGCGGAGGTTGAAAAAATTGTCTAATGAATTTGCAGTTCAGTTCACCCCCCAAGAGATGATTGTGGTAGCAGGTGCCCGGACATTAGAGAATAATAAAGTGGTTTTTGCCGGCACAGGCCTGCCCATGGTGGCCATTACCTTGGCCCAGCTAACCCATGCTCCCGGTATTATTCCTGTATTTGAGGCAGGTGCAGTGGGGTCATTGCTAACCAGGGGACTGCCCCTTTCCGTGGGCTGCTCCCGCACAACCAGTAAAGCAATGTACCTGCAAGGCTTAAATAGCGCCTTTGAACTTGCCCAGCGTGGCTATTGTGACTATGGTTTTATCGGTGGTGCCGAGATAGATATGTACGGCAACCTTAATTCTACCATGATTGGCGCCTTCCCCGAGGGCTACCAAAAACCTGCCCTGCGCCTTCCAGGCAGCGGTGGGGCCAGTGACATGGCCTCATCCTGTGAGCGAACCATAATTATCATGGTACATGAGAAAAGGCGGTTTACGGAAAAGCTTAATTACCTTACCAGTCCGGGCTATTTGGATGGCAGCTCAGGTGCCCGCCAAAGGGCAGGTCTGGTTGGTCAGGGGCCTTACCGAGTCATAACCACCAGGGCCGTTCTGGGCTTTGATGAGGAAACCAGGCGCATGAAGCTCCTGGCTACCTTGCCCGGTGAAACCGTATCCAGTGTTCAAGAAAATACTGGTTTCGAACTGCTGGTTGATCCCAATGTACGGGAGTTTGAACCTCCTACCCAGGAGGAAATCAGATTGATCCGGGAAGAAATCGATCCCCATGGCTACTTCATTAAGAGAAAAGCTTAAGAATTGTGTTATTGAAACCTACCTTATGGGTAGGTTGTTTTATTTATTTAGAATTAATTATATTGTATTGTTTAATTGTAATTAAATAAATTAGATTATATAATCATGTCAAGGAGGTGAGGTCGATTAACGCCGAGCAACATAAATTTATTGAAGAATTTGGCCTTTTGTTGGAAAAGGCCGGGGGTACAAAAACCCTCGGTCGGATTTGGGGTTACCTGCTTATTGCAGATAAGCCTAAAACCCTGGACGAAATTGCCGAGGATCTACTTTTTAGTAAAGCCACCGCTTCTTTGACAATCCGCCAGGGCCTTCTCGTTCGTCTTTTTGAAAAGGTTAGTATTCCGGGAGAGCGTAAAACCTACTACCGGGCAAATATGCAGACCTGGGTTAATCTCCTTTCGGAGAAAATACATACTATGCGGGAGTGGAAAAAGCTGATTGATTACGGTCTTACCTTTACACCGCCTGATAATCAAGAAGCCACCAATAACCTAAAGGGCATGAATGATTATTTTGAGTTTCTAGATTGGTATTTCTCCGACATCAAGGAATATTATGAACGCTGGACAAATGGCGATATTGACAAGGATTCTTAAAATCTGTAAAGGATGTATGCCATGACTGAAAAAGTTTTAATGAGCCTGGATAGGGTCACCAAAACCTATATCATGGGTGAGGTAAAGGTTGAGGCATTAAAGGAAACCTCTCTTAAAATCACTGAAGGAGAACTGTTAGTTATTTTGGGTCCCAGCGGCTCAGGGAAAAGTACTCTTCTTAATATATTAGGAGGTATGGATCTGGCCTCCAGTGGTCAAGTTTCATTTAACGGCTCCAACTTGAGTCAGGCAGGGGATTCTGGATTAACCCAATACAGACGGAAGGATGTAGGTTTTGTCTTTCAATTTTATAACCTAATCCCAGACTTGACAGCCAGAGAAAATGTGGAGCTGGCAGCCAATCTGGTTGAAAATCCTTTGCCTGTGGAGGAGGTAATGAGGGAGGTCGGTTTAGAAGATCGGATGGACCACTTCCCTTCCCAAATGAGCGGTGGTGAACAGCAACGGGTGGCAATTGCCAGGGCTGCGGTAAAAAACCCCAGGTTGCTGCTGTGTGACGAACCAACGGGAGCCTTAGACTACCGAACGGGTAAGTTAATCTTAGAGCTGTTAGCCAGGATTAATAGGGAGCGGGGCAGCACCATTATAATCATTACCCATAATACTCCCATTGGCGCCATGGCCCGCAGAGTTATCAAGATGGGCAGCGGTAGCATTGTTGAGATCACTGAAAACCAATCCCCTGTGTCCCCCGAAAGGATTGAATGGTGATGAATGTTCTACTTAAAAAACTCTGGCGCATTATCCTTAATGGTAAGGGACAGTTTCTTGCGGTGGTGGCTGTAGTTACTGTAGGTATATCAGTTTATATTTCCATGGGAACCTCCTATTATAATTTGAACAAGTCCCAGGAGGTTTTTTATCGGGAAAATAACTTTGCAGAGCATTATTTTCAGGTGGTTAGGGCTCCCCAGCAGATAATCAAGCAAATTGAGGCTGTACCAGGGGTAAGTCAAGCCACCGGGCGAATTCAAAAGGATGTGCCTGTAATCAAGGAAGGAAACCTAAGGGCATCCGCCCGGGTAATCACCTATTCACTTCCTATAGATAACGAGGTTAACCAATTCCAACTACAAGCCGGCAGACTCTTTGAAAAATACTCCCCCGGGGGGGCAATCGAAATTTTAGTCGATCCCCTTTATTTCTCAGCCAGTCAGTTAGATTTTAACGGCACGGTAACTATTGTGGCAGAGGGTAAACAGGTCCCCCTAACTGTGGTGGGAACAGGTTCCAGCCCGGAATTCACCTATGTTATGAAGGATACCTCCTCCATTGCCGCTGAGCCCGGCTCCTTCGGCATAATCATGATGCCCCAGGGCCAAGCCCAGCAAATTTTGGGTTATTCGGGTCAAATAAATCAAGTGGTTATAAAGTTTGTTCCCGGCTTTGATGAGAAAAAGGTTGTTAATCAAGTTAAACAGATTTTAGAACCCTATGGCAATTTAGTTGATTATCCCCGTAAGCAGCAGCTAAGTCATGCTGTTTTACAGGGTGAGTTGGACAGTCTGAAAGCCTCCTCAATCTTTCTTCCAGCAATCTTTTTAATTATTGCTGCAGCCATACAATTTGTTATGATTGGCCGAATGGTAAAGGCTCAACGTCTTCAGATCGGCATAATGAAGGCCATGGGCTACAGCAGTTGGCAGATAATGACCCATTACACGGGCTATGCCTTGACAGTGGCGGTGGTGGGTGCTTGTCTGGGAACACTCTTGGGCTTAGTCTTTGCGACCCTCTTCTCACAATTATACGCCCAGTATTTTAACCTGCCCGCCACCATTGGCGGTGTCAATTTAAAAGCCATTTTCAACGGTTTTCTATTAAGTATCTCCGTGGGCTGTGTTGCAGGTATAACATCATCCAGGGGTGTAATAGGCATTAATCCTGCAGAGGCCATGAGGTCTGAGCCACCTAAAAAGGCCGGCAAGATTCTTCTGGAACATTGGCAATGGTTGTGGAAAATGTTAAGCCCTGCTTGGAAGATGAGCATCAGAACTGTTTCCCGCAACAAGGGAAGATTTGGAGTAACCCTGGTTGGGGTAATATTTGCCGTAGGTATGCTGGTTGTGGCCTTATTTATCAAAGACTCTGTTGATTATATGATCAACCGCACCTACTTCCAAGAACAGAAATATGACTATTTGGTCCGATTTAACAGTCCCGCCAAGGAGAGTGAACTGCTAAATATTTCCCGTCTCGAAGGAGTGCTAAAAACCGAGCCCATCTTTGAAATACCTGTCAAAATACACCGGGGGGACAATTCTGAGGATGACCTTTTGCTGGGCTTACCCACAAATCTGACCCTGAAGGAATTACCCGGAGAAACTAATAAACCCCTGGGGCTTCCTGATGAAGGTATTTTAATCAGTCAAAAAACAGCTAACAGACTTGACGCTGGGGTTGGTGATCAGGTTACTATAGAAACCCTATTAGGACTTGGTCCTTCCAGGTTTGCCACCGTTAAAATAGTGGCTATCAACCAGCAGCTAGTAGGCAACAGCACCTATATTTCATTGGAGCAGGCTAACAGAATAATGGGCGAAAGGCAGCTGGCTACCGGGGCAATGCTTAAAATCGACCCTTATCATGCCGACAGCATTGAAGAGGCCTTAAATGATATAACAGGTCTTTCTTCTATCCTTAGTCGGCAGAGCGAACTTGACAGCTTTAACAAAAATCTAGATGCTATGATCTACTCCATCTCAATTATGGTTTTCTTTGCGATAATCCTGGGCTTTGCCATTGTCTACAATTCATCTATAATTAGTTTCTCTGAACGCAAGAGGGAATTGGCTTCCCTTAGGGTTCTTGGTTTTACCAACCGGGAGGTATCTGGTCTGCTGTTCAAAGAAAACCTGCTGCAGTCATTATTAGGGGTTATCCTGGGACTGCCCTTTGGTTTATTGTTGGCCAAAGGATATATCCAGGCTGTAAGCACAGACCTATTTACCTTTCCGGTGGTAATTTACCCGTCTACCTACCTGTTATCCGCCCTTGGTGGATTGTTCTTTATCCTTGTGGCCCACAGGATGGCCAGCAGGGGTGTATCCAAGCTGGAACTGGTGGAAGTATTGAAGAACAGGGATTGATTGGGGGAATATTTAAATGAAATCAAAGAAAAAAATCTTCTTGGCAGCGGGAATAACCTTAATAGTCTTAGTTCTTGCCCTAATAATTTTTACTGGCGGTACTGAGGCAGAAACAATTCCATTACAGCAGGGAAACCTCACCCGCACCGTTGAGGACACAGGCTATGTCCAGCCTGCCACAAATTATGATCTGCATGCCACCCAGGTTGCCAGGGTAAGACTGGTCCATAGGGCTGCAGGTGACATAGTTAAACAGGGACAGCCCATTGTGACATTGGAAAATCTCGATCTAGCTTTGCAAGCCAGCGAACTTCGAGTCCAACTTACCCAGGCTTCCGCAGCGGTTTCCGCTACCCGGTCAGCCCTGGAACGTAGTGAGCTGGAGCTTAATGACGCCAGGGTAAATCTGGTCCGTGTGGAAACATTATTTGAATCTGGCGCTGTGACTGAAGTGGAGTTTGAGAAAGCCCGACTACAGATGGAGACCGGCCTCCGCAGTGTAGAAGAACAGCAATCCCAATTACAAAGTTCTGTATCCCGGGAAGCCGGGTTACAGCAATCACTGGAACAGATAAGTTTAAAGGAAGAGCAGCTCATTCTAAAGAGTCCTGTGGACGGGATTATTTTAGATCTGCCCGCTAAGCAGGAGCAGGTGATAAACCCCGGTACATTACTGGCAACCGTTGCTGTCTCGGAGAAATTAGAGGTTAAAGCGGATCTCTTAAGTGATGATTTGGGAGAGGTATCCCTGGGACAAAGGGTTCAAATTACCGCCCCGGTACTGGGGGATAAGACCCTGGAGGGGGAAGTAACAAAAATTTACCCCCGGGCCGAGGAAAAGTTATCTGCCCTGGGTGTCATCCAACGAAGAGTGCCGGTAATAATCAGCCTAAAGGATTCCGCCAATTTACAACCTGGTTATGAAGTTCGGGTAGCCATAGAAACAGCCACCCGGGAGAATATACTTTTGGCCCCATTGGAAGCAGTTCGAACCAACCCGGACGGCCAAAGACAAGTACTTTTGGTAACTGATGGCCAGGTCCACCACCGCTTTGTCGAAGCCGGACTAAGCGACGGTCAATCAATTGAAATACTTAGCGGCCTAACCCCCGGAGATACCCTAATAAGAAATGCCAGCCTCGATCTCAAAGACAAAACAAAAATAAAAAGCAACTAAAATAAGTGAAGAACCCTGACTCCAAAGGTCAGGGTTCAGTTTCTGTATAGGATATTTTGTCACATAGTTTATTATGTTTAGAAATGTGCTTTCTATTAGGCACATATTCCTAAACTGGAATACCTTGTCCTTTGAGATAAGCTCTAATCTTTTCCAGCGTAACCTGATCTTCACCCTGGTTTGACAGGATGATCTCTCTGATATTAACCAGCATAGCCGTTAGGGTGGCTTTGTCCTTTTCATATAGTTCTATAATCATTTCCACATCCGCACTGGTTTTGGGTCTGCCTAACATCTAACCACTCCCTTAACATATACCCATTAATTCGTGTAAAAAGAATCAGGAGAATCGCCTTGATCCCTTTGCTCCTCACGCCTTCTAAAGAAATGGGTTGCTCCTTTTTTCTTGGCCGATGGTGGAGCTGGGGCCATGGCCTGGGTAGACGGCGGTTTCATCGGGAAGAGTCATTAGTTTTTTCTTAATGGAGGAAATCAAGGTTGCCTGACTGCCCCCAGGAAAGTCACTACGTCCTATTGATTGGGCGAATAGGGTGTCGCCGGTAAACACCTGGCCTCCTAATTTAAGGCAAATCCCGCCGGGTGTGTGTCCGGGGGTATGGATTACATCTAGTATTAGGTTGCCGATTTGTATTTGGTCTCCGTCTTCCAATAACCTGTCGGCCGGTTTAAAGGCTAGCTGCTCTCCAAGCCATGAGGAGAGATTTAGGGCTGGATTGGTTAACATTGTCCCGTCTTGACTATGGATCATTACCGGGGCGTTGGTAGCCTTTTTTAGCTGGCCCACGGCCCCGATATGATCAGCATGGCCGTGGGTTAAAATAATGGCGGTATTTTTAAGTCCCTGTTGGGACAGCCTTTCTAAAATCCTCTCCACCTCATCCCCCGGGTCAATGACCGCTGACTCACCGGTCTCACTACAGCCGATTATATAACAATTGGCCTCCAGGTTGCCAACTGGCAATTCTTCAATAATCAACGTGCACCGTTCCTTCCATTGCATTTTTTATAAGCAGATTTATTAAATTAAAAAACTTTTCGGCTATCCAACATTAGGGTAACCGGTCCGTCATTTATTATTTCTACCACCATATGTTCCTGAAATCTACCGGTGGCTGTGGGCAGACCTTGACAAACTAATCTCTGCACGAACAACTCATATAGTTGCCTGGCTTCCCCAGGCAGGGCTGCATCGGAATAGCCCGGCCTCCTGCCCTTGCGGCAGTCTCCATATAAGGTAAACTGGGAGATGGCCAGGACACTTCCCCCCATGTCTTTAACAGAAAGATTCATTTTACCCTCAGGGTCATCAAAAACCCTTAGCTGACCAATCTTATCCGCCAGATAACGGGCATCGTCAGCAGTATCGCCCTTGCCCACCCCCAGCAATACCACTAGACCCCGGTCAATCCTTCCTACCACTTCATTATCAATTGTTACCGAACCCTTTAAAACCCTTTGAACTACTGCCCTCATTTTTCTGAACCCCCAGGGAAGGACATGATTTTATCCGGTAGAAACTCTACGAACTCCGTAAACATCCTTAACCCGCTTTATTTTATTGATAAGATACTCTAATTGCTCGGTATTTCTGACCTGCAGGGCCAACTCTATCAGGGCCATTTGATCCTTCCTGGACCGTGCATTGACCCAACTGGCATTTATCTTCAAATCCAATAAAACATTAAGTACTTCATTTAAAAATCCCGCCCGATCCATACCTGTAACCTCAAGCTTAACCTGGAAGGGGGATTGGAAATCCTTATCCCAGGCCACTTCCACCACCCGTTCCGGTTCTTCACCCTGGATTGGTTTTATGTTAACACAATCGTCCCGGTGGATTGATACACCCCGTCCCCTGGTAATATAGCCCACAATTGGGTCACCAGGAACGGGATTACAGCAGTGGGCCAGGCGAATTAATAAATTATCAATGCCCTTTACACGAATACCCTGGGTGGGTTTCCCCCACTCAGCAGCCTTACTCTCGGCCTTTTTCATCATTTCCTCGGCCAGGGGCCGTCGTTCTTTTTCCGTACGGTATTCGTCTCTGATCTTTGTAACCACCTGGCTGGGAATTAACTGCCCGTCGCCAATGGCGGCATACAAATCATCCACTGTGGATTGGGTTACCCTCCGGGCGTAGTCTTGAATCCTCTCGCCCCGGATTATCTCTAACTCCAGGTTCTGCTTTCTGGCCTCCCTCTCCAGGGCATCCCTCCCCCGGGCAATGTTTTCTTCCCGTCTTTCCTTCCTAAACCAATGTCGGATACGGTTCTTTGCCTGGGAGGTTTTAACAATGCTCAGCCAATCCCTGCTGGGGCCGTTACTGGCTTTAGAGGTAATAATTTCTATAATGTTGCCGTTTTTCAGCTTATAATCCAGGGGCACGATACGCCCATTGATCTTAGCCCCCACGGTCCTATGACCAACATCCGTATGGATGCGATAAGCAAAATCAAGGGGAGTGGCACCGGCAGGCAGCTCTATTACATCCCCCTTCGGGGTAAAAACAAATACCGATTGGGAGAACAGGTCTATCTTTAAATTCTCCATAAATTCCTTGGCATCCCGGGCATCATGCTGAACATCCAACATCTGCCGGAGCCAGGCCAGCTTTTTATCAAAATCCTTTT
The DNA here is from genome assembly GCF_030577015.1 of Desulforamulus aquiferis. Taxonomy (NCBI): domain Bacteria; kingdom Bacillati; phylum Bacillota; class Clostridia; order Eubacteriales; family Peptococcaceae; genus Desulforamulus; species Desulforamulus aquiferis. The sequence continues at coordinate 9,629 of NZ_JARPTC010000031.1, read as the reverse complement.
CCCCCTGGGAGCCCTCTTTATAGCGCCAGTGGGCAGCAATACCGTATTCGGCAATTCTATGCATATCCCAGGTCCTGATTTGGATCTCCACCGGCTCCCCGTGGGGACCTATTACTGTGGTATGCAGGGATTGATACATATTGGATTTGGGCATGGCAATATAATCTTTAAAACGACCGGGTATAGGTTTCCACAGGGTGTGAGCAATACCCAAGGCTCCATAGCAGTCCTTAACGGAACCAACCAATACCCTGACAGCCTGAACATCAAAGATGTCCTTGAGTTCCTTTTGCTGCTCTATCATTTTCTGATAGATTGAGTACAGATTCTTTGGCCGGCCCTGAATCTCTGCTTTAATATTTACCACGGTGAGCTTTTCGGCCAACTCCTTAATGACCTCTTGGATATATTCTTCACGCTTGCCCCTGGATTTAGCAATTTGTACCTTCATTCTCTGATATTGTTCTGGCTCCCTGTACCTGAAGGAAAGATCCTCTAACTCCCACTTTATCTTATAGATACCTAGCCGGTGGGCTAAGGGAGCAAAAAATACCAGGGTTTCTTCGGCAACTTCCTTTTGTTTTCTTTCCGATTGAAATTGCAGTGTCCTCAGATTATGCAGGCGGTCTGCTAATTTAATAAGGATTACCCTTATATCCTTGGCCATGGCCAAAAACATCTTACGTAGGTTTTCAGCCTGCCTTTCCTCTTTAGTTTGAAACTGGAGCTTCCCCAATTTGGTGACTCCATCAACCATATTGGCAACCTCTGGCCCAAAGGAGCTTTCAATATCTGCCAGGGTTATTCCCGTATCCTCAACCACATCATGAAGGAGTCCCGCCGCCACCGTCTGCAGGTCTAACTGCAATTCCGCCAAAATAATTGAAATGGCTAGTGGATGGACAATATAATCCTCCCCTGATATTCGTTTCTGGCCCTTATGAGCATTCTCCGCAAAATTATAGGCCTTACGAAGGAAAGCAATGTCCGCTGAGGGATTATAAAGTAGTACCTTTTGTTCTAGTTCAAACAGTGAAGACATGCTCTCCCCTCCCCTTTTATATCAAAAAATATGCTATGCTTCACATTTTATTAAAGTAACCACCTGGTGGTTACCAAGTTTTTCAATTCCCTTTAATCCTTCCAGTTCTAAGAGAAAGGCAATTCCCGCCACTTGCCCGCCACATTGTTGTATTAATTTAGCAGCGGCAGCCATGGTACCACCTGTTGCCAGTATGTCATCCACCAGCAATACCCTTTGACCTGGCCTAATGGCCCCTTCATGAACTTCCAAGGCGTCGGTGCCATATTCCAATTGATATTGACAAGCAATGGTTTTGCCAGGAAGTTTGCCGGGCTTTCTCATGAGCACCAAACCTTTACCCAGCACATAGGCCAGGGGTGCCCCAAGTACAAAGCCCCGGGCCTCGGGACAGGCAATTATGTCCGGCTTCATTTCCCGACACAGATCTGCCAGTGCATTAACAACCTGTCCAAATGCCGGTCCGTCTTGAAGCAAGGTAGTAATATCCCTGAAGTTGATACCTGGTCGCGGGAAATCCTTGATCAACCTGATTTTGCTGGCAAAATCCATTCTAAATTGTCCTCCTTTGTGGGCATTAGCTAAATAAATTTTTAAGTTCCTCTACCTTTGCTGTTAATAGCCTTCGTTGAAATTTTTGGCACTTATCACTAGTCTGTATGGCCCACCTATATGTCGGGGAATTTTGCAAATCAGACCTGACATTGTGGTTTATTTTAAAGGAATAGTTATTTCCTGCCTTAACATAATTTATTAAACCCATTTCACGGAATACATAAAAGGAAATATCTACTGTGTGGCTGGCAGCCTTAGAGTAATAGGTTCTAAGGAACAGGCATACTTCCTCAAGGCTGACTTGATTTTGACCAAGTTTATCATACCTGTACTTAAGTGTTTTATATAATTCACCCAGAACCTCCCTCTGGGGCGCAATGGTTTTAATATGTTCCGCGGCTTCTCGGATTTGGCTTTCCCCAGCCAGTAAAATCACTTTGGATGTTGCAGCAACTAGCTTGCATTCACTTTCCAGATAGGGCAAGTGAAAATATACTGTCTGTTCAAATTTATAATTTTTCAATTCCTCTGGCAAAAAACCAGTGGAGATCAATATATCAAGCTTTCCTTCTTGCTGCCTCTCCATTAATCTGTCAATATGGGACTCTTCCATCTGAGGGTGAAACACAGCTAGACGGTCTAATACCTCTCCAAGCTTAGAGCTTATATAATGTGCCAATTGCAATACCTGTGATGTACTCTCTGCCACGATCAAGGTGGAGCAATTGTTCTTAAGCAGCTTTAAAAGTTGAGCCATTCGCTCGGGGCAGTTTCTAAAGTCCTCTATATGTATAGTCCCACGGGGCTTTTCAATTAATGAGCCCGTGTCTTCTCTTCTGCGGCATAGTTCAATTATACCCGCGGGTGCAAGGCTGTCAAAAAACTTTTCCCTGGGTAATTTAAACAGGCTATTTAGGGATGAATCTGCCTCTGCATCTTCAAACTGTCCGGGATATGTTTCCTTAATAACCGAAGTTGTTCCACCGGATTCCTTCAATTCTTTTACTTCCAATTGAACAGATGTCCGCCCGTTCCATACGTTTATGGACGGTACGAAGGCCATATCCACCGTGTCACTGGCAGCCAGCATTTCACTATAGGAGGCTAAATTAAAACCGATACCATCAAGGACAACCTGTTCCCTGCTGACCCTCATCTTTAGATGTCCGCCGTTTTTACCAACCTCACGGCAATTCAGCACGGTGGTATCGCAGCACCCTAAAACTGGCCCTGGGTTGCAATGGCCAAAGGGTGAAAGCTGCTCTAGCTCCATGACCGTATCCATGGATAGTTCACTTAAATCCACCATTGCATCTAAATCCAGGTTAGGTATCAGGTGCTCCTCAGTTAATTTATCCTCAGCATAGAGAACCATTGCCTGCCTAAATTGATCAATCTTATTTTCATCCAGGCTAAAACCCGCGGCCATGGCATGGCCGCCAAATTGCTCCAGGTGTTCTTGACAATTGATCATAGCCTGATACAGGTTAAAACCTGGTATACTTCTGGCTGATCCCTTTCCCTTTCCCTCTTCGATGCTAATCATAAAAACCGGGCGGTAAAAGCGATCTACCAGTCTGGAGGCCACAATGCCAATTACCCCCGGATGCCAGTTGGATGAAGCCAATACAATGGCCTTGCCCTGGATCATGTTGGGGTTATTCTCTAACAGGGCAAGGGCTTCCGCCAGCACTTTGGCCTCCACTTGCTGGCGCTCTTGGTTTCCCTTATTTAGCCTCTCCGCCATTTCCTCTGCCGCTTGGGGTTCAGTGGCCAATAGAAGTTCTACCCCTAGGGTTGCGTCCCCCATCCTCCCCGCAGCATTTAACCTGGGAGCCAAACCAAAGCCCAATTCCCTGGTACCAAAACTATCTTTTCTCAATCCGCTGATTTTAATTAGTGCCTGCAAACCAGGCCGCGAGGTAGTATTAATTTTCGATAAGCCATGTTTTACAATAATTCGGTTTTCCCCCTGGAGGGGAACAATGTCAGCCACGGTTCCCAGGCAAACTAAGTCCAGGTATGCTTCCCACTCCCTGGGACCCAATCCGGCCTGTTGAAATAGGGCTTGTATGAGTTTCATGGCCACTCCAACCCCTGCCAGTTCCTTGAAGGGATAAGGGCAATCATGTCTTTTAGGATCTAGTACTGCCACAGCCCCCGGCAATATTTCCGGTGGTTCATGGTGATCCGTTATCACAATATCTAGGCCCATTAAGCTTGCAGCAGCAACCTCTTCTACCCCGCTAATGCCACAGTCTACAGTGACCACCAGGGATACTCCCTGTTCATAGGCCTTTCCTAAAGCCTCCTGATTAAGACCGTATCCTTCTTCTAGTCTGTGTGGAATATAGCATGTGGCGTTGCAGCCAAGCTTTCGTAAAGCCAATAGCAATATTGTTGTTCCAGTAATACCGTCCACATCATAGTCACCGTAGACAAGAACTACCTCGTTATTTTGGCGGGCTAACAATATTCGCTCCACGGCTTTGTCCATATCTTTCATCAGCCAGGGACTAAAAAGCCTGTCCAATTCCCCGCCTAAAAAAGCCCTTGCCTGTTCAACGGTATATATTCCCCGGTTAATTAGTAGCTGAGCAAGTATATTTGAAATTCCTAATTCTGCTGACATTATCTTTTGCAACAGGGCATTGGGTGATTTTACCCGCCACCTTTTTTGTCTTCCCATGTTTGTCCCCCGGTAATTTCAGTAAATTATAGTATAAATTATAAAGCAGCAGCCCTGCCAGGTAAAGAAAAAGGAACTTCCAGGGCATTGAAATAAAAATTTTAACACTAACGAATAAACTATCCTTTAATTGTCAATACTTTGTTTAGATAATATTAACTAACTTCTTAGTAAAGGGGTTGAATTTGATGACAGAACTCACAATGTCACAATATTTCAAAGAAGTGGGGAACAGATTACCCATTGAGGCAGAGAGAGTGCTAAGGGCACTTATTGATGAAGGGAAAATGAATAAGGAAGAATTATCCCTGACCGCCAAAGTAAAAAGGGCAGTATTGGACCATGTGGTCATGCAGCTATTCGCTCTAGGCCTGGTTGATGTAACTTCTGAAGGGAAAAGTAAGATTTGTTCGTTAACCAAGCTGGGTGAAGATTACCTGCAACTTATGAGGCCTGCTATTTAATTAGCAGGCTTTTGCCTGTTGCAAACTACCTTCGGGTTTTAATAATTTTTGTGTAATTAATAAACAACCCCGCCATCTATAGGCGGGGTTTCATAATCATTAAAGAATTTTATTTAAGAAGGCTCTGGTTCGCTCGTTTTGCGGGTTGCCAAAGATTTGCTCAGGGGTGCCCTCTTCTATTACTCTTCCTTCATCCATGAACAGGACACGGTCGCCAACCTCCCGGGCAAAACCCATTTCGTGTGTTACCACCACCATGGTCATGCCATCCCGGGCTAAGTCCTTCATTACCGAAAGTACTTCCCCCACCATCTCAGGATCTAAGGCGGAGGTTGGCTCATCAAATAGCATCACCTTTGGCTTCATGGCAAGTGCCCTGGCAATGGCCACCCTCTGCTGCTGTCCACCGGAAAGCTGATCCGGATAAGCATTTTCCTTATCCTGCAAACCCACCTTGGCCAGTAAATCCCTGGCAACCTTCTGGGCTTCCTGTTCAGAAAGTTTCCTGACCTTCATGGGAGCCATGGTTATATTTTCTATGGCTGTTTTATGGGGAAACAAATTGAACCTCTGAAATACCATACCAACGTTCTGACGAATTTTATTTATATCGGCATTTTTAGCCGTTACATTCATCCCATCAATAGTAATTTCACCGTCCGATGGTTCCTCCAGTAGATTGAGGCAGCGGAGAAATGTACTTTTACCGGAACCGGAAGGGCCAATTACAACCACCACTTCTTGTTCTTTAACCTGGAGGTCAATACCCTGAAGGACCTTAAGCTGGTCAAAGCTCTTGTGTATATTCTTAGCTACGATCACCGGCCTTCAGCCTCCTTTCCATACGGTTAACAAAGAACTCGGAAATCATCACTGTCATAATAATATATATAATAGCCACCAGTAGCCAAATTTCAAGGGCCCGGTAGGTATTCGCAATGATTAGCTGACCTGATCGAGCCATGTCAGCAAGTCCAATTACCGAAACCAAGGAGGTATCCTTTAACATAATGATAAACTCATTACCTAGGGGTGGAATTACCCTTTTAAAGGCCTGGGGTAGAATAACATGTCTCATGGCCTGGGCATGGGTCATCCCCAGGGAGCGGGCTGCCTCCATTTGTCCCCGTTCAATGGACTGAATACCGGCCCTGAAGATTTCAGCTATATAAGCACCACAGTTCAAGCTCAAAACAAAGGCTGCTGCCATAAATCGATCCACCGGATGCCCCAACAATTGGGGTAAACCAAAATAAAATAGGAATAATTGTACTAAAAGGGGCGAGCCCCTAAAAAACTCAATATAAATGATTGCGGGATACCTTAACAGTTTATAATTGCTTAATTTAGCCAAGGCTACAAAGAGTCCGATGATACTACCAAACAAAACTGCTATAACAGTTAATTGAACAGTAATCTTTAATCCAACTAGCAAAACAGGAATAGCAGCCTGCCATATCTGCAATATCTTAAATATTTCCATACCCTCACCTGCCCGGAAGATTGTTTCTTACTAGTTAAAACAAAAAGTTTGTGGCACAAAATATGCGTAACATGCACTGTTACGCATACCTATTGTACCTCATTTTGTTGGGTCAGTCGACACTTATTTAGGTTCTTCACCAAACCACTTCTTGTAAATTTCAGCGTACTTGCCGTTTTCCTTCAGGGTTTTGAGGGCTCCATTCAGTTTTTCCAGTACTTCAGGCTTGTCCTTAGGAACAGCAATACCATACTCTTCAGCGGATAAAATATCCCCTACCAATTTAACATCTTCGTTACCCTGCTGGACGAAGTATGCACTAACTGGATAGTCATTGATAACTGCATCCACAGCACCATTCTTCAACTCTAACAGAGCCTGGTCAGTATTGGTGAAGTAGGTGATTTTTGCTTCGGGAACCTTTTCAGCTTCCATGGCACCGGTGGTTCCACTCTGAACGGCAATTTTCTTACCTTTCAGTTCGTCGAAGCCTTTAATGTCTTCATTTTTAGCTTGTACTGCAACAATCAGGCCAGACTTGTAATAAGTATCGCTAAAGTTAACTACTTCTTTACGCTTGTCAGTGATGGTCATAGCGGAAATAGCCGCATCGATCTGGCTGGTCTGCAGGGCAGGAATTAAACCGTCAAAGGACATGCTCTGGAAAACCAGCTCATAGCCTGCTTCCTCACAAAGGGCTTCGATTAAATCAACGTCAAAACCGATATACTTGCCAGTGGCTGCATCAGCAAACTCAAAGGGAGCAAAGGTGGTATCAGAACCAACAATCAACTTAGATGCACCTGGATCAGCTGCTTGTTCTTGAGCAGGCTCCTTTGCGGGTTCACTGCCACCGCAACCTACCAATGCTACGGCCAAGGCAAAAACAAGCATTGCCAACAAGCCAAGTTTCAGGGCCTTTTTCACAAAATCTCCTCCTTTTACTTTTGAAACACATCTGAACAAAACTATTGCTGCGTATATTTAATTACACAGCCTAATAAATTTTAGTTCTCCCTTGCCTGCCAAAATCCTGCTTAAAAGTCATCAAATATTTAGAAATTTGATCAGCAATTTAACCCTCTCCTAATAATATTGTGGGGATTTTAACACATATTAGTTTAACTAACATAATGAGCTCCGGAATATTTATGCATATCCCTTAAAATTGGATATTTATAAAGTTTTAGACAACTTAAATTGACATGTTTCTAGTTGGGTGAGAAAATAGATTTTATTAGTGAATTGACCAAAGGTAGGAGTTTACATGTCGAAGCTTAAGCAAATAAAGGCTGATTTGGCCCTGCTGGCCGTAGCCTTCGTTTGGGGCATAACCTTTGTTGTGGTTCAGGATGCCTTATCCGGCATTGGCCCCTATTACTTCATAGGTATAAGATTTGCCATTGCCTTTCTCTTCCTGGGGTTGATCTATTGGAGAAGATTACTAAACCTCAGCCCTGGCGCCATTAAGGCCGGCATAATCATAGGCATCTTTCTTTTTGCCGGTTATGCCTTTCAAACTGTAGGTCTAAAATATACCACAGCTTCAAATGCCGGCTTTATCACCGGCTTAGCTGTTATCCTGGTACCCCTTTTTTCTGCCATTGTGTCCAGAAAAATTCCCGGTCCGGCAGTTGCTGCCGGTGTAATCAGCGCCACCCTCGGCCTGGCCTTGCTTTCCCTGGGCGATAATCTTTCTTTAAATTTTGGGGATATCCTGGTGTTTTTTTGCGCTATCTCCTTTGCCGGTCATATTATTTTGGTTGGCAAATATGCACCAAGCTATGACCCGGCAGCACTGGCTATTTTACAAATTGGTGTGGTGGCAATTATAAGCCTAGCCTGCGGTGCCGCCCTGGAAACTATGCCTGAGCAATTCACCCGGCCTGTCTGGATTGGCATTTTTAGTACGGCCATCCCTGCCACGGCCTTGGCCTTTCTAATTCAAAATTCCGTACAAAGATATACCACGCCAACCCACACAGCCATTATTTTTATCATGGAGCCTGTATTTGCCGCCGGAGCCGGTTGGTTACTAGCGGGAGAAATCCTCACCGCCCGCCAGTGGCTGGGCTGCCTTTTAATTCTTTTAGGTATGTTAATTTCAGAACTAAAGGGCTTACTAAATATTAAGGCTTTCAAAAAAACCGAAACAGGATAGTCGGCTCCATTACATTTTGGCACGGTGTTTCATGGCTGAACAGTTTATAAAACTGATAAAAGAGATATTTGTACCAAAAAGGTACAAATATCTCCCCCCTTGAACGGCATACAACTTGCATAATAATACTTCAAACTTGTTACAGATGGTGCAAACATGGTTAACAGGAAAGGAGTATTATTATGAGCAAGCTGTACTTTGGCGGTCCCCTGGATACCATAAAACAAATAATTCAAGTCGGTTTTTTCACCGGCCAAATTCTGAGAACTACCCTTTTGGATGCGATGATAGATGCTCGAAATTCCGTCGGCCTAAACCGCCGCTTTCGCCCCGTGGTTTTGGTAATTCATGACACTAACCCGAACAACACAAAAGAAACCGACCAAGGCCTGGAGGTTGTAAAGGAATTTTCACCGGATGTCTCAGAAATTTTCCTGGTAAAAATCGACTTCAACTCCCCCCAGCTGGTCAGAGTAGCCGGAACAATCCCCCCTCTATCCCTAATGGATATAGGAACCTACAGCAAAATCTACTCCAGTAAAAAACTAGCCCAAAAGGCCTAGGTTAGGTAACCTGAAATGACCCATAAGCTAGGCAGATGGCTTTTCCAAACTTTAGACCATTATATTCTCGCCATATTTATGGCAAAAAACAGACCGCCTCACGGTCTGTTTTCAGATTGTCGAGAAACTCCCTATATTCGGGTTTTAATAATCCCTCACGACTCCTATCTCCGCAGTGGACAGCGCTAATCGCTTGCTTCGGGCGAAAATGGGCCGCCTTCGAGTAAACATCGTGTTTACCTCAGGCTTTCGCGGACGTCCATGTCCGCTCACCCATTTTCGCATCCTCAGCTTCGCGAAGCGCTGTTTCCACTGCTCCGAATGTCGCTGCTCGGGATTATTAAAACCCAGTTTTATCTTTTTCAGCGGTCTGAAAACAGACCGCCTCACGGTCTGTTTTCCTTATTTCCGTCACTTATGGGACACCTTCCCTCCGGACACCCCTTACCATTCATCCCGCAGGATGAACCATGGCAGATAGCTTCCCCTGGCTCCTCCACCGCCTCACAGGGCTCGCAATGAATTAGCATATGCACCCTGGGTAATTTACCCTCAATCTCTGCCTCAATCTTGTCACATAAACTATGGGCCTCCCCCACAGGCAAATGCCTTGCCACTACCAGGTGGAGATCCACATGGCGGTATTGACCTGACTTGCGGGTTCTAAGTCCA
>NZ_JARPTC010000030.1:0-30003 GCF_030577015.1 Desulforamulus aquiferis | reverse complement strand
CGGAGATTGCCGGTGATATCCGTAAGCTGGGCAGTACCATCAAGGACGGTCGGGTATTTGTTTCCGAGTCTGACTCACGGGGTGGGGGCGGTGGCTCTGCGGTGCGTATTTTAGTAGCAGGCAACGACCCCGAGAAGCTCAATGAGCTCTCAGAGCAAGTGAGGGATACAATTTCCCGGGTGGCCGGTGTTACGGATGCCAGGACCGATTGGGCCTTGGGGCAGCCGGAAGTTCAGATAAATGTTGATCATAACAGAACGGCCCATTACGGAATTTCCGTAAAGGATGTGGCTGATACAGCCAGGGCAGCCATCAACGGGGAAAATGCGGGTATCTTCCGGGATGGAGATAAAGAAGTTGATATGGTTGTTCGGCTGGCCGGCTCCAATACCATGGATATATATAATCTGGAAAATTTACTGGTGGCCACCAATGGAAGCACCATAGCCCTGGGGCAGGTAGCCTCAATAGACTATGGCAGCGGACCAAAGAGTATTCGCAGGGAAGGCAAGCAAAGGGTAATTACAGTAACAGCCGGAGTAAAGGACCGTCCCCTGGGGGATGTAATGGGTGATATCAGAAGGGATTTGGCCAAGGTGGATATGCCCATGGGCTACTCCGTCAAATATACCGGGCAGGATCAGAGTATGAGGGAAAGCTTCTCCGAGCTTGGGGCTGCCCTGGTCCTTTCTGTGGTATTGGTATACATGGTTCTTGTAATGCTCTACGAATCCTTTATCACGCCCCTTATCCGAATGCTTTCATTACCCTTGGGAATTGTTGGGGCACTGACGGCCCTGGCCCTGACCAATAATAATCTAAATATATTTACCCTGATCGGGATCATAATGCTGGATGGCCTGGTGGCTAAAAACGGTACCCTGCTGATAGATTATACCCATACTTTAATGGAGAAGGGAAGAAACCTTAGGGAGGCTTTAATTGAGGCAGGCAATACGCGCTTGAAGCCAATCATCATGACAACCATAACCATGGTTGCAGGCATGATGCCCACAGCCTTGTCAATAACCGAAGGTGCTGAAAACCGCAGCGGCATGGCCTGGGTAATAATCGGGGGGTTAATCACCTCCACCATATTCACCCTGTTTGTAATCCCCGTGGTCTACACCCTCATTGATGACTGGAGAAACAGACGAAAAAGTAAAAAAGAGGTACTGCACACTCACCAGGCGTAAAAGCCTGGTGAGTTCTTTTATATAACAGTGTCAATAATTGTAAAATTGCATAAAATATGACAGGAAATTATTTTTGTGAGGGATGAGCATGAGAGTAGATATCTGTGAGGTAATAACAAATTATCTGGAATCCAAGCCATGTTACATTTCAAAATTCCCAGGAACAAATAAATTGAACCTACCAAGAAAATGGTCACAACTGTCCTACGCGGGAGAAGCTAGAGTACCCCGGGGAATAGATCCCACTGCCGGGTCATGGCCCTTATATTTTTTTGAGCGGGATGACCAGGGCAGCTTCCTGACCGTAGATGGTGAAATAGTCGATTTTGCCATCAAGCATCCCTCCAACATAGATTTTGAAGCAGAGCTGGCAGTAGTAAAAAAGACACTAAAGAGGCTGACTAAGGAACAGATGCAGATAGCCCTTTACTGGGGCGATGGTCCGCCCACCAAGCAGTGGACGCCGATAATTGATAGGCTTATTGACACCTATAATTTATCCCCAGTCAAAACAGCCAGGGTATTGGGGGCAGTGCAAGGGGCACTAAACGATGCCTTTGTAATAGCCTGGTATTATAAATATCTTTGGGATATTCCCCGGCCCAATCAACTGGACCAAACCTTAGCCACAGCCATTTGCACACCAAGGTTTCCCGCTTATCCGTCGGGGCATTCCGTAATGGCCGGAACGGTGGAGGTCATTTTAAGCTATTTCTTTTCACCGGAAAAAGAGCGCATAGTTGAGTTAGCCGAGGAGGATTCTATCTCTAGATTATATGGGGGAATTCACTTTCCCTCGGACCTCATTCAGGGACTGCGTTTAGGCCGGCAGATTGGCCAAATAGTTGTGGATATATTGGATAGGCAATATGATAGGGAACAAGTAAAGATTGATATACCAATAACAGAGAATTTACATGCAGAGCTGCTCCCCCCTCCCTATGAACAGCTGATACCATATCCCCCAAGGGCTAGAAACTGCCAATTACCCCTTTTGCCTGTACCTAAAAGCTTGACGTAAGTCAAGTTTTCTTTGTGTGTATTGTATATTTGCCCTGGAATTGTATCTTTGTCCCGGTTTTGTTCTATAATGTACTAATACAAGTAATTCATTAGGAAGGGGACTATCCATGTCGGGAAAAATTCAGATGAAAACGCCATTGGTGGAGATGGATGGCGACGAAATGACCAGAATCATTTGGCAGCAGATTAAAGATATCCTTTTGAATCCTTACATAGAACTAAAAACAGAATACTATGACCTGGGCCTGCAAAAAAGAGATGAAACCAATGATCAGATTACCGTGGATGCTGCCGAGGCCACAAAGAAGTATGGTGTAGCAGTAAAATGCGCCACCATCACACCCAACGCCCAGCGGGTTGAGGAATATAACTTGAAGCAAATGTGGAAAAGCCCCAACGGTACCATACGGGCCATTCTTGACGGAACTGTTTTTCGCTCGCCAATCATTGTTAAGAACATTAAACCCTTCGTCAAGACCTGGGACAAGCCCATCACCATTGCCAGACACGCCTACGGTGATGTCTATAGGGATGTGGAAATGAGAATAAAAGCCAAGGGTAAGGCTGAATTAATTTTCACGGCAGAAGATGGGGAGACCTATAAGGAAGTGATTCACCAATTTGCCGGGCCTGGTGTTCTGTTAGGCATGCATAACCTGGATAAATCCATCGAGAGCTTTGCCAGGGCTTGTTTTAATTATGCCCTGGATTCAAAGCAGGATTTATGGTTTGCCACCAAGGATACAATATCTAAAAAATATGACCATACCTTTAAAGATATATTCCAGGAGGTATTTGAGCAAGAATATCAGGAAAAATTTGCAGCCGCCGGCATAGAGTATTTCTATACCCTGATTGATGATGCCGTGGCCAGGATTATCCGCAGTTCTGGAGGTATGATTTGGGCTTGCAAGAACTACGATGGTGATGTTATGTCCGACATGGTGGCCACTGCCTTCGGCAGTCTGGCAATGATGACCTCGGTGTTAGTTTCACCAGAGGGTTTTTATGAATATGAAGCCGCCCATGGAACAGTAACCAGGCATTACTACCAGCACCTGAAGGGTCAGGAAACCTCCACAAACCCAGTGGCCACGGTGTTTGCCTGGACCGGCGCCCTGAGGAAAAGAGGGGAATTGGATCAGCTTCCAAAGCTTATGGAGTTTGCGGAGAGATTAGAAAAGGCTACCCTAACTGCCATAGAAGAAGGTATCATGACTAAGGATTTAGCTACCCTGGCAGAGGGGGAAAAACAAGTAGTAAATACCCGGCAATTTTTAGAAGAGATCAAGGTGCGACTGTCAAAAACCCTATAGATAATTCTTGCTAAGCCGTCGGAGTTATTTACGACGGCTTAGCTATTAATTAATGATTGCATTATACGGATGAAAATCTGGATATATCACAGGATTGGGCATCATAATACCATTAGAATTTAGGTGGAGGTGTGCATAATGTCTAATGCTAACAATAAGGAGAAAAACCGGCAGCTGGCTACCTTTGCCGGAGGCTGCTTTTGGTGTATGGTTAAGCCTTTGCAGGAATTGCCCGGTGTAATTCAGGTATTATCCGGCTATACCGGGGGAACCAAGGAAAATCCTACCTATGAAGAGGTGTGCTCCGATACTACGGGACACTATGAGGCAGTCCAGATAATTTTCGACCCTTCCCTATTGGCCTATGATAAATTGCTTGAAACCTTTTGGCGGCAAATAGATCCCACTGACCCGGGGGGACAGTTCTTTGACCGGGGCTTATCCTACCGAACAGCCATCTTCTATCATAATGAAGACCAGCGGGCTAAGGCAGAGAAAAGCAAAAGGGACTTAAACCAAAGCGGGCGGTTTGAAAAACCTGTGGTAACAGAAATACTACCGGCAGGGACCTTTTATCCCGCCGAGGATTACCACCAGGACTATTACCAAAAGAACCCCCGGCACTATCAAAGCTACCGGCAGGGTTCCGGGCGGGAGCGCTTTATAAAGCAACACTGGGGTAATGAGGCTAAAAAAAAGGACCCCCTCAGTAGACTTACCCCGATGCAGTACGATGTGACACAAAATAACGCCACTGAACCGCCCTTTAAAAATGAATATTGGGATAATAAAAGAGAGGGTATTTATGTAGATATTGTATCCGGGGAACCCCTTTTTACCTCCTATGATAAATTTGATTCAGGCTGTGGCTGGCCTAGTTTTACCAAACCCATAAATCAGGACAACATTATTGAAAAAGAAGATTTAAGCTATAATATGCTGCGCACCGAGGTTCGCAGCAAGGGGGCTGACTCGCACCTAGGGCACGTTTTTGATGACGGACCTAATCCCACAGGACTGCGCTATTGTATCAACTCGGCAGCAATAAGGTTTATTCCCAAGGAAGAATTGGAAAAGGAAGGCTATGCCGGCTACCTTCATCTTTTCTCTGGAGTACTGGCTAAAAAATAGTTATAATATGGTATTTTGTCATGCTCGGTTACCATTAATCCCCCCGCAGAATACAATGAGTTGAAGAAGAAATTTGCGGGGAGGAAAGAATATGGCTGCTTGCCCATACTTAACAGGTAATACCTGTGAATTGACTAATACTCCTTTTGAAGATGAGGCATTAATTCAAAAAATATGCAGCACTTCAGATTATGCTGAAACGTGTCCCCATCTTACCAGAAAGGTATATGCGGCCAAAACATACACCTTTATAAGCCCATCTAAAAGCTGTCCCTATTGTGTCGGACATCACTGCGAGATCAGGAATGTGAACATCTACCAGGACAATAAGAAGTATTATAATGATGTATGCTGCACCTCTAAATACTCCAATAGATGCTCCTATTATGAATATAGGGTAAAACCCATCAAACCAAATAAGTACTTTCATGCCTCATGCTGCTGTCCCTATTTAAAAGAGGATGTATGTGAAGTCAGACGGATAAATATGAGGCATAAGAACAAACTCTTTTACGATAATGCCTGCTCCAAAGCTGACTATATTAAAAGATGCCCCCACTTTATGGAAAGAACCTGTAAAATCAAGATCAAAAAGGATACCTTCACATTTAAGAATTGTCCGGTACATGAGAAGGACAGATGCAAGAAGAGGGATTTTTGCGTAAAGGACAAATGCAAGGATTTCTACCACGACACCTGCTCCAGCACCAAATATGGCAGGTGCTGTCCTCACTACATGGAGACACGGTAGGCAGAGAGTGTGAGGGATTATTAAAACCCGAATATTAGGTAGTTTCTCGACAATCTGGAGCTTGGTGAAAACCAAGCTTCAGACTGTTGAAAAAGATACAACTGGGTTTTAATAATCCTGAGCAGCGACATTCGAAGCAGTGGAAACAGCGCTTCGCGAAGCTGAGGATGCGAAAATGGGTGCCCGGACATGGACGTCCGGGCAAGCCTGAGGTAAACACGATGTTTACTCGAAGGCGGCCCATTTTCGCCCGAAGCAAGGGATTAGCGCTGTCCACTGCGGAGAGAGGAGTCGTGAGGGATTATTAAAACCCGAATATAGGTAGTTTCTCGACACACTGCAGCTTGGTGAAAACCAAGCTTTTTACTTTGCTCTGGATAACGGATCATTCTATAATTAAATCAATAACTAAAGTGAGTAGGTGAACCCATGACAAAAAATAAAATTAAAAAAAACCTAAGTGATGAAGAAATGTTTGCGGGCTGGAAAGAAGAAAACACCTTTGAAAACAATCCGGGGGAGGACATTTTTAGTAAAAGCTCGCCTGCTAGAGCTGCCAAAAACCAGGTCAAGAAGGAAGAGGACAGCTTCCTTACCCAGGAACTTCATGCTCAGGTCAACAAGGCCCTGTTGGAACAAAAAATTCAGCTTTACCGGGAAGGTGTTGTGGATTACCAAATTAAAGTTTACCGGGAGGGTAAGCAGGTAATTCTTGAAGCGATTCCTAAGGGTGTTGGCAAAAAGGAGAAAAGAATTAAATAAAATAACGGTGAATACATTTAGAAAGCGTTAGTTGGTGAAGTGGGAGGAATTTTGATGTTGGATCCAAGAATTGAAACCCTAGCAAAAAACCTGGTCAATTACTCCTGTGAGGTAAAGCCAGGGGAAAAGGTTCTAATAGAAAACCCGGGATTAGAGATTGAACTAGTTAAGCAATTGGTCAAAGAAGTTTATAAGGCCGGGGGGCTGCCCTTTGTCTCCATTAAAAGCTCCCCAGTAGAAAGACAATTGCTCCTAGGGGCCACAGAGGAACAGATAAGGCTCAGGGCCAAATATGAAGCCTGCCGAATGGAAGAAATGGATGCCTATATTGGGGTTAGAGCCGGAGATAACGCTTCGGAGCTAGCGGATGTTCCGCCGGATAAAATGGAGCTTTACTACAAATACCTATGGAATGAGGTTCACAGCAAAATTAGGGTGGCTAAAACAAAATGGGTGGTCCTCCGGTATCCATCCCCCTCAATGGCACAAATGGCAAATATGAGTACAGAGGCCTTTGAAAACTACTACTTTAATGTCTGCAACCTGGATTATGAGGCCATGTCCCAGGCCATGGAGCCAATGGTGGAGCTAATGACTAAAACGAACAGGGTTAAGATTACCGGTGTAGGCACCGAACTAACCTTTTCCATCAATGGATTGCCGGCCATTAAATGCTGCGGGAAAAGAAACATCCCGGACGGGGAGGTATATACTGCGCCGGTTAGAGATTCGGTAAATGGGTTTATTACCTATAACACCCCTGCCGTATATCAAGGCTTTACCTATGAAAATATTCGGCTTGAATTTAAGGACGGTAAAATAATTAGAGCCACCGCCAATGATTCCGATAGAATTAACAGGGTATTGGATACCGATGAAGGTGCCAGATATATTGGAGAGTTCGCCCTGGGGGTTAATCCCCAGATCAACAGCCCCATGAAGGACACCCTGTTTGATGAAAAAATAGCAGGCTCACTGCATTTTACACCGGGCAGTGCCTATGATCAGTGCTTTAATGGCAATAAGTCAGCCATACACTGGGATTTGGTGTTTATCCAGACACCGGCATATGGTGGCGGGGAAATTTATTTCGATGATGTGTTAATTCGCAAGGACGGAAAGTTCGTATTACCGGGTTTAGATGGCTTGAATCCAGAAAATCTTATATAAAAATTACACTAATAGAATAGTTCAATCACAATCCGTCAAAATTGTCGAAAAAAATTATCTAAACATAGAGGAAAAAAGTGCCTAGTGAAGGAATATTCTATCTACCGTAATGTTAACTTGGGGGTTTATGTATGGATAAAATCAATGGTTTTGAATTAATCACCTCCCAAAGGGAAATATTTATAACTGCAGAAAATCAATCAACCTTTTGTGCCCTGGTGACAGAGGTAGAAGAAAATTTATTTTGGACTAATTTGCCCAGGGAAGAAGGACAGGTGATGGTTTTAGAGGAAAACCAGCCGGTAACACTGGGCATATCTCTATTTAGAGGATATTACAGTGCCGAATCAAAGGTAATAGCCTTGGGAGATAAACCTAAGGGCTTTTATGGTTTTGCTATGCCGGACTATTTCTCGATATCCCACGAAAGGGAATTCATTAGGGCAGAATATGCTTCCAGAATAGACTTTGAGTGTGGAGATCGAAAAGTACAAACAAGCTTGGTGAACTTTTCAGCAAATGGGGTTATGGTTTACCTTGTTCCACAGCTGGAAGAAATTATCAAGGGTAACCAGTGGCACCCCTTATATGTGAAAAACAATTTGTTGGCAGAAAAAGCTGCAGTGAAGCTAACCTGGCAAAAAACCAAGAACAATGTTAAACTGGCGGGTTTTGAGTTTATTAACTTGCCTAATGAAACTAAGGAAGAATTGAATAAATTAGCTGTTAAATATACCAAAGAAAGTTTGAAAGAAAATTACCTAATGTTAGAAAAGGACTTAGAAAGAAAAACCACTGGTAAGACCAGCTCATCCTTATATACCTCCCTGTCAAACCGAAACAGAAAATAAATTTACTGGAAGAATGGTCATGTAATTAAAAATTGCATGATTTTCTTTTTTGCACAAGGTTTTCTAATTCATTGTTTTTTTGTTACAATACTAAAGGTATATGTTATAAAGCTAGATAGATAGGCAGGAACCGCTTTCATTATGTTTAAGAAACTCAAGCCGGGACAAATATTAGTTGCCAGCTATGCAACTGTAAACTTAATTGGAACTTTACTGCTCCTGCTTCCCTGGGCTTCGGCGGAGCCGGGAAGCACCGGGATTATGGAGGCCTGGTTTACAGCCACCTCAGCCCTGACAGTAACCGGGTTAACGGTGGTTACCACCAGCACCCACTGGTCACTCTTTGGTAAAACTGTGATACTGGTTCTGATGCAAATCGGAGGACTAGGGCTGATGGTTTTAACCACAGCAGTATTTGTTTTGCTGGGATTAAAGATCCAATTAGGCCAAAGGGTGCTGGTGGCCCAGGACAGAAACCACTTTAGCTTCGCGGGGATACTAAAGCTGGTCCGCAGCATTGTACTCCTTACCCTTATGATTGAGGGCATAGGTGCCCTGCTTATGGCTTTGCTTATGCCAAACATTTTAGAGCAGGGACTCCTGGAGGGCGGTCTATTTGTTGTTTTTCACGCGGTCAGTGCCTTTAACGGGGCAGGTTTTGACTTAACTGGCGAGAGCCTTAACCCATACCGGGAGAACCTGGGCTTAATCATGGTGTTTATGGTCATGATCCTTATCGGAAGCCTGGGTTATGTGGTGCTGCAGGAATTGATTATCCAACGCAGATGGAGGAGGATGAGCCTTCACAGCCGATTAGTTCTGTGGGTTACCGGACTGATTACTCTGTTTGGCAGTGCCTTCTACTACCTTTCAGAATACCATCACTCCCTGGCGACCCTGCCCATGGGGCAAAAACTGGTGGAGAGCCTTTTTCAGGCAGTTACCAGAACAGCCGGCTTTACCACCGTTCCAGTTTTAGGTTGGAGTGAGCCCTTTATCTTTTTAATGATTATGATGATGTTTGTGGGCGCAAGTCCCGGGTCTGTTGGCGGGGGCATTAAGACCACAACCCTGGGTACCATTGTATTAGCAGTGGTTGCCATAGCCCAGGGTAAAAAAAATGTAATTATTTTTGAGCGGGAGCTGGCTTCAGAAAGCGTTTCTAAGGCCTTTACCGTTACGGTTATCGCCCTGCTGCTGGCCACAACCTGCACCCTGCTCTTGATGGTGGTAGAGGGACTACCCCTTATACCTGTACTGTTTGAAGTTATTTCCGCCATGGCCACTGTGGGCTTATCCATGGGAATTACGGGAGAATTATCAGCCTTTGGGCAGGCGGTTATAATAGTGCTGATGTTTGTAGGGCGAATTGGCGTTCTTTCCCTGGTGCTTCTACTGGCAGCAAAGGAGTACAGGCGGATCCAGTATATGAAAGAGGAAATATTAATCGGCTAAGAAGGGGAAAAGGCAATGAAAAAATCTATTCTAATTGTCGGTGTTGGCCGTTTTGGGCGGGGTGTTATAGAGGGACTCTATGAGAGGGGCCATGACATTTTTGCCATAGATAAGTACGAGGAACATCTGGACGAAGTAAGGGACCTGATCGTATCAGGAGCCATTCTGGATGTGGGGGAAAATGACGACGACCTTATTCGCATAGTGGGTGAGAAGAACTTTGATGAGGCAGTGGTGGCCATGGGGGAGGATTTTGAAGGAACACTTATTGCCACCCATATTCTCAAAGAAGCCGGCATTCCCGTATCCGTCAAGGCTGCCAGCGAAAGAAAAGGACTGGTGCTAACTAAAATGGGTGCCGACAGAATAGTCTTCCCCGAACGGGATATGGGACACAGGCTGGCCCAGTTTCTTTCCAGTGATGGAGTTATTGACTTACTGGAGCTACCCCAGGGATTTATTATTGAACAGATGCAGGTTGGGGCAAGGTTTGCCGGCAGGACTGTTGCCGAAATCAATACCACCAATAGATTTGGTGTTTGGCTATTATTGATTTATAAAAATGACGAGGCAGTTCAACCACTGGCCAGCACGGTCTTGGATAAAGGTGACATAATAGTTGTATTTGGCAAGAGGGCAAATGTGCTGGTATTTGAAGAAGCAAATTCTGTAAGAAGGAAATAAATTAACACCCACCTGGGTTAGGAGGAATTATGAAGGCCGAAATATTATCCGTGGGGACAGAGCTGCTGCTAGGGGATATTGTAAATACAAATGCCCAGTTCTTGTCCAGAAGGTTGGCGGAAATGGGGATTCTGGTGTACCATCAGGCGGTGGTGGGAGACAATTCGCAAAGAATTATCGAAGCCTTTCACCAGGCCTTTCAACGAAGTGATATAGTAATTACCACCGGGGGGCTAGGACCTACCAAAGACGACTTGACCCGGGAGACCACAGCAGAGTTCCTGGGGCTAAATATGAAACTTGATAATGCCTCCTACCTTAGAATAAAGGCTCTTTACGACAAGCTAAGCAGGCCCTTGACCGAGGCCCATATCAAGCAGGTTTATTTTCCCGAGGGAGCAGTAATCTTCCAAAACAGTGTCGGTACTGCCCCGGGCAGTGCGGCTGAGAAGGAAGGGAAAATAATTATCAACCTGCCTGGTCCCCCTGGGGAGATGACCACAATGTTTGAAAGGGAAGTGCTACCATACCTGACTAAGTTTCAAAAAGGGGTGCTGGTTTCTAAGGTCCTTAGGATCAGCGGCATGGGCGAAGCCTCTATGGCCGGTGCCATAGAAGATATTATCAATAGCCAAAGCAACCCAACGGTAGCCCCCTATGCCAAGGAAAATGATGTAATCGTGCGGATAACAGCCAGGGCCGGAAATAAATCCGAAGCGGAAGAATTAATCGCCCCCTTGGAGGACGAGATACGTTCAAGATTAAAAGAAAATATATATGGTCAGGGGAATACCAGTTTAGAAGAGGAAACGGTCAAGCTGCTGCTGCAGCGTAGCCTAACCCTATCCGTTGCCGAATCCTGCACAGGGGGTCTTATCGCAGCAAGACTGATCAATTACCCAGGGGTTTCCAGGGTATTGCTGGAGGCCTCGGTTACCTACAGTAATAAGGCAAAGAAAAACCGCCTTGGGGTGAGGGAAGAGACCCTTAGCAAATACGGTGCCGTTAGTGAGGAGACGGCTAGGGAAATGGCCGCGGGTGTAGCAAAAACCTCCGGCTCAGATATTGGCCTGGCGGTTACAGGCATAGCCGGACCCGAAGGAGACACCTCAGGGAAACCAGTAGGACTCGTCTATCTAGCCCTTTATATCCTTGGAAAGATTAAGGTCCAACAGCTTACCCTAACTGGAGCAAGGAACCAGATCCGAAACCGCACTGCCATCACAGCAATAGACTGGCTCAGAAGGGAAATCCTTGTACTAGACTAATGCTGTGCTACAGGCAAGCTGATGGGTCCTGTAGTCACAGGATCATCAGCCTGTTGAAAAAGATATAACTGGGTTTTAATAATCCCGAAGCAAGCGATTAGCGCTGTCCACTGCGGAGAGAGGAGTCGTGAGGGATTATTAAAACCCGAATACAGGTAGTTTTTCGACAAGCTTATGGGTCCTGTAGTCACAGGACCCATAACTATAGCTGTCAAGCAAACGACCTAATAGAAATACAGCAGCAGGCTGATTAGCAGCCCGAGCAGGAACCGCACTCACTGCTGCCCTTGGTAGAACTACAGCTAGCCTGTCCAGTTGGGTCATCCTCGCTGACTGATTTCCCGGTCAGACCTTCCTGAATTTTCACATTTACCATGTTTACAACCTCATAAAAACCAGCCTGGGCATCCAAGTAAGCCTTTACCAGAGGGTGAGAAGAAGCTTGCTTCTCCATTTCACTAAGCTTTTTCAGGTTTTCCTGGGTAAGCTGGTGACCCATCATTTGCATACGTTGATAGGATTTCTGCAACTGCTGAAAGTCATTCACCAGGGAGCGAGCTTCAGGATCCTGGCTAACTGCCCGTTGGGAATCCAGTACTTTAGCGTACTCCTGGCTGGTGGATAGATTTTTTCCTAATTCAACAGCCATATCATAAACCGACATTTAATCACCTCCCCAATTTATTTTCTCCAATTACCTTAAAAATCCTACCTGGATATCCAAAGAAGATAAGATTGTTAGAAAAACCTGAAAAAGCTCACATGGTAATTATTTGGAAGGGGGTTATTTATATATGTATAACCTACCTTGGCAAAGGATTATTGGGAAATGTCAGAAATCTGTCATTCGACTAGCCATGGGACATCTTTACGTAGTTGGTGTAGAAATGTTATATTTTTATGTAGATCCTGCAGTACTTTTTTCCATAAATAATATATTTGCAAATTGCTAATATTCATGTTTTCAAAAAAAAGTGACGATTTTAGAAGGAATAATCCAAGTTGCAACGAAATAGGCATAGTATCACCTGAAAGGGGATTGGACTGCCTATTTTTATGTTGGTTCCCAAAAGGTGTGTTCATCAACTAACGATTAACCACCCCAAACCCATCCCCGAGGAAATTCAAAAAAATTTTCGCTAAAGGAGGTATGTGGAATGTACATGATTTCAATCGATGCTGACAAGTGCGAAGGCTGTGGCGAATGCATTGATGCCTGTCCCGCAGGTATTCTTGGCATGGTTGACGGCAAAGCCGAAGTTACCGGTGCTGAGACAGATTGCATGGGCTGCGAAACCTGTGTTGTAACCTGTCCTAACGAAGCCTGTATTCTGCAAGAGTTATAATTAATTAGTACCAATTCCGGCTTTCCAGGGTTGGGTGTGGTGAGCGGACACAAGGCTTTGCAATTCAAATTATGATTTAAAAGCTTTTTGTGGACAATGTTTTTAACAAAAATTACTTTGGGAGACCAAAGGAGGTGTAGCCGTGACCTTTTTTATTATGCAGATTCTTCCTTATATTGCAGTTGCTATTTTTACTATTGGTATTCTTTACAGACTTGGCAGATGGGCCAGTGGACGAATTGTTCACAATATAACCCTGACACCCGCACCTACCACTCAGGCTGGTGCATTAGTGGACATTGCTACCGAGGCGGCGCTCTTTAAGAGCCTATTTAAGGCCGACAAATCCCTATGGAGCGGCGCATGGCTCATGCACGTGGCGCTGCTGTCCATCTTGGCCGGCCATGTTATGGGTATCGGCTTGCTAGGACTACAGTTCTATTACATTGGACTGACCTCCGCTGAGACCAGTGAGTATCTGTCCAGTATTCTTGGGACAACTTTCGGTATCCTTATATTAATAGCCCTTATTTACCTGCTCTATCGCAGAATGGCTATCAATGAAGTTAAGCAAATTTCAGCTCCCAGTGATTATGCCCATTTGCTTTTATTAATCGGTATTGTTTCCGTGGGTAACTTTATGCGTTTATTCCCCGAGTATGCCATGCACTATGAGCCTGCCCGGGAGTATGTTGTGCATCTTATAACTTTTACTGCCCTGACACCTGATATGGAAGTTCTGCACAATCCTGCATTTGTTCTTCACCTTTTACTGGTTCAAGTTCTGATGATTGTCTTCCCATTTAGCAAACTGCTGCATATACCCGGTATGTTTGCTCATCGTTGGATCATCAACCGTGCCTATGTTGAACCCGCTCCCGGTATGCCCGGCGCAGCAGTGGGTGGCTCCGGCCATTCCGTATCCGGCGGAAAATCCGCTTCAGGGGGGGTGCACTAAATGCCATTAACCGAATCCGGCTTAAAGCAGCCTGTAAAAGCCAGTGCTGCTGATATGCTAAAAATTGACATCCAAGTGGTTCCTGATGAACTGAAGGTTGAAACAGCCATCAAGCATTTAAAGGAACTGGGAGAAAAATTCCGTTCCCTAATGATCACCTTTGAAGCCTGCGTTAAGTGCGGTGCTTGTGCTGAAAACTGCCACACCTATCTAGGAACCAGGGACCCAAATAACATTCCCACCAACCGTGCAGACCTCCTGCGTAAGGTTTGGAAGCGCTACTTTACTCCAGAAGGCAAGCTTCTTGGCGGCTTTATCGGCGCCAAGGATCTGGAACTGGAAGATATTGAAAAAATGTATTCCTACTTCTACCAGTGCAATGAGTGCCGTCGTTGCTCCCTGGTATGCCCCTTTGGCCTGGATACCTGCGAGGTTACCATGGCCGGTCGCCAGTTACTGCACTGGTTGGGTATGGTACCCAAGCTTCAGGCATCCGTAGGTGCTGCCATGAAGAGAACAGGTAACCACACTGGTCTGCCCAAGATGGGTCTGATTGACACCAACGAATTCCTTGAAGAAGAAATGATGGAAGAAACCGGGGTAGACATTAAGATACCTACAGATAAGCCCAATTCCGATATTCTGTATATTCCATCTTCCGCTGACTTTTTGCTAAACCCTAATACCATGATGGGTGCAGCTAAGTTCTTCCATTATCTAGGAATCAACTGGACCATGAGCAGTGAAATTGCCGAAGCCGGTAACTTTGGTTTGCTATTTGACCAAAGGGCCACCATGCGGGCTAACTGCATGAGGATTATTGACGAAGCCCTCAAGCTTGGCTGTAAAAAGGTTGTATGGGGTGAGTGCGGTCACGGTTGGCGTACAGGTAAAATGTACCTGCCTGGCATGTTAGATCGTCCTGGTCGGATACCAATTGTACACCTGCACGATGAAGTAGCTCACTACATCAAGCAGGGTGCCCTAACGCTACACAAGGATGTTAACACAAGACCCGTTACACTCCACGATCCCTGTAACTTTGGCCGGGCCTGCAACATGTGCGATACCCTGCGGGTTGTTATGAATGCCAGCGTTAGCAACTTTGTTGAAATGACTCCTAACCGGGAGCGCAACTTCTGCTGCGGTGGTGGCTCAGCTATCCTGTTTGACGATCCCGAAATGTACGATCTGCGCATTAAATTCTCAGCTAAAAAGGCTGAGCAGGTACGTGCAACTGGTGTTGGCAAGGATGGAGACGGCATTCTGTGTGCTCCCTGCTCCATTTGTAAAGCACAGCTTTACCCCATGGTTGATGAGCACGAGCTTGGTGTAGAGGTTAAAGGCTTAATTGATTTGGTAGGCTTGGCCCTTTATCCTCCTATCAACAAATAAATTAAGCATTTATGAAGCATAATAACATTCATAATTATTGTTAGGCTTTTCTAAAAATAATGTGCTTGTACTACTTCAAAAAATTAAGAAAAGCGTATATAATATAAAATGTTATCAAAGAACCACTGTTTGGTTCTGGAAATAATAAATAATTCTGGAGGTGCTGTTTCGAGATGGCATTTATTGAGATTGCTGGCCAGCAAATCGAAGTTGATGAAGACGGTTTTTTATTAAACCCTGACACCTGGACCGAAGACGTAGCTAAATACTTCTGCAAAGAAGAAGGTATCGATGAGTTAACCGATGATCACTGGAAGGTTATTAAATACCTGCGTGACTACTTCTTCCAATTTGGTATCGCTCCCATGGTTCGTAAGCTGTGCAAAGACACCGGCTACAGCCTGAAAGGCATCTACGAACTGTTCCCCACCGGCCCCGCTAAGGGCGCCTGCAAACTGGCTGGACTTCCTAAGCCTACCGGTTGCGTATAATAACTAGATTTTAGTTCACCCTCACCTGGATCACATCCGGGTGAGGGTGTTACTGTCTTACAAGTATTTCCCGGAGTCTTAGGGGTAAAGAATTCAGGACTTCGGGAAATGCTTGGGTGAACAGCGAATAGTCTGGGGCTAATGGTTAAAGACTATCAAATATAGAAAAGAGGCGGTGTGGATTTGGCTACTACATATAGTTACAGCATTCCAAGATTGCTGGTGGCCGCCCCCCAGGGACGGTCTGGAAAAACCACTATTACGGTGGGACTTATTGCTGCTATGACTGCAATGGGATTAAAGGTGCAGCCGTTTAAAAAGGGACCAGATTTTATCGATCCCAGTTGGTTAACCAAAGTTGCCGGTGCTACCTGCCGCAATCTGGATAGTTACCTTATGGATCACAAGGCCATCAGACATACCTTTATTAGGCATGCCAGAGAAGCAGATGTGGCAGTGGTGGAAGGTGCCATGGGCCTGTTCGATGGTGTGGATCTGGCGGGCAGCGGCAGTGCCGCAGAAATTGCAAAAATTGTTGAAACCCCTGTATTGCTAGTTGTTGATTGTACCAGAATGACCAGAAGTGCTGCAGCCATGGTTAATGGCTTTGTCAATTTTGACAAAGGGGTTAAAATAGCTGGAGTAATACTAAATAAGGTTGCCCGGGCCCGGCATGAAAGGATGCTGCGGACTTCAATAGCCGAATATTGTGATGTGCCGGTGCTGGGAGCCATGCCTAAAGGTACGAAATTTAGCATCCCGGACAGGCATCTTGGCCTAATCCCCGCAGGGGAGAATGATGAACTGATGACAGCGGTGGGTGAAATTGGACAGGCCGCTGCTAAATATCTGGACATGGCGGCCATATTAAAAATAGCCCGGGAATGGCCGGCCCTGGTAGAGGAAAAGGACATTCCTGGGGCTGTAAATATTAATTGGCATATGCCCGGACAGGCAGAGGATAACAAACAGCCCACTATTGGAGTGGTTCGGGATAGATCCTTTTCCTTTTACTATCCGGAAAACCTGGAGGCTTTGGTGGAAGCCGGAGCAAGGCTGGTTGATATTAGCGCCATAGCTAACCAAAGGCTGCCCAAAATAGATGGCTTATATATTGGTGGGGGATTTCCCGAGGTATTGGCGGCTGACCTTGAAGCCAACAACAGTTTTAGACAGCACCTTAAAGACCAGATAGAAAAGGGATTGCCGGTCTATGCTGAGTGCGGTGGCCTGATGTATTTAGGGAGAAGAATACATTGGGAGGACAAGTCCTTTGAAATGGTGGGAGCCTTACCCATCGAAGTGGAAATGCTCAAGAAACCCCAGGGTCACGGCTACATGCACCTGGAGGTGCTGGAAGGCACCCCCTATTTCCCTGCAGGAAAGATTGTTAAAGGTCATGAGTTTCACAATTCCCGGGTAAGCAGCCTTGAACAGGGGAACTGTGAGTTTGCCTTCAAAGTCCTGCGGGGACATGGCATAAACGGCGAATATGACGGACTTAGATATAAAAATGTGGTGGCAGTGTACAACCATATACATGCTGTCTCCGAGCCAGACTGGGCCAAAAAATTTATAGAAATGGCCCGTAGCTGGCAGCCGCACAACTAAAGAATACCTAACGCCTGATAACAGGCGTTATTTTTTTTGCCCCTATCTTCCAGGGTAAAAATAAATAACGGTTACATAATATTATCCCGGCGAGGCAAAAATAACTAAAAAATCGACGGGGTGAGATATTATATGCGTTGGCAAAAGCTAGGCAGCAAGAAAATTAGAATTGGGATTGGCCTACTGAGCCTGGTTACATTTTTATTGGCTGGGTTGCTTATTTATAATCATGCCCTGGCTCAAGACCCGGTTCTCTACTGGGGCAGCAGGGGTACCCAAGTATCACAAGTACAGCAGCGATTAAAGGATTGGGGTTATTTCCAAGGTCCTGTTACAGGGAATTATGGGGCCCAAACAGCTGAAGCAGTAAAAAGCTTTCAAAGGCGTAACGGCCTTCCGGTTGATGGAGTAGTTGGCACCGCCACCAGACAAGCCATGGGATTGGCTACAGCAGCCCCGGCTGCTCAGAAAAGGGAGGACAATTACGCCACAGCCTCCAGGGGGTTTGTGTCCAACCGGGACAGTATAAACCTCTTAGCAAGGGTTATAATGGGCGAAGCTGCAGATGAACCCTACTCAGGCAAGGTTGCCGTGGGTGCGGTAATGCTAAACAGGGTTAGAAGCGACCAATTTCCTAACACCCTGTCAGGAGTTGTCTACCAGCCCCTGGCCTTTGAGTCGGTTTCCAATGGGCAATACAACAGGAACCTGGACCAAGAGGCTCTGAGGGCCGCCCAGGATGCCATATCTGGCTACGATCCCACCGGAGGGGCATTGTTCTTCTGGAATCCCAGTAAACCTGTGAATCGCTGGATCTGGTCCCGTAAAATTGTCAACCAAATCGGGCGACACGTTTTTGCCTATTAATAGTCTGCGGAAGGGGATGCCGAAATGAAAAGATGGGGGATACCCGCTCTAATCGGAGTATTATTATTTGCTGCCGTAGGGGCCTGGGCCTATAAGGAACATAAAGACAGAACCATGCTGGAAGTATTTATGAACAATAGGTATCAAATGTCCTTTTACAATCTTATAAATAGGGTGCAGAACATGGAAGTGCTGCTGGCAAAAAGTCTAGCTGTAGCAGGGGACCCGGATGATACGATAATATTTTCGGAAATCTGGCTGCAGTCAGAAGGTGCCAGGGAAAACCTAACCCAACTGCCGGTGTCCTCCCAGGTAACAGCCAGGACAGCAAAGTTTTTAGCCCAGGCAGGGGATTATGCCAGGGTTAAGGCTAGGGAAATAAACAATGGACAACCCTTGACGGAAGAAGAGTTTAATACCCTAAATACCCTCTACAGGCAGGCGGAGCAGCTAAATAAAGAATTATACAATATGGAGGCCAGGGTGTCCGAAGGCAGGCTAAGTATCACAGATATCATTAGGGGGGCAAAGGAAGAGCTTCAAAAGGGAGCCCCCACTAACCGTCCCCAGGACTTTCAAAGTATCGACAGGGATATGCAGGGCTTTCCAACCTTGATCTATGACGGCCCCTTCTCGGATCACCTGGATAGGGTTCAGCCTGTGGGGCTGGGTGATACAACCGTTAACTCGGACGATGCCAGAAAAATTGCCCGGGAATTTTTAGATGCCCGAACTAATGCCGATTATAGGGCACAAGTTACCGGCAGGACCAGGGAAAGAATACCTGGATTTCAGGTGGAGCTGTTAACCCAACAGCAAGCAGACGGGCGAATTACAGCTAATGTAAGTGAAAAAGGCGGGCATGTGGTTTGGTACCTTAACAGCAGGGATATAGGTACCCCCAAGCTATCCGTTGACCAAGCCCGGGAAAAGGCAGAAGACTTCCTGGAAAGCCGTGGCTATAAAGGTATGGTCAATATCTATTTTCAGCAGCAGGATAACAGGGCCATATTTAACTTTATTCCTCAGCAAAATGAAGTTATCATTTACCCGGATCAAATTAAGATAAATGTGGCTTTGGATGATGGTCAAATAGTGGGCTTTGATGCCAGGGGTTACCTAATGGCCCATAAGGTGAGGGAGCTACCGGAGCCGGCCATAAGTGTGGAGCAGGCCAAGTCTAAGGTTAATGGGCGGATGGAAATTACAAATACCCGCCTAGCCATTATTCCAACGGACTCGGGCAAAGAAAAATTCTCCTACGAAGTGTCCGGACAGATTAATGGGGAAGCCTACCTGGTATATGTAAATGCCATGACAGGCAAGACTGATCAGGTATTAAAACTTATTGAAACACCCAATGGAACCCTTACAATGTAAATTGACAGCCATCGTGGCTAATGATAAACTATAAAAACGAGAATATTCAAAATCCATGAGGGGGAAGAAGGCTGATTAAATTGCTCAGCGAGCCGGGGTAGGTGCAAGCCCGGTCAAGGAAGCAGCCGGGCCACCCCTGAGTGCTGGCCGAACTAACAGTAAGCTAAGCCGGTTCTTCACCGTTATCGAGGTCTAAGTGGGCTGCATTTTTGCAAAGGCAGCCAATTAGGGTGGTACCACGGGTATTTTAAACTCCGTCCCTTTCCGGGACGGAGTTATTATTTTTTTAGGAGGTGTTTTTATGCTGGAAATATTAGAGCTTTTACAAAGCAACAGCAGACTGACAGCGGAACAAATAGCGGTGATGACCGGACGGGATGAGGATGAGGTCAGGTCGATTATTGAGAAACTTGAGGCAGATAAGACCATCATCAAGTACTTTACCCTGATTAACTGGGAAAAGGCCGGGGTGGAAAAGGTCTCCGCTCTGATTGAGGTAAAGATTACCCCCCAGAGGGATGTGGGCTTTGATGCGGTGGCAGAGCGTATCTATCGCTTTCCAGAGGTGCAAAGTGTACATCTGATGTCGGGGGCCTACGATTTAGCCGTTTTTGTGGATGGGGTTACCATGAAGGAAGTGGCCCTCTTTGTGGCCACCAAGCTGGCCACCGTAGAGCACGTCATGAGCACTGCCACCCACTTTGTGCTGAAGACCTATAAGCAGGACGGATTTATTTTCGAGGATAGGGAAACGGATAAAAGGCTGGTGATCACCCCGTGACAGATAGAACCTGGAGCCACTATATAAACCCGACGGTAAAGGCCATTCCCCCTTCTGGCATCAGGCGCTTCTTTGATCTGGCTGCCGAGATGGAGGGAGTAATCTCCCTTGGGGTAGGTGAGCCTGATTTTGTAACACCCTGGCATATCCGGGAGGCCTGTATCTATTCCCTGCATAAGGGCAGTACCACCTATACCAGCAACCACGGGCTGCTGGAACTCCGGGAGGAAATTACAAAATATCTTGGTACCCAGGGTGTTCAATATAACCCCAGATCGGAAGTGCTGGTGACCGTTGGTGTAAGTGAGGCCTTGGACCTGGCCCTAAGAACACTAATTTGCCCCGGGGATGAGGTGCTAATTCCAACACCTTGCTATGTTTCATATATTCCCTGCACCACCCTGGCCGGAGGAGTGCCTGTAACCATTCCCACCAGCATGGAAGATGATTTTAGGCTGACTGCGGATAAGCTGGAGGCAGCCATTACACCAAAATCTAAGGTTTTACTGCTATGCTTCCCCAATAACCCCACCGGAGCTATAATGAATCGGGAGGAGCTGCTGAAAATATCGGAGGTTGTGGCCAAGCATGATCTATTGGTCATTTCCGACGAGATATATGACCGGCTAACCTATATCGGCCAGCATACCTGCTTTGCCTCCCTGCCGGGTATGAGGGACAGAACCATTGTGCTTAACGGCTTTTCCAAGGCCTATGCCATGACCGGCTGGCGCCTTGGCTATGCGGCAGCCCAGGGAGACTTTATCGGGGCCATGACCAAGATACACCAGTACACCATGCTTTGCGCCCCCATCACAGCCCAAATGTCGGCCATGGAGGCCCTGCGTCACGGCAAAACCCCCATGGAAAACATGGTGGCCCATTACAACCGCCGCAGGCGTCTAATGCTCCAGGGCTTCAAGGAGATTGGCCTGCCTTGCTTTGAGCCAGGTGGTGCCTTCTATGTCTTCCCCTATATCGGGGACACAGGACTCACCTCGGCAGAATTTGCCGAGGCCCTTCTCCTGGAGGAAAAGGTAGCAGTAATCCCCGGCGACGTCTTCGGCCCCGGAGGCGAAGGCTGTGTCCGCTGCTCCTACGCCTCCTCGGTGGAAGACCTAACCGAAGCCCTCCGCCGCCTAGGCCGCTTCCTAAAGCGACGCAACATCACCCAAAAACAAATCGCAACCCTATAAAAACCCAAAGCCTAATCGCTTCACCAGAAGTATTAGGCTCCTTTTTTTACCCCACCAAGCCCTAAAGCTAATTTTCCAGTCAATTTCAGAAGGATTTGACATAAAAATATAGAATAAGAGAAATACCACAGGTCTGGAGGTGGTTTGCAAAGGTAGTATAGTAGTTAAGTAGGCAGCCAATATTGATTGGTCGAAGTACAGAGATTCCAGTTATAAGAAGTAGAATGGGAGGATGGAAGAATGAAAGGGATATTTCTAACCCTTTTTGTAGGGTTGCTTTTATTTTGTGGCCTTTACTGCATGCGCAGGGCCAAAACCGTTAATGAATTCTTTTTAGGCGGCAGGACCGTTGGCCCCTGGCTTTCGGCCTTTGCCTTTGGAACCACATATTTCTCAGCAGTTATCTTTATCGGCTATGCCGGTAAAGTGGGCTTTGGCTTTGGGCTTTCAACCCTTTGGGTTGTTGTAGGCAATACCCTTGTAGGCAGCTTGTTAGCCTGGCTGGTCCTGGCCAAGCGCACCAGGGAAATGACCATTAAACTAAATGTTATGACCATGCCTCAATTTTTAGCGGCCCGGTATCAATCTCCGGGTCTAAAGGTGTTTGCGGCCATGGTTATCTTTATTTTTATGATACCCTACTCTGCCTCGGTATTCATGGGACTGAGCTACCTATTTGAAAGGGTATTTGACATTCCATATACCTATGCTGCTATTGCCATGGGATTGCTAACGGCCATGTATCTGGTTACAGGTGGCTACCGGGCTGTGGCCATTACCGACGTGGTACAGGGAACTGTAATGATCTTTGGTGTAGGCGTACTGCTTTACTATATCGTTGGTTCACCCCAGGTAGGTGGGCTGGCATCAGGCTTTGCCAAATTGGCCGCTATAGATCATAAATTAGTAGAACCAGTGGGACCCCCGGGCTGGCTGCCCCTGGCCTCCCTAGTTATATTGACCAGCTTGGGAACCTGGGGATTACCCCAGATGGTACAAAAGTTTTATGCCATTAAAGATGAGGCATCTATTAAGCCGGCCACCATCGTGGCCACCGTCTTTGCCTTAGTAATAACCACCGGGGCCTATTTTACCGGGAGTCTTACCCGACTGTTTTTCGATAAGGTACCTGTTGACCCGGCTACCGGCAGCCCCAACCCTGATTTAATTATCCCGCAAATTATGATGAACAACCTGCCGGAGTGGGGAGTAACCCTGCTTTTACTGCTGGTTCTCTCGGCGTCCATGTCCACTCTGGCTTCCCTAGTGCTGGTATCCAGCTCGGCAGTATCTATGGATTTACTCCAGAGCCTCTTCCCGAAACTCACGGAGAGACAGAAGGTGGCCCATATGAGAATATTATGCGCCTTATTTATAGCTCTTTCTGTAGCTTTGACAATGGCTAAGCCGGCCATAATCCTAAGTCTTATGGCTATTTCCTGGGGTACCGTGGCAGGGGCCTTCCTGGCGCCCTACCTCTTCGGGCTCTTTTGGCCCGGTGCCACAGCCAAGGGTGCCTGGATAGCATCTCTGACTGGTCTGAGCATTCCCCTTATCGCCGCTTACTTCATTAAGCTGGACCCTGGTATGCTGCCAACTGCAGGTTCTGCTGCTATGCTGGTACCCCTGTTGGTATTGCCTGTGATAAGTATGGTAACTGAAAAATTACCCGGCAAGCATCTGGAGCAGATTTTTGGCATTGGCACCACGAGTAAAATATTAGTGAAAAACAAGAAGGTGGAGCAAGTATGATTTGGAACGAACAGTTTGAAACCCTGAACCGTGAAGAGCTGCAGGAACTGCAGCTCTCACGGCTGCAAAAAACCCTGGAAAGTGTATATCAAAATGTCCCCCTATATAAAGAGCTTTTTGACCGTCAAGGAGTAAAGCCCGGTGATATCAGCTCCCTTGCTGATGTCAGCAAATTACCCTTTACCACTAAGGCGGAATTGAGGGACAACTATCCCTTTAACATGTTTGCTGTGCCGATGAAAAAGGTGGTGCGACTGCATGCTTCCTCGGGAACAACGGGAAAGCCTACCGTGGTTGGCTATACCAGGCAGGATATTGAAACCTGGTCAGAACTGGTTGCCAGGATGATTTCTGCCGCAGGAGTAACCGACGAGGATGTGGCCCAGGTCAGCTTCGGCTATGGCCTGTTTACCGGGGCCTTCGGTCTGCACTATGGCCTGGAGAAAGTAGGGGCTACGGTGGTTCCCTCCTCCACGGGCAATACAGAAAAACAAATCATGCTGATGCAGGATTTTGGCACTACCACTTTGATCGGCACACCAACCTATGCCCTGCACATTGCAGAGGTAGCTAAGGGTATGGGCATTGATCCCAAATCCCTGGGATTAAAGTACGGCCTGTTCGGCTCCGAGGCCTGGACTGAAAGTATGAGGGATGAAATTGAGAGGGTCTGGGGCATCTCTGCCAGTGATAATTATGGACTCAGCGAAATTATCGGTCCGGGTGTAGCCGGTGAGTGCCAGGAACGACAGGGAATGCACGTGTCTGAGGATCATTTCTTGATCGAAGTAATTGATCCCCGGACAGGTGAGCCGGTGCCGGATGGACAGGAAGGTGAACTGGTGATAACCAGCCTGACCAAAGAGGCATTACCCATAATCCGCTACCGTACCAGGGATATTACCGTGATTAACAGACAGCCCTGCGCCTGTGGCAGAACCAATGCCCGGATTCGCAAGGTTAGCGGACGGACCGATGATATGCTGATTGTAAGTGGAGTAAATGTATTCCCCTCCCAAATCGAAGATGTACTGTTGAAGATTGAGGGGGTTGCCCCCCACTATCAAATAATTGTCACCAAGAAAGGCTACCTGGACGCCCTGGAGGTGCAGGTGGAAATGACGGATGACGCCTTTACGGGTAGTTGGCGGGATCTTGAGGAGCTGGAAAAAAGGGTTCGCTCCCGACTGCTGGCTGTACTATCCATTAGCCCCAAGGTAAAGCTGCTGGAGCCACGCTCCCTAGAACGCAGTCTGGGCAAGGCCAAAAGGGTTATTGACAAAAGAAAGTAATTAACCAGGAAATAACTGAACCTAACGGAGGTTGCATCATGAAAGAACTATTATCAGGGAATGCTGCCATAGCCAGGGGAGCCTTTGAGGCCGGCATCACCGTGGCAGCAGGCTACCCAGGAACCCCAAGCACCGAGATACTTGAAAACTTTGCCAAGTATCCTGACATTTATGCCCAGTGGTCCCCCAATGAAAAGGTGGCACTGGAGGTTGGTGCCGGTGCATCCATCGCCGGAGCCAGGGTGCTGGTGACCATGAAGCACGTTGGAGTCAATGTGGCTGCAGATCCCCTCTTTACCATCGCCTATACGGGAGTAAACGGAGGACTTATACTGATCTCAGCCGATGATCCAGGTATGCACAGCTCCCAAAATGAGCAGGACAATCGCTTTTTTGCCCTGATGAATAAAATACCCTGCCTGGAGCCTGCCGATAGTCAAGAGGCCAAGGATATGGTGGCCCTGGGCTTGGAGATAAGTGAGCAATTTGATACCCCGGTGATGCTGAGGCTCACTACCCGGGTGTCCCACTCCCAGAGCTTTGTGGAAATAGGGGAGCCGGGACCAAAGGAACTGCGCCCCTACACCAAGGACCCTCAAAAGTATGTAATGGTACCTGCCCATGGACGGGCCAGAAGGGTATACCTTGAGGGTCGTACAGCCAGATTGGCCGAATACAGTGATAACTGTCCTGTAAATAAAATTGAATGGGGCAGCAGGGAAGTTGGAGTAATTACCAGCGGCATTAGCTACCATTATGTAAAGGAAGCTTTACCCAATGCGTCGGTGTTAAAACTAGGCTTTACCTACCCGCTGGCTGCCGGATTAGTTAAAGAATTTGCCGCAGGTGTTAAAACCCTGCTGGTGGTTGAGGAACTAGAGCCCTTTTTAGAGATGCAAATACGTGCCCTGGGAATATCGGTGCTGGGCAAGGAAATACTGCCCTCCTATGGGGAGCTTAGCACAGATCTCATTGCCCAGGCATTAGTTGGAGCGGGCATCGAGGTTAACCCGGAGGTATTAAACAGCAAGGAGGCTCCTATAGCAGCAACAGACCTTCAAGCGCTGCCCGGACGTCCGCCTGTAATGTGTGCCGGCTGCCCACACCGGGGAGTTTTCTACACCCTTAAAAAGCTAAAGCTAGTTGTCAGCGGAGATATTGGCTGTTATACCCTGGGCAGCTTAAGTCCCCTGGGAGCAATGGATACCTGTATTTGTATGGGAGCCAGTATCGGTGCCGCCCTTGGTATGGAAAAGGCCAATCCGGATATGGCCAGCAAGACAGTGGCAGTTATTGGGGACAGCACCTTCCTGCACTCTGGCCTGACAGGCCTTTTGGATGTGGTTTACAACGGAGGACGTTCCACCGTGTTAATCCTAGACAACAGAACAACCGCCATGACCGGACACCAGGAAAACCCTGCAACTGGCCTGACCCTGCTGGGTAAACCCGCCCCCGAGGTGGATCTGGCCGGTGTCGCCCGGGCATTGGGGGTAAAAAGGGTACGGCAGGTAGATCCCATGAACCTGGCAGAACTTAATTCCGTGATTAAAGAGGAAACTTCAGCGGAGGAACCCTCGGTAATAATAGCCAGCAGGCCCTGTGTATTACTTAAAGGGCGGGCGGCCATTTCTGAGCCGGTTGAGGTGGACAAGGAGTCCTGCATTAACTGTGGAATATGTTTAAACCTGGGCTGCCCGGCTATTTCACGCCAGGGGGACAAGGCCCAGGTTACCGCTATTCAGTGCAATGGCTGCGGCCTTTGCCTGCAAGTTTGCAATAAGAAGGCCCTAAAGAAGAGGGGTGAAGGAAATGCTTAAGCCCTTAGATATTTTACTGGTTGGTGTTGGGGGGCAAGGAACTATCCTGGCCACCAGAGTACTGGCCGAAGCAGCAGGTGCTTCCGGTTATGACATTAAGGTTTCAGAAATTAAAGGGATGGCCCAGCGGGGCGGATCTGTGGTAACCCAGGTAAGGCTGGGGGAACGGGTCTATTCGCCCATTATCTCCCGGGGTGGGGCAGACGTAATACTGGCCTTTGAAAAAATGGAGGCCATGCGCTGGCTGCCCTTTCTCAAGGCAGACGGGGATATAATCATCAATAATCAGTCCATTGCTCCGGTGCCTGTATTAACAGGAGCGGCTGTTTATCCTGCTGATTGCTTAGAAAAGGTTAGAGGGGCAGTTCCCAGTACTGTGGTAGTCGACGCCCTGGATATCGCCATAAAATGCGGCAACCCCAAGGCTGCCAATGTGGTCCTCATGGGAATCCTGGCAAAAAAACTTCCAATAGAAAAAGAAACCTGGCTATCCGCCCTCAGGGCGAGGGTGCCTCAAAAATTTATCGACGTAAATTTACAGGCCTTTGAAGAAGGATACTTGCTGGGCTAATGCTGCAAGGCAGCATTTCCTGTAATTCCATAATTACCATCGGGACAAGCCTGGCTTCATTATGCTATAATCTAAATCGTATCGCCTGACCACAAATGACCACAAAAAAATTCTGGCTGTTAAGAAATTTTACCACTATTCAGATTTTGTGAAAAACTCCACATTTCCAAGAGCCGAATATTTATTGACAGAGTGGCTGGACAGGTGATAAACTTTACGTGGATGCGAATATTGCATACACAAGTGTTTGATTGTGCAAATTTAGACAACTTATTGCCTTCTTTTCCGAGGTTGGACAAGTCTGTCTTTTTTTGTCTAACTGAGTTGGTTTTTCGGTTTTTAACTAGTTACAAAATGCCATTTATAACTAGCGAGCCAAACTTGAAAAATCGCCTTGTTTGGGAAAGAGGCTGGCCATTTATGGCGGGATAGTAAATATCCTTTTCACAAAAAAACGGAGGTGAACTTAATGACCGAAGCCAAGAAAACTCCTCTCTTGGACGATCTCGAAAAAGGGCCGTGGCCTAGTTTCGTAACAGAAATTAAAAGAGCCGCTGCTAACAACCTTTCCGCCCAAGACCTGCTTGGTCAACTGGAGCTTTCTTATGAGGACAAAAAGGCCCACTGGAAACACGGTGGTCTGGTAGGTGTTATGGGTTATGGTGGTGGCGTTATCGGTCGCTACTCTGACGTACACGAGCAATTCCCCCATGTTGAACACTTCCACACCGTGCGTTTGAACCAGCCTTCTGGTTGGTACTACCACACCAAAGCCCTGCGTCAAGTATGTGATGTGTGGGAAAAATACGGTAGTGGACTGACCAACTTACACGGTTCCACTGGTGACGTGATTCTGCTGGGAACAAAAACCGAACACATTCAGACAATTTTTGATGAAGTATCTGCTTTTGAAGAGCATCCATTTGATCTGGGTGGTTCCGGTTCCAACCTGCGTACTCCCAGCTCCTGTGCTGGTCCCGCTCGTTGCGAATTTGCCATGATCGATTCTACCGACATCTGTCATGATCTGACCAACGAGTTCCAGGATTACCTGCACCGTCCAATGTGGCCTTACAAGTGCAAAATCAAAGTTTCCGGCTGCCCTAATGACTGTGTAGCCTCCATCGCACGTTCTGACATCTCCATCCAGGGTACCTGGAGAGACGATATTAAGATTAACCAAGAAGCTGTTCGTGCATACGCTGCTGAAGGTTTCGATATTCAAGGTTTAGTAGTTGACAAGTGCCCTACCAAGTGCATGAGCTTTGATGGCAACGAACTAACCATTGACAATCCTAACTGCACCCGTTGCATGCACTGCATCAACAAAATGTGCAAAGCCCTGCGTCCTGGTGACGACCGTGGTGCTACCATCCTAATCGGTGGTAAGGCTCCCATTCTGCAAGGCGCTATGATGGGTTGGGTAATCGTACCCTTCATGAAGCTTGAGCCTCCCTACGAAGAACTCAAAGAGTTCCTTGAGAAAGTTTGGGAGTGGTGGGATGAGAACGGCAAGACCCGTGAGCGTGTTGGTGAGCTAATCCTCCGCCTCGGAATGCGTAACTTCCTGCGCGCTGTTGAGCTTGAGCCCATTCCTCAAATGGTACTGGCTCCACGTGCTAACCCATTCTTCTTCTGGTGGCCTGAAGAAACTGTTCAGGACTAATTTAGAATAATATGCAGGCAATGCCGCATAAAAAAATGAAACGGGGAGAGGTGAACCACATTGGCAAGAACTGATATCGGACCGCCGCTCTATAGAGACATGCTACCCCCCATTTGCAAAGAAAACTATGGCAAGTGGAGCTACCATGAAATTCTTAAGCCCGGCGTTCTAGTACACGTATCTGAAACCGGAGCGAAGCTGTACACTGTACGTGCTGCTTCTCCGCGTCTGGTTAGTATCTACTTTATTCGTGAAATCTGCGATCTCGCAGACAAGTATTGCGACGGTTACATGAGATTTACCAGCCGTAACAACATTGAGTTCCTGCTCAGTGAAGAAGCTAATATTGATCCTCTAATTGCAGACCTGAATGCCAAGGGTATTCCCGTTGGTGGTACTGGTAACTCCATTACCAACATCGTGCACACTCAAGGTTGGGTACACTGCCATACTCCTGCTACCGATGCCTCCGGTATCGTTAAGGCTGTTATGGATGAGCTGTTTGAATACTTCACCAGCATGAAGCTGCCTGCCAAGATGAGAATCGCCCTGGCTTGCTGTCTGAACATGTGCGGTGCTGTTCACTGCTCCGATATCGCTATCCTGGGTATCCACAGAACTGTACCAACCATTGACCACGAAAACCTGCATAAGGTTTGCGAAATCCCGACTCTGACCGCTAGCTGCCCCACCGCAGCTATCCGTCCGAATCCTAAGCTTAAGTCCGTAGACATCAAAGCTGAGCGCTGCATGTACTGCGGTAACTGCTACACCATGTGCCCATCTGTTCACATTATCGATCCTAAGAACGATGCTGTGTCCATCTGGGTTGGTGGTAAGATTTCCAACAGCCGTATTGGCCCCAGATTCTCTCGTTTGGCCATCCCCTTCCTGCCCAACAATCCTCCCCGCTGGCCGGAGACTGTTGAAGCAGTTAAGAACCTGGTTGAACTGTGGGCAGCCAATGCACAGCCTGGTGAGCGTATGGCTGAGTGGATCGACCGCATTAGCTGGGAGAAATTCTTCGAGCTGTCCGGCCTTGAATTCACTGACAAGCACATCGACGACTTCACCTTGGCGCAGACCACATTCAGAAGCACAACTCAATTTAAGTGGTAAGAATATAGCCGCTTAGTTGGGCGTATAATAAGAACAGAATGCCGCCGCCGATTGGCGGCGGCGTCTGAATATATGTACCACCCGACAGGATGGTAAGAAACGGTGGTGTATTTAAATGGAAGAAATTAAAGCTAAAATCCTCGAGTATCTT
>NZ_JARPTC010000029.1:0-26924 GCF_030577015.1 Desulforamulus aquiferis | reverse complement strand
CTATTTACCCTGCACGGCTCCGGGCACAACCCGAGAACCGGAGGGAAAGCCCGTTGGAGACAAAGACTCATGCACAAATTCAACTACTTTGTAGATAGATACAACGCCACCGCCTGCGTTGGCTGCGGTAGGTGCATCAAAAACTGTCCCGTAAACCTGGATATACGCCAAGCCTTGGCAGACGTCCGGGCAGTGGACTAGCGGAAGCGAGGTTGGAAAAGAGATGAGAAACCCTTATCTACCGCTGCCGATGAAACTGGTGAAGAACTTCACCGAGACATCAGACAAACTAATACACACCTTCACCCTGGAGTATTTAAATGAGCAGGATGCAGAAAGCTTTAAATACGAGCCGGGACAATTTGCGGAGCTAATGGTATACGGCAAGGGAGAGGCGCCCTTTGGCATAGCCTCCTCCCCCACCGAGAAGGGCATACTGAAATTCTCAGTGGCCAAGGTAGGAGTAGTATCCACCGCCCTGCACATGCTGGAGGAAGGGACCATCGTAGGAGTGCGTGGTCCCCTGGGCAACAGCTACCCCTTGGAGCAGCTTAAGGGCAAGAGCCTGACCATCATCGGAGGCGGCTTTGCCTTTACCACCCTGCGTTCAACCATCCAGTACATCCTGGACCCTGCCAACCGCGGGGACTATGGAGATCTAAACGTAATCTACGGAGCCAGAAATCCAGGGCTGCTGCTGTACAAGGATGAGCTGGCAGCCTGGGATGCCAGGGAAGACATCAACCTGGTAACCACCATTGACCGTGAGGTAGAGGGATGGACCGGAAGAGTGGGCTTCATACCCACCGTGACCAAGGAAGTGGCACCCAAGACCGACTATGCCATCATCTGCGGACCCCCGGTAATGATTAAGTTCACCCTGCCTGTGCTGGTAGAGTGCGGCTTTACCCCGGACCGGATTATCATGAGTCTGGAGAACAGAATGAAGTGCGGCATAGGAATGTGCGGCCGCTGCAACGTAGGCAGCAAATATGTCTGCAAGGACGGCCCGGTATTCACCAAGGAACAGCTGGATAAGCTGCCTAACGAATATTAAAATAATAGGTATTTAACGGATTCAGGGGTCGGTAATTTACCGACCCCTGTTTATATTTTACTGTTAAGTAGTATAAATTTTATAGCTTTGCAACCAGCAAGTTTTGTTGGCGAATAGAGAAACTAGGAAATTACTAGTAATATGAGTATAATAATTAATGATTGGCTAGAATTGGACTAATGCAAACTAAAGGAGAATTAGTTTAATGGATCAAGAGATAATGCTAATTAAGGAACTGGCTCAAGAAAATCCCTTTGCTAAAATGCTAAATATTGAAGTAACTGAATTGAAGCAGGGAGAATCTCGTATTGAAATTACCATTGGGCCAAACCATTTAAACCCAATGGGCACACTGCATGGAGGAGTATTATCGACCTTGGCAGATGTGGCCATGGGTACCGCTATAAGAACCCTGGGTAGAGTTGGAGTTACAGTTAACTTAAATACCAACTTTATAGCACCGGGTAAACCGGGAGAAAGAATCATAGCCATAGGTAAGGTAGTCCATCAAGGAAACACCATGATTTCAACAGAGTGTAATATAACAAGGGATGATGATGTTTTAGCACGGTCCACAGGACTATGGTTTGCGGTGAAATAGCCTAAAAATATTTGTTAATTAGTGCACATTATTTTCAATCCTTGGGAAAGACTTTATAAAAGTCATTTTAAGGAGGAATTTAGTGTGACTAAGGATGTTATTGAGGCAATAGAACAAAGACGTAGTGTCCGTTCCTTTACATCTGAGGAAATCCCCGAAGCCACTGTTGGTAGACTAGTGGAAGCTGCTCTAAGAGCGCCCAGCGCAGGCAACCTACAGCCATGGAAGATGGTGGTGGTATATAACTCAGAAAAAAGGCAGGCACTGGCAGCGGCCTGTCACCAACAGAGGTTTATTGCGGAGGCGCCTGTAAATATAGTGGTTCTGTTGGAAAAGGGTAAGTCAGCCGACGTATATGGTCAGAGGGGCGAAACATATCAGTATCAGGATATTGGCGCTGCCATAGAAAATATGCTGTTAGCAGCAACAGGTTATGGCTTGGGAAGCTGTTGGGTAGCTGCCTTTGATGAAGACAAAGTATCCCAGATAATAAAGGCCGGGGGAGATTTAAGGCCGGTGGCTATTATTGCCTTAGGACATAGTGCAGAGGACCCTAAACCTATTCCACGACGCAATCCCGAGGATGTAGTCACGGTCATTCACTAGAAGAGAATATTATCATCATTAAGACCCCCCCCGAGGGGTCTATTCTTTTTACCTTTTTGACCAGAAAAAATGATAAATATGTGGTAAATATTGCTTCCTCAACATGGGATGACAAAATTCTTAAGACAGAGGGTAATTATTTTTAGTAGAATATGTATGGTAATTGGATGGTAGAAAGGCGGTTTATTGTTGAATATTTTTTCTAACAGCTTAGTCAACGAACAAAGGAAGAATACTGTAACATATTTGTTTTTGCAAACTATAGTCATCCTCGGAATCAGTTTTATAGTTACCCTTTTGATAGTTCCTTTATATGAAAAGAATCCCGAAGTTTTACATACTATTATGGAGCTTGCTTGTATTTTTGTAGCCTTAGCTTCCTTTTTGGTTTTTTGGTTAACCCATGAGCAAGCCTCTCCACACCACCATTTATTAGGATTTGGCTTTCTCATCGTGGCAATTTTTGATATTTTCCATACTTATCATTATCAAGGTTTAAATTTATTTCCCGAGGGATATGATGAAATTTCAGCAAGATATTGGGTTATGGGTAGGATGACTGAAGCAGTCATTATACTAATTAGCATCGGTAAAATATTTCAGGAAATAAAGAAATGGACCGGTTTATTAATTTCAATTATCTTTGCCATGGGTACATCATTAATAATACTATACAACCCAGGCAGCATGCCTCAACTCCTTGAGGGACAGAGTGTAACCACCGTTAAAGTTTACCTAGAGTATTTGATAATCTTAATATTTGTTGCCTGTTTGGTTAACATAAGGAAACATCTTCACAGCCAGGAACAGGTTACCTATAGGTATGTATTTATGGCGGCACTTATCGCCATACCGGCAGAGCTATGCTTTACCCTATATACTAGTTTGGTGGCCTTTTCCTTAGTGTATGGGCATGTCCTTAAGCTGGCCTACTATTACTTTCTGTTTAAGGGTATTTTTTCAAGTACAGTAATCTACCCCCATATCAAACTGGAACAAACAAGTAGAAAATTAAGAAGCAACAATCAATATATGAGAGATACACTTAACACCATTCCTATGGGGCTTATCACCTTTGACGAGAAACTTTGCGTAACATTTATGAATCAAAGGGCAAGCGAAATACTGGAACTTGGGGAAGAAGAGCTAACGGGCAGCGAGCTAAAGCAAGTGGCCAAAGAAATTTCGGCTGTTCAATTGCCGGATATTGTAAGGGAACGCAGTAATGAACCACTGCCCAGGGATAAAAGGATTTTGGCCATTAGGAATACAAATGGTAAGAAGATAACCATAAAAATTAACAGGATCTTTTTAGAGGGCAGTGGGATGATCCTTATGTTTGATGACGCTATCAAAGAACAAGAGTTCAAAAATTTACGGCTACAAACGGAAACTATTCTAAGATCAGTACATCA
The DNA here is from genome assembly GCF_030577015.1 of Desulforamulus aquiferis. Classification (NCBI taxonomy): domain Bacteria; kingdom Bacillati; phylum Bacillota; class Clostridia; order Eubacteriales; family Peptococcaceae; genus Desulforamulus; species Desulforamulus aquiferis. The sequence continues at coordinate 23,245 of NZ_JARPTC010000029.1, read as the reverse complement.
TGCAATAGCAATTACCGATAGGCTGGGTCAGGTGGTTCTTTGCAACCAGGCACTGGAAGACTTGGTAGAAACCAGTAGCAAAGAGCTAATTGGTCGGGATAAGGTATATATAAAAAATTTATTTAAAGTACAGAAGGAAAGAAATGATATTACTTGTACCGATGGCAGTAAGGCCTATGAAGCATCCTTTGTAACCATGAAAAATAATAAAAGACAAGCGCTGGTGCACATAAACCCGGTATTTAATGAAATGGGAGAGTATATCGGAGAGATTTTAGTTGGTTCAAATATAACTGAATTGAAGCAGCAACAGCAGTTTATTCAGCAACAAGAAAAAATGGCTATGTTAGGTCAAATGGCGTCGGGTATTGTTCATGAAATAAGAAATCCTTTGACTACAATTAAAGGTTTTAGTCAATTGATTAAACCTTTGGCCCGGGAAGCTAAACTTAAGGAGTATGTTACATTAATAGAGCAGGAGGCCAATGAAGTCAACAAAGTTGTAACGGATTTTTTAACCTTTGCCAGGCCCCATACCCCGGTTTTAAAACAAGTCTCACTGAATAAATTAGTTTTAGATATGAAGATGGTTATTGAGAGTCAGACATTTTTAGATGGTATAGAGCTAAACTTCCTCCTATCCACTGATGAACCTAGGGTAATGATTGATGAGCAACAGATAAAACAAGTGTTACTAAATATAGTTAAAAACGCCATTGAGGCTATGGAAGACACTGCTTCACCCAAACTGGTAATTAGTACCGGTATAAAGCATCAGGAAAAACAAGTTTTCCTAAGTATATCGGATAACGGTCCAGGAATGTCAGAAGAAACATCTAGAAAAATTGGGACACCCTTTTATACAACTAAGGATAAGGGCACTGGATTGGGCCTGAGTATTTGTTACCAAATGATAAAAGAACATCAGGGTCGAATTCAAGTTACAAGTGAATCAGGAGAAGGAACGACTTTCATTATTTTGCTACCCTATCAGAATCAGGAAAAGGGTAACAAAGAGCTATGCCAGGCAATTTAGTCCTTTTGTGGGTGTGACTTGACTTGGGGAGAAAGCCAGAGACATTTTTTCTTGGAAGTTTTCAACCCCTCAATGGTATTAGAGTCTATTAGGTGTTTGCTGTAACTGCCTGAAAAAAGGGAGTGGGCAGAATTAAAAACTACCGTTAATGTGGTTATTGTTGTCAATGCCAGGGAGGATAGGGAGCCAAAGATACCTAAGGCGCCTAAAAATTCACTGGTAAGTGTAACCCCTTGTACCCAGTGAACATTTCGTCTAATGGTATGCAGGGTTTTTCTGCTAAGGGCAATAGTCCTGTAGACCTGCCTGGGATCATTTTTATAACTAAGTATTTGGGCATGGGGAAGATGCATTTCTTTGCCTGTCAAAAATAAAAAATTGATGTTTGCTGAATTGTTAAGCTTTGGTCTATTGGGACCACTTACCCAGGCAATCTTTAAGCCTTTATTACGAAGGTTTTCTACCAAATTAATGGCTTCCATGTCATTTTGATGATTTGTGGGGGGTGACTGGTGAATATTGCCAGGGTCAAAATCCTCCACTTGGAGGCCCTCATCATGCAGTTTTTTTATGGTAGACTTGAGGTCATTAGTGTTTACTAAGGTTTCATCATCGAAGACAACCACATCAATATGACTAATTTCTTCCAGTGCCGCAGGACTTTTTATTGCTATACCCAAACCGGCTCCAACACTGGTGGCGGCAGAAAAGGCTGCCGGCGCGGCCAAACCCGCGGGGCCAGGTGCACCGGCTAGAAGAACTGCAAGGGTTCTTTCGAAATCTCTGGTAAAAAGAAAGACCAAGGCTGTGGTAAGGAGGGTAATGGGTAGAAGTCTTTCTGCATAGGCGAGGGCGGATTCACTGCCGATTTCCGGTTGCTGTATGGCATCGTCTAAAATATCTGCCAGTCTAGATAAAGAAGTGTCCCCTACCACCCTGTGCACTTTAACAGTCAGGCAACCCTTTTCTAAAATTGAACCTGCATCAAGAAGTTGACCAGGAGCAACTTTTTCTCCGGGAATTAGCAAAGCCCCACCCGAAATTACTTCTCCCTCAATAGGCACACAATCCCCCCGCTGGAAAACAGCTATATCCCCTGGAACAACGTCACCCGGTAATAAATGGTGTAGTCGTCCCCCTTTGACAACAGAAATTCGATTTCCCCTTTTAATCAAAATATTGCTAAAGGAATTACTTGCTGCCTTAAGGGATAGTTTTTGTATATATTCCCTAAGGGTACTCAACCATAGGGTCATTAGGCCTAAATATCCTTTACCAGTAATTGTCGTAAAGATACTAAGTATACTAATCACCAAATCATAATTTGGTCGTTTGTGTTTGCCATAGTAACTAATACCCCTTTTAAAAATCGGATAGCCCGTGGTTATCAGAGCCGCGGAAGTTATTGGTAAGCCCAGGCCTGGCAGGTTATAAAAAAGGGTTAAAACGGCACCCCCTGTTACTACTTGCTTAAGACTATTATCTCGAGTTTTATTAAGCCCTTTCTTTCTTTTTTTATAAGTCTGGGGGTGAGCAAGTACATTCTTTATTGTTTTTTGTATGGAAGCAACCATGAAATCCACGGGAATATTAGGATTAAAAGTCACCAAGCAGCTCCCGGTTTTCGTGTTAATCTGAACCTTAGAGATATCCTTGGATTGCATTAAGGCATCTTCAAGTTGTTCTGAAAGATTGCTATGTTTTATTTCGTAAAATCTTAGTCTAATTCTACCTGGAAGAACATGCATTATATTCACTCCCATTTGTGATTGCCTATATAGGTTGCCTCTGTTTGAACTAAAAAAATATTGAACTTTATTCCAAACTGACCAACAGTGGGGTTGCATTCCTAAGTTAAATTTTTATAAAATTAGGCGAGACTAGGTAAAAGAGAGAAATAGGTAAGGGGAGTTTGAAACTTGGAAATCGGTGTTAGATTTATTCCTAACCTTGATCATGCACGAAAAGAAATTGAGCTTATAGGCAGTGATCCGGGAGGTTGTAGTTTGATGACTCCAAAAGCAGTTCATCGGGTATTTAAAATATCCGGGCTAAATCCTAAACAGGCCAACATAGTTAAGCAGGAAATGCTGGCCAGGGGTGGGGAAGCCGCTGTTGCCAGGGGAGTAGTAAATCAATCTGTTGAGAAGTCAGATGTTTTATTAATGGGAACAACCAAACAATACCGAACCTTCACAGATAAACTAAAAATACAGCCCTTTGGATTATCAAAGTTGGCAGCTAAGATTAATGAGGCCCTAGCAGCACTGGAAGGTTATGGAGTTAGGCTGCTGAACTGCCGGGGTAAAGAATTGGAACTGGGCCGGAAAACCCTGATTATGGGCATCTTAAACGTTACCCCAGATTCTTTTTCCGATGGGGGAAAGTATATGGTACCGGAATTGGCCATGGAAAAGGCTTGTCAAATGGCCGAGGACGGGGCAGATATAATCGATCTGGGGGGTGTGTCCACAAGGCCTGGACACCAGGAGGTTAGCGAAGAAGAAGAGTTAAGAAGAGTTATACCCGTGCTGGAGAAACTTGCAGCAAATGTAAAGATTCCCATAAGCATTGACACCTGGCGAGCTAGGGTAGCAAAAGAAGCCTTGGAATCAGGGGCAAACATTATTAATGATCAATGGGCTCTACGGGCTGACCCGAACCTTGCCTCAGTGGTGGCTGATTATAAAGTGCCGCTAATAATGATGCATAACGGACAAGATACAAAATACCGGGATGTTATGGATGATATGATGTCTTTTCTAAAGAAAAGTATTGATATGGCCTGGGAGGCTGGTGTGCCACAGGGGAATATTATTGTTGATCCGGGAATTGGTTTTGCCAAGACCTATGAACAAAACCTTGAGGTACTACGAAGACTAAGGGAGTTAACCCTATTAGGCTGTCCCATCCTGTTAGGGACATCCCGAAAATCTGTAATCGCTAAAACCTTGAATTTGCCTGCTGACCAGAGGGTAGAGGGAACCGGCGCCACTGTTGCCCTGGGTATTGCTTCCGGGGCAGATATTGTTCGGGTTCATGATGTTAAAGAAATGACCAGGGTGGCCAGGATGAGCGATGCCATTATCAGGGGGATAATATAATGACAGATAAAATAATCCTGGCGGGGATGGAATTTTTTGGCTTTCACGGGGTTTTCGAAGAGGAGCGTAGGCTAGGCCAAAAATTCCAGGTAGATCTAGTGCTCTACCTGGATCTGGCCCCGGCCGGTTGCTCAGATAATATTGAACAATCAGTAAGCTATGCTGAAGTATTTGAATTAGTTAAAGGTGTAATGACCGGCAAATCCCTCAACCTGTTGGAGGCCCTGGCTGAAGAAATTAGCAAGGTGGTTTTAGCTTCCTTGCCATTGGTAGAGGGATTGAAAGTGGTTGTTAAAAAGCCCGGAGCACCTATTCCCGGAAATTTTGAATATATGGCTGTGGAGATTAATCGGAAGAGGATATAATGCAATGGAGATAACCTATCTAAGCTTAGGCAGTAACATTGGTAACCGTCAACAGCATATTGCCGCCGCCCTCAAAAAAATGTCCGAAAATAATAGAATAACAATATTAAGGGTTGCACCCATATATGAGACGGCCCCCTGGGGTAATGAAAATCAAGATTGGTTTTTAAATACGGTTGCGGAAATTGAAACGTCTTTAACCCCCCAAGAACTCCTGGAGCAATTATCAAATATTGAGACAGCCCTTGGCAGGACCAGAGAACAGCACTGGGGACCAAGGACCATAGACCTAGATATTCTGCTATACGGTCAGGAACAGATAAACCTACCAAACCTCCAAATCCCACACCCTCGCATGACCCAGCGGGCCTTCGTACTGGCCCCCCTAGCCGACCTGTGCCCCGACATGATACTGCCAGACGGTCAAAATATTAATACTCTATTAAAAAAAGTAGCCACCCAAGAACTAAAAAAGATTCAAAAACCAACAAGTTAACATTCGGGTGACAGGCACCTTTTTGTTAACTTGTTGCTGATCCATTTTTTTGCTGAATGTGTGTCCTGTACTTCTCCGGTTATTTGTGCTTCATTCAACATTTCCAGATACTCTCCGATCATTGGACCTCTAGGTACCCCAAGGGCGAGTAAATCGTCTCCCTTTAGGAAGCTGGGAGGGTTATAAAAGTTTTGTCTGCTGCTGTACTCTTCAATTAGCTTTAAGCAAAAGCTGGTATAGGCTGAGGATTCGCTAAGCCTTTCTCCTGCAGTATAGGTGGCGGTTAAGTCGGCAAGGGAAAGGATTAGTACATCAAAGGGGGTTGGCTGCAGGTCCCGAAACAAACGGTAAACTGCCAGGTCTGATTTATCCCTGGAGGTATACAAGTGCAGGGGTTTCATGTGAAACCGAACTAAGTCCAATAGGTATTGTTTTTCTAACCAGGACATTTTAAGTTGCTTGGCAAGGATTTCAGCATAGGGAAGCCCTGCCTCTGGATGTCCGTGAAAGGAAATAGTGCCATTTTCATTGGTAGAGGCTGTATCAGGTTTTCCCACGTCGTGAAGCAGGGTAGCTAGCTTTAAGACAGACATACGACTTTTTCTGCCGGCTAGCTCAGCTTGTAGTTTCTCCAAGAGAAATTGACCATTAGATAGGATGATAGGCAATTCCTTGATAATAGATTCTAGGCAGGCCATGGTGCGAAGGGAGTGACGCCAAACATTTTCCACATGATAGTAGTTCTGGCGTGTCTCCTCCATGCGGAGCCTTCCTGGCAGCAAGTAATGCCATAGCTCCAACTCCCGGTCCATATAATCTACCCAGGTGTAGCTGTGGTGTAGTGACAGTAGGGACGCTAACTCTTGCCATATTCGTTCACCAGCTGATTCATGGATCCTTCTAGCCCCCTGTTTAATTAATACACTGGTAGGGGGAAGTATGGACAGATTGTAGCGGGCAGCCAGGCGAACTCCACGTAAAACCCTAAGGGGGTCATCTAATAGAGAAGAGTTACTGACCGCTCTCAGTAACCCTAATTTAATATCCTGTAAGCCTCCTAGTGGATCAATTAGTTTGCTTATCCATTCATTGTTGTAATCACTTAGCTTAATAGCAAGGGCATTGATTGTAAAATCCCTTGCCAAGAGGTCTCTTTCTATGCAATTACCTTTCAAGGGAGAAAGATCTATTTGATAATGGGGTTTAACAACGACCCTTACAGTTTCCCTTTCTTGATCCATTACAACAACAGTGCCCTGAAGTTCTTTAGCCAGTAATTCAGCCAGGGGCAGGCATGAACCTGAAACAACCAGGTCGATATCCCGGGGATCATATCCCAACAGTTTATCCCGAATTGTACCACCCACCAGGTAAAGGGAACAATCAAGGGAAGAGGCAAGACTTGAAATTTGTTTCAAGATTTCCCACATGATATCCACCACCACTAAAGTGAGATGTGTTATGCCACAGCTTTCCTAATGATATATATTCTGTACAGCATCCAGGCACAGGTAGCTACAATAATAACAGTAAACAGCCAGACAAAGGGACCAATGCCAGACCAGTTACCCCGAACAACTTGAACCATACCCAGCTGGATATAAAAGAGCATGGTCGAGGCCTGTAGGTTGAGAACTGTCATTCCATCAACGATAATTGCACGAACCTTTTCTAATTGTTCAGTACTTAACTTGTCCCGATTAGGAATATTTATTATATCCCTGATATCCTTACGCCTGGTAAATACTAATGTTAGCCCGGATAGAATTCCATACAAAGTAATTTGCAAAAAGGGCAAGCTAAATACACCGGAAAAGGATTTAGCGCCCCAGGTGTCAGGTATACCAGCAGTATTAAAATGAGTGGGGATTTGTTCCGGCATGGTTGGATAATTGGTTACGGCCATGTAAAGGGTAACCAGCACTAATACAGCGGGAATTGCTAATCTGTGAGTTAAATTGATCCTTTGCATAATCAAAACCTTTCAATGTTATTAAGATTGTTCTCATTATAGCACCAATTATTTACCTCTGTCTTTAGAAAGACATTATGAAAATTCAAACAAAGGGTATAAATGGTTGTTAGCTAATGAAAACAATGGTATTATTGTTTTCGGGTAGTATCTTTCGAGAACTGCACCTATATGTACGAATTTAAAAAACATATATTTCCGCTTGGAACCAAAATTGGACCGAGACGGGAGGTGTATATTTGAAAAAACCTTTCGATTTGGTCGGGGGTTTTTATGCTTTTTTAGGGTTAATTAAATTGAACTATTTAGGGAGGAACATTATGATTCCCAAACCTTCCTTTGCAATTATTGGCGCAGGAAAAGTAGGTTGTGCCTTGGGTAAACTTTTAGTGGAGCGGGGCTATACTGCCCTTGGAGTTTATAGCAGGACCACAGCCCATGCCAGTTTCCTGGCAGAACAGCTTAATGCAAAACTTTATAATCACCCGGCCGAGGCTGCAGCCGAGGCTCAGTTGGTCTTTATTACAACTACCGACAGAGAGATTAGTGGTGTGGCGGGCATCATTGCCAGAAAGGGAGTTTGCCGTCCTGGGCAGGTCTTTATACACACCAGCGGTGCCTTGCCGAGCGATATAATGCAATCCGTAAGGCAAGAGGGTTCCTGGGCCATTTCTATTCATCCTCTACAGACCTTTTCGGATGCTGATAGTGCCAAGGTAAATTTGCCCGGCTCTTGCTTTGCAATTGAGGGCGATAGGGAAGCTTTGCCATTGGCCCTGGAACTGGTTAATGATTTACAGGGTAAGTATTTCATTATTCAGCCAGAAGATAAGCCCCTTTATCATGCTGCTGCTGTGGTGGCTTCGAATTATTTAGTGTCTTTAATCAACTTAAGCACTACCATTTATAAAAATTTAGGTTTGAGTGAAGAACAATCATTAGAAGCGTTGTTTCCATTAATCCAGGGTACACTAAACAATATTGCTAAATCAGGTTCTGCAGCTGCACTTACCGGTCCGGTCGCCCGAGGAGATGGAAGCACTTTGCTAGGTCATCTCAAAGCTTTGAATCAAATGGATTGGAGGGTTCAGGAGGCCTATCGCAGCTTGGGCTTATATACAGTAGGTGTAGCCGTAGAGAACGGAAGTATAACGCAAAATGAAGGGACTGCACTGAGTAACATATTTATGGAGGTTAATAACTATGAACAAAAGGGTAACTACTGCCGACTTCCGGCGTATGAAGCAGGAAGGCAACCCAATAGCCATGCTAACCGCTTACGACTATCCGACGGCTATGTTGGTAGACGCTTCAGGTATAGACGCCATTCTGGTGGGGGACTCCTTAGGTAACGTAGTTCTAGGGTATGACTCAACGGTACCGGTAACTATGGAGGATATAATTCATCACCTGAAGGCAGTTAGCAGAGGAGCAAAGAGGGCCATGGTTGTTGGAGATATGCCCTTTTTATCTTATCATATCTCCCGGGAAGAAAGTGTACGTAACGCTGGGAGGCTGCTCCAGGAGGGAATGGCCCAGGCTGTAAAACTGGAAGGTGGAAGTGAAGTAGCGGAAACAATTAGGGCCATAACTGCTGCCGGTATACCTGTTATGGGGCATTTGGGACTAACCCCGCAATCTGTCCACCAGTTGGGAGGCTTTAGGGTACAGGGAAAAGACGGAGATGGGGCCCGCCGCTTAATCGAAGATGCCAAGAAAATTGAAGAGGCGGGAGTATTTGCCATTGTACTGGAATGCATTCCACAGCAGTTGGCCAAGGTAATAACTGCGGAGGTTTCGGTACCGACAATTGGTATTGGAGCAGGGGTAGGCTGTGATGGGCAGGTTTTGGTGATAAATGATATTTTAGGAATGTATTCCGAATTTACTCCAAAATTCGTCAAGCAATATGTCAGATTAAAGGAACAAATTGTACAGGCATGCTCAGCTTATAAGGATGAAGTTAAAAACAAAAAATTCCCCGGCCCGGAAAATTCCTTTAACATGGCTGAGGAAGAAATGAAAAAGATATATTAGGTGATTGTCAATGAGATTATGTAAAACTATTAACGAGATAGGCGCTTTGATAAAATCACTTCGGATTGAGAATAAAACGGTGGGATTGGTTCCCACTATGGGGTATTTGCACGAGGGTCACTTAACTTTGGTCAGGGAGGCCCGGCAATGTTGTGATGTTGTTGTTATGAGTATTTTTGTAAACCCCACCCAATTTGGGCCCAAGGAGGATTTCGGTTCCTATCCCCGGGATTTGCAAAGGGATTCTGAGTTAGCGGAAGAAGCTGGTGTTGACATAATATTTGCTCCCGAGGTGGAGGAAATGTATCCACGGGGATTTAGAACCAGCGTAGACGTAGAAGAGATAACTGACGTGTTATGCGGAGCTGCCAGACCGGGCCATTTCCGGGGTGTTGCAACGGTGGTTACTAAACTTTTTAATATAGTGCAGCCGGATATGGCTTTCTTTGGTCAAAAGGATTACCAGCAGGTCTTGGTGATCAAGGGACTGGTAAGGGACTTAAATATCAACGTTAAGATTATAGATGTCCCCATAGCTAGAGAATTAGACGGACTGGCCCTTAGTTCCCGCAATGTATATTTATCTAAGTCTGAAAGGGAGGCTGCCAAAGTGCTATCACGAAGTTTAGCTAAGGCACAGGAACAGGTGGCTAATGGCGTAAGGGATATTGAGAAAATTAGGGAACTAGTATTATCTGAAATAGAATCGGAACCATTGGCCCGGATAGATTATGTGGAAATCCGGTCAATCCCGGATCTTAAGGATTTAAAAGTTTTAGAAGACCGCGCGTTACTCGCACTGGCGGTAAAGTTCGGCAATACCCGTTTGATTGACAACAAGGTGTTGGAGGTCTAATAAGTTGTTGCTTTTTATGTTTAAATCTAAAATTCACAGGGCTACCGTAACTGAGGCAAATTTAAATTATATGGGTAGTATTACCATTGACCGGGAGCTAATGAAAGCTGCAGGAATCTTACCTAATGAAAAGGTACAGGTGGTTAATAATAATAATGGTGCCAGGTTGGAAACCTATGTAATTGAAGGGGAACCTGGAACAGGTGTCATTTGCTTGAACGGCGCGGCAGCCAGGTTAGTTCAGCCCGGAGACCAGGTAATAATTATTGCCTATACGATGATAGATGAAAAAGAGGCAGCCGGCTTTAAACCAAAGGTAGTTATGGTAGACGAACAAAATAAAATCACAAAGATCATTGCCAATGAAGTTCAAGGAATGACTGGGTAGGACAGAATATATTGACAATCCTTCGCCCACTGGATAGAATTGCTACAAGGCTTGACTAATCGGAAAATTTTGATTTGTGATAACGGCTTTCTTTGGACAAGGAGTTGATTTAGTGTCAATAGAAGAAAAAATTATTAGCCTAACTGAAGACATTAAAAGATTAAAGAAAGAAAGAAACGCCATCATATTGGCCCACGTTTACCAAAGACCCGAGGTTCAGGAGGTTGCCGACATTATTGGTGACTCATTGGAGCTTTCAAGGCGAGCTGCTGAGACCGATGCTGATGTTATAGTTTTCTGTGGTGTTCACTTCATGGCCGAAAGTGCAGCTATTCTATCCCCGCAAAAAACAGTATTACTGCCCGAAGAAAATGCGGGTTGTCCTATGGCTGATATGGTTACTGCAGAGGCATTGCGAGCCAAGAAAGAGGAAATGCCCGGTGCTGTTGTAGTGGCCTATGTCAACACCTCTGCCGAGGTTAAGGCGGAAAGTGATATTTGCTGCACATCAGCCAATGCAGTTAAGATTGTTCATTCGATCCCCGAAGATAAGGAAATCATTTTTATTCCCGATAAAAATCTTGGGATGTTTGTGGCCACTAAAACAAACCGGCCTATGACCCTCTGGGAGGGCTGGTGCAATACCCATGATTGGGTAACTACTGAAGAAGTAACCAAGGCCAAGGAAGAACATCCAGATGCTCTAGTATTGATTCATCCGGAATGCCGCCCGGAAGTAACTGCTATGGCAGACTATGTTTCAAGTACAACAGGACTTATTAAGTTTGCCAAAGATAGTGAAGCCAAACAGTTTATAGTGGGAACAGAGTCAGGGATATTACACCAGATGTATAAACAGTGTCCCGGAAAAGAATTTTTCTTGGCAACTAAACGTCTGGTTTGTCCAAATATGAAGGCTACTACCCTTGATAAGGTAAAAAAGGCTCTGGAAACCATGCAGCCCCAGATTACCGTACCCTCGCAAATTAGAGAAAAGGCTTTAATTTGTTTAGAACGGATGTTGGAAGTTAAATAATATGTAAATTTAACCTGGTTATATATGGTAACTGGTTGTGCCCGAAAGGGGAGAGGTTTTTGTCTAGCAAATACCTGGTAAATTTTGATTCGGCTGAATTACCTCAGGAAGAGGCTGAGTATTTAATTATCGGTGGAGGCATTGCAGGACTGTTTACCGCCTGGGCAGCAGCCCAGGCGGGTGCCCGTGTTACCCTTGTGACTAAAAGAAGCATTGCTGAAAGTAATACTGACCGTGCCCAGGGTGGCATTGCTGCTGCTTTAGGACAACATGACTCGCCAGAGCTTCATTTGCAAGATACCTTAATTGCAGGTGCCGGGCTTTGCGATCATGATGCAGTGAGAACTCTTGTCACGGAAGGTCCTGAAAGAGTAAAAGAACTCATCGACATGGGTGCCTCCTTCGATCGTACAGGTAACCAGCTTTGCTTTACCCGAGAAGGCTGTCACAGTCAAGACAGAATACTGCATGCCCAGGGAGATGCCACCGGGGCTGAAATACTTCGTACCTTAAGTCAAAAGGTTGTGGCTATTCCCAATGTAGATGTGGTAGAAAATATGTATGTAATTGATCTGCTGGTCAAAAACAATACCTGTTACGGAGCCCTCGGCATGGATCAGGTTACCGGCAAATTAAAAATTTTTAGGGGTCGTATTGTTGTGTTGGCTACCGGTGGGTCTGGACGATTATATAATTACACCACAAACCCCGAAGTAGCTACAGCTGATGGCATAGCCTTGGCCTACCGTGCCGGGGCTGAGGTTATGGATATGGAGTTTATCCAGTTCCATCCAACTTCCCTTGTGTTACCTGGAGCACCTAGGTTTCTTATTTCTGAAGCTGTCAGGGGAGAAGGTGCACTGCTGCGCAATGCCAGGGGGGAAAGATTTATGCCCCAGTATCATGGCATGGCAGAGTTGGCTCCAAGGGATATTGTTTCAAGGGCAATTTTAAGTGAAATGGCAAAAACCGGTGCTGATTCGGTTTTTCTTGACGTAACTCATATAGCCCCAGATAAAATCAGAGAGAGATTTCCAACTATTACTACCACTTGCTCAAAATACGGCCTGGACATAACCAAGGAATTGATCCCGGTTGCCCCTGCGGCCCATTATATGATGGGTGGGGTTAAAACGGATTTGTGGGGGGAAACCAGTATCTCCAGGCTTTTCTCATGTGGCGAGGCCAGTTGTCTGGCAGTCCACGGGGCAAATAGACTAGCCAGTAATTCTCTACTTGATGGCCTTGTATTTGGAGGAAGAATCGTTCAGCGGGCTGCCTATGTGTTAGAGAATACCCAAAGGGATAAACCACATTTTCATTGTGAGTCATTACAGCCAACACCAAATATTGACTATGAGTTCCTACGCAGGAAATTGCAGCATATTATGGGGGAAAAGGTTGGACCACTCAGGACTGCCCTTAGATTGGCCGAAGCCCTGGCATTCTTTGAGAGATGGGCCTTTTTAAAGAACCACGAGGCTAAAGAAACTTTCCAGATGGAGGTTCATAATATGCTTGAGGTTGGGGAACTGATAACCGAAGCAGCCATGATGAGAACAGAGAGTAGGGGAGGACACTTTAGACTGGACTATCCCGAAACTTCTGAGCGTTGGCGTAAGCATGTCATTCTTAGGCATTAAACGGAGGGTTCCATGGAACTAAATATGATTCAGCTTAAAAAGTTGATAGATATATCCCTCATTGAAGATATCGGCACCGGTGACATAACCACCACCAGTACGGTTCCTGCTGGCTCATCTACCAAAGGAATTATTTATGTCAAGGAACCTGGTGTGGTTGCAGGAGTAGCAGTGGCGGAGGCTGTTTTTCGCCGGCTTTCCGAGGAAATTAGGTTTGCTAGTAAGGTAGTGGATGGGGCATGGTTGGAGCCGGGGGCAACAATTGCCGAGGTGGAAGGTGATGCCCGAGCTATCCTATCAGGTGAACGGCTGGCCTTGAATTTTTTACAAAGAATGAGCGGCATAGCAACGAGAACCGCCGCTTTGGTGGAAAAAGTAAAACTTTATCCCGTTAGGGTGGTAGACACCAGGAAAACTACCCCTGGCTTGCGTATGTTGGAAAAGTATGCAGTCAGGGTAGGTGGCGGCTTTAATCACCGCTACGGCCTATATGATGCTGTACTAATCAAGGATAACCATATAAAGGTCGCAGGTGGAATTACTAAGGCCATTATGGCAGCACGCCAGAATGTACCCCACACGGTAAAGATTGAGGTAGAAGTTGAAACCTTAGCCGGGGTAAGTGAAGCCCTGGATGCCCGTGCGGATGTTATAATGTTGGACAATATGGACCCGGCCACCATGAAAGAAGCGGTAAAACTCGTGGATGGCCGTGCCTTAGTTGAGGCATCGGGAGGGATAAATGAGGAAACCATAATCCCGGTGGCTAAAGCCGGAGTGGATCTGATATCTGTGGGTGCCCTGACCCATTCAATAAAATCCCTTGATATTAGCCTGGATATCGGAGAGATCAAAGCAGCAAAAACACAATAAATTACCCCCCTAGGGGGTTTTGTTTTTTTGGTAGGACTTTTGTCCCTACAGAACCTGCCATTGGCACTATTACTTTATGACCAGTTTAATCGTATGATTAATACAGAAGGTTTAAGGTAATAAGTGGGGGGAATAAAAAAATGATCAAATGTTCTCATGCAAATGGTAAATACGGCTGTAATGCCCTTATAAATAATGGATATGCAAAAAATTCCCTGGTAGTATCTGAAAACTGGTTTAGTAAATATTGCTGCACACTGGACTATCGAGCATGTCCCAATTTAAAAGCTGCCCTAAGTATAAAGCAAGATAAAGAAAAGAGAAGCACCATAGGTGGCTCCCTTGGTCAAGCCAACAAGGGGAATGATAAAATGGCAAACAAGAATCCAAAGGCAAAGGTTAAAACTGCGGTACATGCCCACGGTGGTCAAGCCACGCACTATTGTGAGCGACCCTGGCGCAGTGCAGACTTACGATTTCGTGTTTCAAAATCAGAGTTTTATAACCGTCCATGGCTATCATAAGCACCAGTAAGGGTGCTTTTTTGTTGTAAAACCCGAATATAGGTAGTTTCTCGACAATTTGTAAGCACCGGTAAGGGTGCTTTTTTGATGGAAAATAAGTATAGACAAAAAACGTTAACCACAAAAAAAAACAAGTTGACAAATTGCGTATAAAGTAATAAAATGCCAAAAGGTGATGAAAAATGGATGATCCTAAATATAAGATTTTAGAGTTACTCAGAACAGAGCGGCCGGATTATGTTTCTGGGGAATTTATTTGCCAGCAACTGGGTGTTTCTCGGACTGCCATTTGGAAAAATGTAGAATCCTTGCGGCAAGATGGTTATGAAATTGAAGCAAAGCCTAGATCAGGTTATAGATTACTCTCATCTCCCGATACTGTTAGGGCAGCTGAATGGTTATCCGGACTGCAGTCCCAAGCCATAGGATTAAACTCCCATTACGTCAAACTCACATCCTCTACCAATGATCTAGCTAAGGAATTAGCCAAGGAGGGTGTGAAGGATGGCACGGTGGTTTTAGCCGAAGAGCAAAGTGCCGGAAAGGGGAGATTGGGCAGAGCCTGGCAAAGTCCAGGTCGCTCAGGGCTCTACTTTTCTGTAATATTAAAACCCGAGGTAAGTCCCATGGAGGTTACCCAAATAACCATGATGGCTTCGGTAGCGGTGGCTAAGACCCTAGAAAGGGCATTTGGTGTACCTGCAAGGGTGAAATGGCCTAACGATATTTACATCCAAGGGCGCAAGGTTTGCGGCATATTAGCGGAAATGGCAGCTGAGGCTGATAAGGTTAGATTTATTGTCTTAGGTATTGGTATTAATGTAAACCAGAGCATAGAGGATCTGGGGATGCTAGAACAAACAGCCACTTCCCTAAGGGCACAGGTGGGTTACATCGTTAGTAGGGCGGAACTCCTAAAGACACTACTGGAAGAAATGGATTATTTATATATTAAATGGCAGCAAGAGGGTTTTGACCCCATAAAGAAAATGTGGAAGGATTTGGCCCTATGGATCGGACATACGGTAACTGTAAGTGGTTTACAAAAAACATGGGCTGGTGAGATGGTTGATATAGATGAATACGGGGCATTGGTTATAGGGTTTGCAGATGGAACCAGACAAACCTTTTACTCCGGAGATGTTTCCTTAAGAATGAGTGGTTAGTGGGCTAAGGCCCACTAAAAATTACATAAAACGTCAACCAAAAACAATAAAAGGGTTAACAAAGGAGGAATATTTTTTGAAATTTTCTAGTAGAGAAATTGCTTTAGCCGGTCTAATGGCTGGAATAATGGTCGTAGTAACGGTTATAACAAGGATTCCCTTCGTTTATGCTGCAGTTCCCTTTAGCATGCAGCCCCTGATTGCAATTTTAGCAGGGCTATTACTTGGGGCAAGGGCAGGGGCACTAAGTGTTATAGTTTATATAATCCTTGGGTTAATCGGGTTACCAGTATTTGCAACTGAACCCTTCGGGGGACCGGCTTATATACTGAAGCCAACCTTTGGGTTTCTCCTAGGGCAGGCAGCTGCAGCCTATGTTGCGGGTGCAATAATGGGGAAATGTCAAGAAATCAGAAAACATCACTATATTTTGGCATCCTTGGTTGGGATGGGGGTATTATACCTGGTGGGGCTTCCTTACCTGTTCGGAATATTGAATTTTTATCTGGGCAGTGCAACAACGGTAGGTAAAGTTTTGCAGATTGGCTTTCTTCCCTTTTTTCTCTGGGATATAGTTAAGGCGGTGGTGGTGGCCCTCTTAGCCATGGCTATTCATAGACGGCTGCCTGATTACTCACCTGCCGGCAAAGGACCAAGTCTTTAAATGGGGATCCAAAAAAGAGCCAGGCTATTTTTAGCCCATGGCTCTTTCTGTCTAAGCAAGAATTGCTTTTTTTATCTCTTCTAGCCCCATTCTTTCAACAAACTTCCACATTCTCTCTCCGTTTTTGCCATTCTCACGATAATAGTTAATCAGTTTAGTGGCTATGGCTACCACTTCCTCACCAGTGAGGTCTTCTGCTAGTAGTTTCCCTATATGAGGTATGGAACTGGAGTTGCCACCTATGACCACCGAAAAGCCGTTTGGTTTTCCGAAAGCACCAAAGTCTCTCATCCAAGACTCACAACAATTAAGGGGACAGCCGGAAATGCCCATTTTAAACTTATTAGGCAGAGACATGCCGCTAAAAAGTCTGTCAAGCTGAACTGCCAGACTAAGGGAGTCCTGCTTGCCAAATTTGCAGAAACTTGTTCCTGGACAGGCCTGAACACTTCTCACACATAAACCTGTTGCCGGAGCTGGGTCCATACCCAAATCTGCCCAGATTTTTTCCACATCTTCGCCCTTTATACCCACTAAAGCGACCCGCTGGGAGGTTGTTAGTTTTACCACAGGTATTTGATATTTATCTACTATATCTGCCAATTTGCGCAGTAGCTCTGAGGAAAGTAATCCTGCAGTGGTTTTAGGAACGATGGCGTAGGTTTCATTATCCCTTTGAAGAATCGCTCCCCTTGGAGTATCATTCATCGAAAAGCCCCCTTTGCATAATTCTTAACCATAAAATAATTCTACAAAAATTAGTGCTTACCTTTGCTGCTTTTCATATGTTGTACTTTTGTAATAAAGTTTGGTAGAATTGCTTGTGAACAAGGTGAAAGGCGGTAAGCAGATGATTCTTGTAATTGATATAGGTAATACTAATATTGTGCTGGGTGTATTTGATGAGAAGACATTAGTGGCTAACTGGCGCATCTCTACGGACCGCAATCGAACCGCAGATGAATATGGAGTGTTACTTAAGGAACTTTTCAGTCTTAGCGGAATAAGCATGAAATCCGTTGAGGCAGTTGTTATAGCCTCAGTTGTACCCCCTGTGAATGTGTTATTGGAGTCCATGGCTAAAAAATATTTCAACCTGCAGCCAATGATAATAGGACCAGGTATTAAAACTGGAATTTCAATAAAAACTGAAAACCCGAGGGAAGTAGGGGCAGATAGAATTGTAAACGCAGTTGCTGCCTATACCCTGTATGGAGGTCCTCTGGTCATTGTAGATTTTGGTACTGCCACTACCTTTTGCTGTGTAACCGGCAAGGGTGAGTATATGGGTGGAGCCATAGCACCTGGCATAGGTATTTCCACAGAAGCACTTTTTGCAAGGGCGGCCAAGCTTCCCCGGGTAGAACTCACCAGGCCATTATCGGTCATTGGTAAAAATACAATTACAGCTATGCAGTCAGGTATAGTTTTTGGCTTTGCTGGTCAGGTAGAGTTTCTGGTAAAGAGAATGAAACAGGAAATGGGCGCTGCCGATGCTCAGGTTATTGCTACAGGTGGTCTAGCCGAAGTTATAGCCCAACAGACTGCAGTGATTGATAAGATTAACCCCTTTTTAACCTTGGTTGGTTTAAGGATTATCTTTGAGCGAAACCAAATACAGACTTCCACCGGGGGAGCACATACATGCAGATAGGCTCAGTTAAATTGGCAAACCAGGTAATCTCAGCACCTATGGCTGGTGTGACCGATCGGGCTTTTCGCATCTTGGCCAGGGAGAATGGTTGTGGTTTAGTTGTTACCGAGATGGTTAGTGATTTAGCGTTAATCTTTGCCAACCCTAAAACCTTACGAATGCTTGACTTTCGAGATGAGCAATCACCCCTTAGTGTGCAGATTTTTGGCTCGGATCCCGAGACCATGGGTAAGGCTGCGGCAATAGTTGTGGAGCGGGGCGCTAATATAGTAGATATTAACATGGGCTGTCCCACCCCCAAGATTGTCAAAAACGGTGAAGGAAGTGCCCTAATGAAAAACCCTGACCTGGCAGCGAAAATTGTGGAGTCCGTGGTAGACTCGGTTAGGGAAGTCCCGGTAACCGTAAAGATGCGCAAGGGTTGGGATGAGGATTCAGTTAATGCTGTTAGCTTTGCCAAGACTGTGGTAGAAGCCGGGGCCGCTGCTGTCGCAGTTCACGGGAGAACCAGAAATCAGTTTTATAGCGGTAAAGCCGATTGGAACATTATCAAACAGGTAAAGGAAGCTGTCTCGGTGCCTGTAATTGGTAACGGAGATATTTGGGCCCCCCGGGATGCCTTAAAAATGCTAGAGGAAACAGGGTGCGATGGTGTTATGGTGGGGCGGGCGGCCATGGGTAATCCCTGGCTGTTTAGGGAGATAATTCATTATTTAAATCATGGTACAGAATTGCCGCCCCCAACTCCTGAAGAGAGAATTAATACTGCCATTAGGCACCTGGAGCTAATGGTAGAATCTAAAGGAGAACAGATTGCCGTTTTTGAGATGCGAAAGCATGCTGCCTGGTACACAAAGGGAATACGCGGTGCTGCACGGATCAGAGAATCTATAAATAAATGCTGCAGTAAAAAGGAAATAGAAGACATACTTAATAGCCTTAAAGGATAAGGAGAAAATTTTTCAAGCCTTCTTCCATTAATTAATAATTATTAATTCCCCCGAGGCATATGATGGTAAAGTAATACAACGGGAATGGGGGAAGGAAATTGAATAAATTCGCCTTTATTATACATCCCCTGGATTGTGGTGACGTAGCAAGAAAGTTTAGCTTTACCAGGTACATGCCGAGCCCACTGATAGAACAGACGTTAAGGTTTCTCCCCCCAATTAAGATATCTTCCATAACGGGTATTGGTTCAGACGTAGCCCAAACAGAGGGATTCTTCTTGTCTTGTATGCTTACTGCAAGGCAGATAATTTCTTTGCCAAAGCCCTTTGTACTAAATAAAATTATTCAAACGGGTCGGATGGCAGAAAAAATGGGAGCCCAGGTGGTGGGACTAGGGGCCTTTACTAAGATTGTTGGAGATGCGGGAATTACAGTGGCAAAAAATTTAAATATACCTGTAACCACTGGGAATAGCTATACTGTTGCCACTGCCTTGGAGAGTGCTAAAAGGGCTGCGTCTTTAATGGGACATAATCTCAAGACAATTCAGGTAGCAGTTATTGGCGCAACAGGCTCTATAGGTTCAGTTTGTGCTTTATCATTGTCAAGGGATGTCAAAAATCTGATCCTTGTGGGCAGAAATGAGGCTAAACTTAATCTGCTGGCAGATAGGATAATGTACGAAACGGGCTTGGCTGCAGAAGTTACTTCTAATGTGAAGAAGGCCTTAAGAAAGTCAGATTTAGTTATAACGGTTACCAGCGCATTAGACACAATTATTGAACCTGAGGATCTAAAGCCAGGGGCAGTGGTTTGCGATGTGGCCAGGCCCAGGGATGTCTCCAGAAGAGTTGTAGAGGAAAGAAATGATGTGCTGGTTATTGAGGGTAGCATTGTGGAGGTTCCGGGGGATGTAAAATTCAACTTTAATTTTGGTTTTCCGCCCAAAACCGCCTATGCCTGTATGGCAGAGACCATGATCCTAGCCCTGGAGGGACGCCTAGAAAGCTATACCTTAGGTCGAGAGCTTACCCTGAGACAGGTTGATGAAATACATAAGCTTGGACAAAAGCATGGGTTTAAGCTGGCAGGTCTGAGAAGTTTTGAAAAACCAATTTCAGAAGAAGAGATTAATTTAATTAAACAAAGGGTAATAATAAAAGTGTCATAATAATACTGACAGTGTTGCAAAATGCATCCTTGACAAATATTACCCAGGTTTTTATAATGTACAGGAACAATCAACCAGATAGGTAAGCACTGCAATTGGGCGACAGCCCTTTGCAGTGCTTTAAATGTACTAAGGGCTTTGTCAAATATGTTTAGATGAAGAAAATATTGTCTTAGATAAGGAGAATTTAGATGAAAGAAAAAGACGTAATGCTCACGGTCACTGGCCTAAAGCAATTGGAAGATGAGCTCGAGCAGCTTAAGACTGTTAAAAGACGTCAAGTAGCGGAGAGAATAAAGCAAGCCATTGAATTCGGAGATATTAGCGAAAACTCTGAATATGAGGATGCCAAAAATGAGCAAGCCTTCATAGAAGGTCGTATACTTACTCTGGAAAAGATGCTCCGCAATGCAAAAATTATTGATGATGAGAATATTGGTATCGAAGTTGTATCCCTTGGCTCTAAGGTGGTTATTAAAGACCTGGAATTTGGTGATGAATTAGAGTATTCTATCGTGGGTTCAGTGGAGGCTGACCCAGATAAGAATAAGATTTCCAATGAATCACCAGTAGGAAAAGCTATCATAGGCCAACCAAAGGGTAGTGTCGTGGAGGTATCAGTACCGGCAGGGGTACTTAAATATGAGATTTTAGATATCCTAAAGTAATTTTGGGGTAAGCATGGGGGTTTTTAAAGTAATGACAGACTTAAAAAAACAGAATTTAGTACAGCCGGCTACGCCTGAGGTGGAAGCCGGCCAAAGTACTGTAGAGGATTTAAATGAACTTATGAAGGTCCGCAGGGAAAAGCTTAACGAGCTATTTTCCCAGGGGGTTGAGCCCTATGGCGAGAAATTTGAGCGTACTCACTTTACCTCTGATATTGTTGATGATTTTGAAGCCATGGAAGGACAAAATGTTATACTGGCGGGAAGAATTATGGCCAAGCGCATTATGGGTAAGGCCAGTTTTGCTAACGTTCAGGACAGTGTGGGCAATATTCAGATTTATGCTAGGCTTGATGAACTCGGCACAGAGGAATATGGTCGTTTTGACAAGTTAGATATTGGGGATATCATTGGCTGTAGCGGTAAGGTATTTAAAACACGTAAAGGTGAAATCACGATACATATTGATAGTTATAAATTGCTGTCTAAATCACTGAGGCCTTTGCCTGAGAAATGGCACGGACTGAAGGATGTGGATTTGAGATATCGCCAACGTTACGTGGACCTTATAGTAAATCCTGAAGTTAAACAAACCTTTATCATTAGAAGTAAAGTTGTTAGGGGAATAAGGAACTTCCTTGACCAAAAGGGTTTTTTGGAAGTAGAAACACCAATGATGCACCCCATTGCTGGTGGAGCCAGTGCCCGTCCCTTCATAACCCATCATAATACCCTGGACATGAACTTATTCATGAGGATAGCCCCGGAGTTGTATTTAAAAAGGCTTTTGGTTGGGGGCTTTGATAAAGTTTATGAAATCAACAGGAATTTCCGGAATGAGGGGATTTCTACAAAGCACAATCCTGAATTTACAATGATTGAACTATATCAGGCCTATGCAGATTATCATGACATGATGGATCTTACGGAGGACTTAATATCCCAGGTAGCTGAGGAAGTGTTGGGTACCAATGTAGTGGAGTATGAGGGGACCGAAATAATGCTGGGTAAACCCTGGCGGCGGGTGCCTATGCTGGAAATCGTCAAGGAGCATTCAGGACTTGATTTTACCCAGCTAAAAGATGCCAAGGAAGCCTATGCTGCTGCTAAGGGTCTAGGTTTAGAAGTGGAAAAGGGCAGCTCCTGGGGAGATATATTAAACTTGGTATTTGAAGAAAAGGTTGAGGACAAGCTCATTCAGCCAACATTTGTTATAGATTACCCGGTGGATATTTCCCCGCTGGCCAAGCGGCAAAAGGAGCGCCCCGAGTTAACCTATCGTTTTGAGCTATTTATCTACGGTAGAGAAATGGCCAATGCCTTTTCTGAGCTTAATGATCCCATAGATCAAAAGGGCCGCTTCTTAGCCCAGGTGGAAAAACGGAAAGCTGGAGACGATGAGGCCCAAATGTATGATGAGGATTATATCCAGGCCCTTGAATATGGTATGCCACCGGCAGGGGGGCTGGGCATTGGCATAGATAGGCTAGTTATGCTGTTGACCAACTCATCTTCCATTAGAGATGTAATACTTTTCCCCCTGATGAGACCCAGAGATTAATAAAACATTTTCAAATTTCCTTTGACATTAGCCGCCGGGAGTGATATTATATCTTTTGCGACCCGGCGGTTTTATACTGGGCAAGCAACAAATATTATTACAATTCAACAATCTTAAATGATACTTGACATAGATTTTACATTGTGATAATATTTGAAATCGAGGGCGATTTTAGCCAGAAGAAATAAAATGAAAATTACCAAAAACTTGCACTTGAAACAGAGCGAGGGACATGGTAAGATGTAATTCCTGGCCGAGAGGACAGGCAAACAAAACGGTCTTTGAAAACTAAACAGTAGATGATGAATGCAACTTGGTTTAGTCATAAGTCGAGGTAACTCGAGACTATGACAACCACAAATGAATTCTCGTCAAGCGTTATATACAAACGCTAGCAAGTAATTCCTAAACAAGTAAAAGAAGAGCTAATCAACTCTTTAAATATTGCAAGATATTTAATGGAGAGTTTGATCCTGGCTCAGGACGAACGCTGGCGGCGTGCTTAACACATGCAAGTCGAACGGAGTTTAAGTTGAAACCTAGTGATACTTAAACTTAGTGGCGGACGGGTGAGTAACGCGTGGATAACCTGCCTGATAGCCTGGGATAACAGCTGGAAACGGCTGCTAATACCGGATACGCTAATTGGAATGCATGTTCTAATTAGGAAAGATTAATCACTATCAGATGGATCCGCGTCCCATTAGCTAGTTGGTGGTGTAATGGACCACCAAGGCGACGATGGGTAGCCGGCCTGAGAGGGCGAACGGCCACACTGGGACTGAGACACGGCCCAGACTCCTACGGGAGGCAGCAGTGGGGAATCTTCCGCAATGGGCGAAAGCCTGACGGAGCAACGCCGCGTGAGGGAAGAAGGCCTTCGGGTTGTAAACCTCTGTTTTCAGGGACGAACAAATGACGGTACCTGAAGAGAAAGCTCCGGCTAACTACGTGCCAGCAGCCGCGGTAATACGTAGGGAGCAAGCGTTGTCCGGATTTACTGGGCGTAAAGGGCGCGTAGGTGGTTCATTAAGTTAGAGGTAAAAGTTCGGGGCTCAACCCCGTGATGCCTCTGATACT